>NZ_JBFSVK010000020.1:0-112511 GCF_041467855.1 Vibrio sp. 10N.247.311.51 | reverse complement strand
GATAGCTTAACGAATGTCTCACTAACCCATTAGCGGTTTTACCATCAATTTTACCAAAATTACCTTCGCAATATATAATCGCAGAAGGGATGACAGGTTTTACTTTCTGAGCAAGTGGTAACCAAGGTGCAAAATGGGGTACGTCGTTGTTGATTTCTACATTTTCAATTCTAGTGAGTTTGAAGATGTTTCTTAACTTTTGGGTTGAAATGGACATAATTAAAGCCTGCGGTGAGGCTTAGGAGGGCAACTAAGGAGTGCCGAGATGCGAGTTCGGAAAAGAAAAGAAGTCCCCACTAAGCGGTAGGGATAACAACCAAGGTAACACACTCACCAGACTTTTGTTGGTTATTATTAATACGCTTTCTAAGTCTATCACTTTCAGGCTTCACCCATACTAACGTGACTGATTAGAGATCTAAGACTCATTGTTCAACGTCGCCGTAGCAACCTCTCAGCTTTAAGGTTTCAAGATACTTTTTCTAATATCAGTTAAGTGAATTAGAGTTTTGAATTTAACGCGTTTTTGTCCAAAACCTTCACAGACTGAATTCCTACCCGTGTGTGATCACCAAGCGATTCTGTCGTATCGTAACTACCAAGCGACTTTGTCATTACTATAACTACCGAGGGATTTTGACGGAACTAAATTGGCTTACCTTTTAAAGTAATTAATTAAACTTTAGAAGGGGCTAAGGATGTTCTATATGGATTCTAAATCTCAGTTTACTGTCGATATCATTTGCAAAATTATCGAAGGTAAAATCAGTATCAATAGTGCCACTACCTTGCTCAACAAGTCTCGGCGAACTGTTGAACGTTATCTAAGCCGATATCGGAAAGAAGGTATTCGCTTCATCATTCATGGTAATCAGGGGCGCTCTCCAGTCAATAAGATCCCTGATTCGATCAAGAAAGAAGTCCAAAGCCTCATACAAACTAAGTACTTCGATTTCAATTTGCAGCATCTCTCTGAAGTCCTCAAAAAAAACGAAGGGATCGCTATTAAGCGTGAAACATTACGCTCTTGGGCACACGATATCCATCATGTTAAACGTGCTAAGCGACGCAGAACTCGCGTCAGGAAGTATCGGGAGCGGATGGAGTTACCTGGATTAATGCTTCAAATGGATGGGAGCCCTCATCGCTGGTTTGGTGATGAGAAATCTTGTTTGATTGCTATGATTGATGATGCTACTAGTGATATTCACGCTCAGTTTTTCCCCTCTGAGACCACCGAAGGCTGTATGAGGGTGATGAGAGCCTATATTGAGAAACGAGGGATATTTAAGACGCTCTACGTCGATAGAGCAGGTATCTTCGGTGGTCCCAAGCGAAGCAACTTCTCCCAGATGCAACGAGCTTGTGAGGAGCTTGGAATTGAAATTATCTTTGCTAACTCACCACAAGGAAAGGGACGCATTGAACGCTCATTCGATACCTTCCAAGATAGGCTTGTACCAGAACTAAGGCTGCACAACATTACCGATATGGAAGGCGCGAATCGTTATTTACAAGAAGAGTTCATACTCAATTATTGGGATGAACATGTTCGTGTTCAGCCCAAAAGTTCACGGTCTGCCTTTAAGCGCTTACCGCCTGATTTAGACCTGAACAGCATCTGCGTACAGAAAGAGTATCGAACCATACGACGTGATCATACGTTTGGCTTTGGTAACAAAAGGTATATTATCGACTCGCCTATCCGCTATTCCATTGAAAACCAAAAAGTAGAGATTAGATGCCAGTTCGATGGCACATTTTCCGCCTATTTTGGGCACCGTAGGCTAGATATTACCGAGCTGGTTGAGCCTCGTAAATGCAGTGAATACGGTAAAGAGGTTCAGCGGAAAATAGAAGCCTTAGAGCTAGTAGAGCAGTTGGGTAGTATATCTAAAGCAGCCCGTATCCTTGGTTGTTCTCGCCAATCCCTTTACACCTATCAGAAAATAATGGCTGAGGAAGGGCCTATGGGGCTGAAGCGGATCAATAAGCCCCTGAACCGCAGTAAGAATCGCATACCAGAGTATGCAGAAGACAAGATTATTGAGCTGACGTTGCAGAACCCACACCTGACTTTGATGCAACTCACGATTGAGCTAAAACAACACGATATCAATGTGAGTATTGGTACGATTAAAAACATCTGGAAGGAAGAAAACCTCAGCACTAGAGAACTTAGGATTAAAAAATCACAATCACTGAATATCGACGTGTAAGGCGAGAAGTATCAATCCTGACTAGAATGTAAGAGCATGACAGAATCGGTTGGTACTTATCCCGTCAAGATCCCTCAGTAATGACACTGAATTCCTACCCGTGTGTGGTTTAACAAACTACTCCTACCTGCACTTGCCCCTAGAATACTACCCTCTTTTTTTAAGTTCGAGAGCACCCAAAACTTCGTGATCTATCGCCGTAGTGCTTGGTTAAGTAGCTGACATCTAAACCATTATGAATTAATGCGAAGTGAAATTAGTTTTTTAATATCAATATTTGCGATACTTGAACTAATTGAGGTAAAAGAAAGACCTAACCCTCATCATTTTTGATCTCTATTAAAAACGAAGCATTAAGGGAATATGATGGATCCAATGGATAAAATTTGTGATATATGCGGCCACATGATGAGTGCTTGAGAATGTGGTGATTGCGAAAACTGTGGTGAAAAAACTAGTGATTGCATTTGCGTTGTTTGTGAACACTGCAAGGAATTTGAAGATAATTGCTCTTGTGAATACTGTGATACATGCAAAGAAAAGATGCCAGTTTGCATTTGTGAAAATGAAGACGAAATTTGTACTGAATGACATTGTTCAAAAATAATTAAATCTGCGGTAGGAACTAAATAGTGGGGATTCACGAAGCTTTTGCCCCATGCTTTAGGTTTTCTAACAATATAAAGGACTTCAAATGATTTTAAATCACATCTCAATTGGTACTTCTGATGTTGTAAGAGCCGTTAAATTTTACGATTCAGTTCTGTCTATATTGTCCATCAAACGTACTCACTATATAGAAAATATTGCTGCTGCTTATGGTGAAAATTTTGAGTTTTGGGTTGGCAGTCCTTGTAAAGGAAAAGCGACTCCCAGTAATGGTTTACATATAGCTTTCAATGCTCCTTCTAAAGAATCTGTTGAACAATTCTATACCACTGCAATTAAACTAGGTGGTATATGCGAAGGTAAGCCGGGGTTTAGGCCAGAGTATGGTGAAACCTATTATGCCGCATTTATTCGAGATCTGGATGGAAACAAAATTGAAGCAGTCATAACATAGCCTTAACATGAATATACAAAGCATTTAGAACGGACTCCTAACGCTCAGCTTAAGTTCGTACGAAACAAAAACCTGCGTTACTCATCACTTAACTCAGCTACATGCCAACACGTGTTGTTGTGAAATTATTTGAAAGGTATAAATGTGAATATAGTTGGTTCAATTGAGCAAGAGTTGCGAGATATTGGTTATCCCGAGCAACGAATTCGTACGAATCAAGTTCGTAGAATATCTGCGAAAATCTTTAAAAGTATTGAGAATAAAGATATTTCTAATGTATTTGCTATGTGCGAAGAATTACTCAACACTAGAGACTGGGCATATGGCGTCGTTGCTTATGATTGGGCATTTCGAGTAAAAACACAATACACGCTAGATACGTATGCAGTCTTTGAAAATTGGTTATTCGAGTACGTTACAGACTGGAACGATTGTGATGACTTTTGTACTCATGCTTTTGGCGAACTACTCAGACAATACAATGAGTTGTCTGATAAAACACTAAAATGGGCTAAGCACGATAATTTCGCAGTACAAAGGGCTACGGCTGTAGTACTAATATATCCAATTAATAAAAACTCATATGCTGGTTTAAACCCGTGTCTAGTCGCTGATCTTTTGTTCAAAAACGAACATCATTTGGTACAAAAAGGTTATGGCTGGCTATTGAAAGTACTCTCAAAAAAAGAACCTCAACTGGTCATAGAGTATCTGAGAAACAATCATGCTGAAATGTCTAGAACAGCTTTTCGTTATGCTCTAGAGAACCTAGATAAGCATATACAACAAGCTCTTATGTCACTTTAAAAATTGGCATAAGAAAACGACTACAGCACAATTTATCTTACTCAAATTTTCCAATCTGGTGCAAGTCGTCTAGAGCAATACCATTAAGCGATTTTTGTCTAATGATAAGCTATGCACTAAAGTGGTTTAACAAACTACTCCTACCTGCACTTGCCCCTAAAATGCTGCCCTATTCCCTTGAGATCGAGAGTACCCAAAACTTCGTGACCTATCGCCGTAGTGCTTGGTCTCAGCTTAGCTAAATAGCTGACTCGTTTAAACAAGTTATCCATCTGTTGGTCGCATGCACTCTGTTTACTTCCTTCCCTCCAGTGACGCCCTACGGTTCGGATAACCTCACTCTCAACCGTAGGCGGATTCAGGTATCTTTCACTGAGCCACCGAAAGAGAGCCTTCGTGGGCTCCCTGTTCATGCGATAGATGTGCTCGCTGTTGCTTGGATTATTAACTATCTCGCAGTGCTAAACGTTGCTCCATCCATTCTTCTATTTCACTCTCTACCCATGCGACAGCACGCCCACCTAGTGATACCGTTTTAGGAAAGGTATTCTCGTCCATAAACTTATAGATACTTGAACGACCTAATCCCGTTAACGCTATTACTTCTTTTAGTCTTAAAAATCTCATGGGAATTGTCTCCTGTTTGTATATACCCATGGGATAAGCCACTACTGTAAAAAAATGCAGTGGCTCTAATCTGAGTTAACGCTGACTACTCCCAATGTTATTGTTACGGCTACCAAAGTGTTTCGTCTCTTCTTTAGCTAAATAACTCACGTGCTTAAACAGCCTATCGAAATCATCATCAAAATCATCTGAATAACGATTTAAGCGATGGATAACAATGCGATCGTTCTCTTTGTCCTTTGAGAAATACGCCAACCCATTGGCTTCATCGTAATCAACACCAATAGCACGAGCCCACGCCTCTACAATGGAGGAGCCTAGGCTGTCTTGTTGGTCTTTCGTCTTCCCCGTCCAGTTGAATCGGTCTTTGTTAAAAAGTAATAGCAAGTGGTAGTGATCGACTAACGACGTAGAGCGCTCCTTGACCCATACATAACGAACTGTGCACGGATGCACTCTTACCCCTTCCCTTTTTTTTCTGCGTTCTGAGTAATCAATCTGAGACTGTAAAGAACGAATGAAGTTTGTCATCACATTACCGCACTCTTCTTTAGATCTAAGCTTAGGAAATCTTAAATCCACTCGTAAGGCCATCGTCCTTGGGTAGGCTTTAAGTGCTTTATCAATCGTGTCATAAATCTTATTTAGATATGGAATATAGAGTGGTCCATGAGCCGTTTGGATCGGATGCCCCAGAAACGTTTTTTTCGTGGTGAGTTTGAGATTTTTGTTTTTCTTCGAACGTTGATTCATCTTATCTACTCCTGTGTTTGAGTTCATAGATAAGCTGATGCTGTTATTTTTAATTCTGTACTGTGAGTCACTTGGTGTGACTCAGTGATATGAGTTACGTTGTGATGAGGTGATAGATTGATTGATTAGTAATTAGTAATACTAACCAAACAGACATTGGTGATGTTTCGCTATATTCATGACGTTCTCTTTTTACTTAAATAGGTCCCTCTTATTGGCCGCTCATTGAGGAAGTGTATCTCAACCATGCACTCCATACGGCCAATAATAAGATTTGGATTGCTTGCAAGTTAAATGATCTTGATGAGTAGTTCGAGATGGAATTTTGCTCACACCTATCCGTTTATCGAAATATCCCTCAAGCACCATTGGCATTTAATTATGCATAATTTACTTTATTTAACTCCTAACCACTCACAGTTTCACTTAAAGAAAGGTGACTACCACCTTAAGAAGGTGCTACTGTAATTTGTACAAATAAAAACAAAGAAAAACTCAATAACGAAAGTAAATTCAAGAAATTTCCTTGCTAAATTCCTGTGCTTTTATGGTGATTTAATATCGTAATACTGTCAGAAACCTTTCTAAAAACCTGCTCATAACCACCTGAGAATAATTATGCACAAAAAAAGGTTAAATCGTTTTCTCAATGAGACTGAAACACATCTTCGCTTTTATGTTCTTCTCCTCTCATACATGGATAAAAAAGAATACAGTGACTTTCGTGATCTCGCCTTATTCAATTATCAAGAGTTACAGCATCGCTTTCTTGAGATACTTTCTTTTAATCTTAAAGAAAGTGTAACCGCGCTAGAGAAAGGAGAACTGGTAGATAAAAAAGAGCGAGAATTAGATCTCTTGCTAAATAGGTTGCACGATGAGTCCGTTGATAATCTGCTCACGAGTGAGTTTACTTCTTGGCTAAAAAACGATAGAGAAAAGTACTTCTTCCACTCCATGCTCAAGGTGATGGTGATCGCTAAAGTAAATCTAGTGGAAAGACCAAATGATACAAAAGCCATTGGTGAGATATTATGGCCTCAACTGAAAGATAAGCAGTATTTAAAAGAGATAGAAATACGCAAAGGATTGGCTAAGGATAGAGCTTTCGAAAGAGTGTCCGATACTGAATATGCAACGGAAGAAGCTGAAAAAATCCTTCAAGAATGGGAAGAAAGAATAGAGAAAGGAAAGAAAGAAAAGCTCGATAATATCTGTCTCGATCCAACTCTAGATGCGGTGAAATTAGTTTGTAAGTTGTGCCCTGCTATTGATAAAGATAGCCACATAATCATTATCAACTATCTCACTTATCACTGTATCGCTGGAGATATAAAACTCAAAACAGCACAGGACCTTTTGTTAAGAATCAGAACTATGTATATCGAAGCTTGCAAAAATGTCTCTTTAAGTTGGGACATTCTAAAAACAGAAAACGACAAACTGATAGACAAGACTTATGGCCGATTACAGAGTCAGTATCAAATCTATAACCTGTTTTTTCCAGTAGAGGATACCAGCATTAAGAAAAAATGCATGGTGACGACATTAGACCTCTTGTTCACTACCTCGGCTAACTTCCCTCACCGTCTAAAGCTTTTAACGGATAAGTTTTCGTTGGATAAAGCAAATAGCGAAGATTTCCAAATAGCTTTAAATCAAAAGCAATGGGATATGCTTGTAGAACTAGCTAATGGTGATACCAAACCCAAAATCAACCGCACAATCAACAAGCTACTCAAGGCGGCTTACAAGGATCGTTTTAATAAAAAAACATAGATTGCTTACGGTTACTCAATAACGATTAAAATCGTAGAAATGATAGTAAGTGAGGGCGTACAGAACGTTGAAAGCAATCGTGTTTTACTGTTATCTAAGTTTGCTCAAAATAGAATAACGACTCAAGCTCTCAAACCTATTAACCGAGTAGGTACGACGTTGATATCTATTATGTAATTTTAGTCACGTAACACATAGATATTCCAAGAAAAATTAAAGCACAATTATTTTAATATCAGTATGTTACCGTCAAGACTAAACTCCTCACTAACGTATGCATTTAGTTAACATCACAGCTCAATACGACACCCTATAAGATTACTGAAAGGGGCGAATTGGTGAGAGCAGCAGTATTGTGCTTGAGTGAGTTGAGTTTGTTGCCACGCATCGATACGATGTTGGTGTGGAGCCATGATTGAACTTGTATGAGTAATGACTGCGGTCATTATCAGGGCTCACGTTAGGTGGTGAAATAATACGCAGCTATTGGCCTTTACAAAATTAACATGCACCATACCCTTCAATCATAACAAATAATTTTAGTAACAACAGTTGTAACAACAATAAAAATTTCAACCGACAAAAATAAACAATAACAAATAGATATAAATCCAGTTCAAATCTGGGAGGGCCACCAAATTAGAAAAGCCAGAACAGTTCACGCTGCTCTGGCTTTTTGCTTTTCTAGCCCTTTATCTTCTAGCTTAACGCTCAGCCCCATTCGTCCAGTTTCTTCTATGTGACTAAACATACTTTTCTTTTATAAAAAAATCGGCAATATGAGAGTACACAAATCATTCAATAGTTCAGGGAAGACTCATGAAAGACGAAACGCTCTCGATTCACTTCGGCTACGACACTGATCCAACAACCAAATCGGTTGCGACTCCTATTTACCAAACCGTTGCTTACGAATTCGATGACGCACAACACGGCGCCGACCTCTTCAACCTTGCTGTGCCAGGTAATATCTACACTCGCATAATGAACCCAACCAATGATGTGCTAGAAAAGCGCATGGCAGCCTTAGAAGGGGGTATTGCAGGCTTAGTGGTAAGTGCAGGCAGTGCTGCAATTAACTATGCGATTCAGACGTTGGCGCAAATCGGTGACAACATTGTTTCAACACCTCAGCTTTACGGTGGTACTTACACCCTATTTGCTCACATGCTGCCAAACCAAGGGATTGAAGTTCGCTTTGCTAAAGACGACAAACCAGAAAGCTTAGCGGCACTGATCGATGAAAAAACCAAAGCGGTTTATTGTGAAAGTATCGGTAACCCAGCAGGCAATATTATCGACTTAGAACGTGTTGCTGAGCTTGCTCACGCACAAGGTGTGCCTGTGATTGTCGATAACACAGTAGCGACTCCAGTGCTGTGTAAGCCTATCGATTTTGGTGCCGATATCGTGGTGCACTCGCTAACAAAATACGTTGGTGGTCACGGAACAACATTGGGTGGCGTGATTATCGATTCAGGCAAATTCCCATGGGCAGAGCACAAAGATCGCTTCCCGGTCTTTAATCAGCCAGAGCCTTCTTATCACGGTGTGGTATATACCGAAGCCTTTGGTGAAGCCGCATTTATTGGCCGTGCTCGAACGGTTCCACTTCGTAATACAGGCGCAGCACTGTCGCCCATGAATGCCTTCATGCTAATGCAAGGTCTAGAAACTTTATCGCTACGCATGGAGCGACACACAGAGAACGCACTGAAAGTAGCGGAGTACCTTCAGCAACATGAGAAAGTGAGTTGGGTGAGCTACGCTGGTTTACCCACGTCTGAGTTCTATCCGTTGGCTGAGAAATACATGCAAGGTAAGCCATCGGCGATTTTATCTTTTGGCTTGAAAGATGGTTATGAAGCAGGTGTTCGTTTCTATGATGCGCTACAAATCTTCAAGCGCTTGGTGAACATCGGCGATGCCAAATCTCTCGCTTGTCACCCTGCTTCTACAACACACCGTCAATTAAGCGAAGCGGAACAAAAACAAGCAGGCGTGTCACCAGAGATGATCCGCCTCTCTGTAGGTATTGAACACATCGACGATATCTTGGCCGACCTAGAGCAAGCACTGAGCGCTTAATGACGCTACAGCTAGCTCTAACACTGCTCGTTAACTAACAGACATAAAAAAGCCCATCACAGGATGGGCTTCTTATTATCTATGTCTTAGATAAGCTGTCGATTACTCAACTGTTACCGCTTTCGCTAGGTTACGAGGTTGGTCAACGTCGGTACCTTTGATTAACGCTACGTGGTAAGACAACAGTTGCATCGGTACAGTGTAGTAGATAGGCGCTGTTACTTCACTTACGTGAGGCATCTTGATGATCTTCATGTTCTCATCACTTTCAAAGCCAGCGTCTTGGTCAGCGAATACGTAAAGTAGACCGCCACGAGCACGTACTTCTTCAACGTTTGATTTCAGCTTCTCTAGCAAGTCGTTGCTTGGTGCAATAACGACTACAGGCATATCTGCATCGATAAGAGCCAAAGGACCGTGCTTAAGCTCACCAGCAGCGTATGCTTCTGCGTGGATGTAAGAGATCTCTTTCAGTTTAAGAGACGCTTCCATCGCGATTGGGTAGAACTCACCACGACCCAAGAACAGTGTGTGATGCTTATCAGCAAAATCAGGAGCTAGCGCTTCGATCTCTTTATCAAACGCTAATGCTTTCTCGATATCAGCAGGCAGTTGGTGAAGTGCTTGAACGATTTCAGCTTCTTTCTCTTCATTGATGCGACCTTGTAGACGACCAATTGACGTTACCATCATCAGCATCGCTGCTAGTTGAGTTGTGAAAGCTTTAGTAGAAGCAACACCGATCTCTGTTCCTGCGCGAGTCATGAATGCAAAATCAGATTCACGAACCAGTGAAGAACCCGCAACGTTACAGATAGTCATTGCTGACATGTAACCCTTCTCTTTTGCAAGACGAAGTGCAGCAAGCGTATCCGCCGTTTCACCAGATTGAGACAGAGTCACCAATAGGCTGTTCGGACGAACAACGAAATCACGGTAACGGAATTCAGAAGCAATCTCTACGTCACAGCTTACGCCAGCTAGAGATTCAAACCAGTAACGCGCTGCCATGCCTGAGTTGTAAGACGTACCACATGCGATGATCTGCACGTGTTCAACCTTGCTTAAGATCTCTTCCGCTTTAACACCGATTGCATTAGTGATTACAGAAGTGTCAGAGATGCGACCTTCCATTGTGTTGATCAGCGCTGTTGGCTGCTCGAAGATCTCTTTCTGCATGAAGTGGCGGTATTGACCTTTGTCACCAGCGTCGTGTTCAGCGTTTGATTCAACGATTTCACGCTCAACACGCTCGCCCGCGACATCAAATACAGTAACATCACGACGAGTTACCTCAGCAACATCACCTTCTTCTAGGTACATGAAGCGACGAGTTACGCTTAGCAGTGCAAGTTGGTCTGATGCCAAGAAGTTCTCACCGACACCAAAACCGATAACGATAGGGCTACCAGAACGAGCCACAACAATGCGGCTAGGATCTTTGCGATCAACCGCTACCGTGCCGTATGCACCGTCTAATTGTTTTGCTGTTTTCTGTAGTGCTTCAACCAAAGAAGCTGAAGTGCGAAGTTCCCACTCAACTAAGTGAGCAATAACTTCTGTATCCGTTTGTGAAGTAAATACGTAACCACGCTCTTGCAGCATAGCGCGCAGTGCTTCGTGGTTTTCGATAATACCATTGTGTACAACGGCAATATCACCAGACATGTGTGGGTGTGCGTTCGCTTCAGATGGCTCACCGTGTGTCGCCCAACGAGTATGAGCGATACCTGTACCGCCAATCACTTGTTGCTCTTCTACTGCGTCAGCTAGCTCTTGTACTTTACCTAGGCGGCGTACACGAGTTAGGTTAGATTCAGTATCGACGACAGCGACACCAGCTGAATCGTAGCCACGGTATTCTAGACGACGAAGGCCTTCTACTAAAATTTCAGCTACATCACGCTGTGCTACTGCACCAACAATTCCACACATAGTTTCACTCCATCAATTTTGTTTTATTCCTATTGGCAGCAAGCAAAGGCCAGATCTTCATTAAGATCAATTATAGGAAGGTAAATGCATAATACTTAAATTTGTTTTTACGCTGGATCGGTCAGGATCACTCGAACATCATGTGATTCGATACTTGCTTGAGATTCTTCGCCTAAGTCTGTATCAGTAATCAAGATGTCAATGTGTTCCCACGCCAGCTCTAAGTTCGGGATCTTTCGTCCCACTTTTTCCGACTCAACCATCACGATCACTTCTCGTGACACTTCAGCCATTACTTTGCTCAGGCCAACCAGTTCGTTAAACGTGGTTGTGCCTCTATCGAGGTCGATACCATCGGCCCCAATAAATAGTTGGTCAAAATCGTAAGCGCGAAGCACCGACTCTGCGACTTTGCCCTGGAAAGAGTCCGAATGGGTATCCCAAGTGCCGCCAGTCATTAATAACGTCGGCTCACTTTCAAGCTCATTAAGCGCATTAGCGACGTGCAATGAGTTGGTCATCACAACCAAGCCACGCTTAGCATTAAGCTGCTGAATTAGGGCACCGGTAGTACTGCCACTATCGATCACGATACGGTTATGGTCGCGAATTAAATCTGCAGCGGCTTTTGCCAATGAAACCTTTCGAGTCGAAACTTGTTGACCCAGTTCTTCGTTGACAACCTCTTTCGGTAACGAAATCGCACCACCATAACGGCGTAAAAGCTGACCGTTTTTCTCTAAAGACGCCAAGTCCTTTCTAATAGTGACCTCTGAGGTTTCGAACTTAGCGGATAATTCATCAACACTAACCTCCCCTTTTTCATTCACTAGGTTAGAAATTGCATGTCTTCTAAGCTGGGTGTTTCGTTTCGACATTTAAAAAAGGCCATTAAGTTTCGATGTGAAACATATTATAGTTACAACGAAACTATTTAGTCCATTTATTTTGATCCAAAAAATTAATAAATAGCGATAAAACCTTGTCCTAAGACAATTGTTAAGCAGTGATATTGAACTCATTAGGTGGTAGAATCCGCACCCGAAAAGAAAAAAAATTACAAAACTGACTGTTATTTTTTTGCAACTTACCCCCTATATAGTGGGGTAAGTCACAGAAAACCGATATTGAATCAAAATCTTTTAGTCATAAAATGACTAAAATTGATGAAAGACTTACAACTCTGAAGGACATATTGGAAGTCCCGCGCTTTTACACAACAGGCACAAAATGTTGATGTAGCGGACCAATCTTCAGAACTTAAATAAATTTCAAATTGTAACAATACTTACCGGAGAGTACCTTCCATGAAAAAGACCAAAATCGTATGTACGATTGGCCCTAAAACTGAATCTGTAGAGAAGCTAACTGAACTAGTAGATGCTGGCATGAACGTTATGCGCCTTAACTTCTCTCACGGTGATTTCGCAGAGCACGGCACTCGTATCGCGAACTTCCGTAAAGTAATGGAAAACAAAGGTGAGCAACTTGCTATCCTTCTAGATACTAAAGGTCCAGAAATCCGTACTATCAAACTTGAAGATGGTAACGACGTAGATCTAGTCGCTGGTCAAGAGTTCACTTTCACAACTGACGCAACAGTTGTTGGTAACAAAGACGTAGTAGCAGTAACTTACCTAGGTTTCGCTAAAGACCTAACAGCAGGTAACACTATCCTTGTTGATGACGGCCTAATCGAAATGGAAGTTATCGCAACAACAGAAACTGAAGTTAAGTGTAAAGTTCTTAACAACGGTGCTCTAGGCGAAAACAAAGGTGTTAACCTTCCTGGCGTTTCTGTTCAACTACCAGCTCTTTCTGAGAAAGACAAAGCTGACCTTAAGTTTGGTTGTGAGCAAGGCGTTGATTTCGTTGCTGCTTCTTTCATCCGTAAAGAAGAAGACGTTAAAGAAATCCGTGAGCTTCTAAACGCTAACGGCGGCGAGAACATCCACATCATTTCTAAGATTGAAAACCAAGAAGGTGTAGATAACTTCGATTCAATCCTTGAAGCTTCTGACGGCATCATGGTTGCTCGTGGTGACCTAGGTGTTGAAATCCCAGCTGAAGAAGTAATCTTCGCTCAGAAGATGATGATCGAGAAGTGTAACCGTGCACGTAAGATGGTTATCACTGCAACTCAAATGCTTGACTCTATGATCAGCAACCCACGTCCAACTCGTGCAGAAGCGGGTGACGTTGCGAACGCAATCATGGATGGTACTGATGCAGTAATGCTTTCTGGTGAAACTGCTAAAGGTAAGTACCCAGTTGAAGCTGTTACTATCATGGCTCAAATCGCGAACCGTACTGATTCAGCTCTTAAAGCTGAGCTAGGTTCTCGTCTAGACAGCCCACGTCTACGTATCACTGAAGCAGTATGTAAAGGCGCTGTAGACACAGCAGAGAAGCTAGCTGCTCCTCTAATTGTTGTTGCAACTGAAGGCGGTAAGTCTGCACGTTCAGTACGTAAGTACTTCCCAACTGCAAACATCCTAGCTCTAACAACTAACGAAAAGACAGCTGCACAGCTAGTTCTTACTAAAGGTGTTAAGCCAGTTCTTGTTGACTCTATCGAGAACACAGACGCGTTCTACATCAACGGTAAAGAAATCGCTCTACAATCTGGCCTAGGTAACAAAGGCGACATCGTAGTTATGGTTTCTGGTGCTCTAGTAGCTTCTGGTACTACAAACACGGCATCTGTTCACGTTCTATAAGAATGAACCGATTCGCATAAAATATAAAAGAGGGCTTCGGCCCTCTTTTTTTATGAAACAAAATCTTGCCTAACTTTTCAGTACGCTGTATTATCAATCACAATAGAACTACGTACTGTTAACTTCCAATTGGCTCTTTCTAAGAGACGGATTAGCAGACTAGAAATCATATATAGATGAGGTTTGTAATGTCTAGTCCTACGCTCACTGACAAAGTATCAAAGATGATTCGCCAAGATATTCTTAATGGTGAGTTAACCCCAGGCCAAAAGCTTGTTGTTGCTGATCTAAAAGCACGCTACAACGTTGGCGCATCCCCTATTCGCGAAGCCTTGGTACAGTTATCTTGGAGCAAATACGTAAAGCTAGAGCCACAAAAAGGCTGCTGGGTATCTCCTGTATCAAAGAAAGAACTGAATGACCTATACGAAAGCCTTCGTGTTGTATCATCGGTTCTGCTTAAAAAAGCGATTGCAGCAGGTGATGAGAGCTGGGAACTGGATGTACTAACGTCTTACCATAAGCTATCGCGAGTACAGTACGTATCTGAAGAGTTTGACTGTGTAGAATGGGAAGAGCGCCACCAGCAATTCCATGTCGCACTACTTGAAGGGGCAGATTCAGAGAACATGTTTAAGTTCTTTGATGACCTAATTAACCAAGTGAAACGTTACCGCTTCCTCGCTATGTCTGCAGAAAGCGCATCTGATGATCTGTTCAATATTGATGAGCACGAAATGATCATGAAACTAGTACTCTCTAAGAATGTAGAACAAGCAACAGAACTGCTTGATCAACACTTACTAGGTTCAATGAAACGAATTGAAGAAGTTATCGAAGCGGCATGATGCCAAGATAGATTCTAACCAAATAAAAACGGAGCCCAACGGCTCCGTTTTTTTGTTTCCAGTACCACGACTGAACTACCACCCAAAAAACTCTTTGTGATGAGTATTGAGCAGCACAACCATAGGTAAAAAATACAATGCACTAAGTTGAAAGCCAAGAATGGCTAATGTGCCTATGGTTAACCTCACTAAAAAATCGACAAACATACCACGCCTCTTTTAACCAGACTGTATGATCCCCAAACTCTTGCTCCAGCTAACCTAATTCTACTGCTGCCTTTCAAGTTATTGATAAGACTAGCTAACCAGCTGAATTAAGTTAACGGTGTCATCCTTTTACATCTGGTAAACACTCTATTTATTACATCGTTTAACACGAAGTAATCTGAAGCAAAGTAGTTTACTTATTGTTCATTTTAGCTCAAATTTTCACCAGCATTAGACTTTAGTCTAACTGTATAGATTTTGTGACATAGGTCGCTCAAAAGTGAGATTCCTAATAAAAAGAGGGAAAGGAAAAAGGAGTCGGGGCGCGACTTGAAGAGGTGAAGCAAATAGAAGACAGGACTAGATAGAAGCGAGCCTAAGCGACATCATCATAGCTAGGACACATAGAGACCGTATTACGACCAGACGATTTAGATTCGTAAAGCGCAACATCCGCACACTTGTACGAGCGAGTACTGTTACTGGTTAAATCCGTAAAGCCAACACTCACTGTTACCTTAGTTCCGGCCGCTAGCTCAATCTCGATTCGTAAGCGATCCAATACGCGCTTTGCTTCTGGCAGTGAGGTGTGTGGCATCAAGAGTGCAAACTCTTCTCCTCCGACACGTGCAACAAAATCCGTCCCACGAAGACTGTCTTGCAGAAGCTTAGCAACACCAGAGATCACACGGTCGCCTTCGTCGTGGCCAAGTTCGTCGTTGATTCGCTTGAAGTTATCGATGTCGACTAAGGCTAAGCACGTGGTCGCTTCGTTCGGGTAACGCTCAACCAAGCGAGAATAGTAGGCCAACTGCTCTTCGAACTTTCGTCGGTTCCAGAGGTTAGTCAAAGAGTCACGTTCACTTAAGATCCTCAAACGTACCTCAAGCTCCTTCCTTACGGAAATATCAACCAACGAGGTGATGTAGTAACTGACTTTGCCTGAATTGTTTTTGACCGCATGCACTCGCATGATCGCAGTAAAAGGAATACGCAGCTTGTTCTTACACTGAACCTCCCCTTCCCATACTTCTTCTTGCTCTAAATGACTCCAAATAGCCGAGCTTGAGAGCACTTGGTCGGTATTCTCAAGCAACAGTTGCAATGCATTCTGACCGATCACTTGTTTTTTGCAGTACCCAGTCATGTTCTCAAATTCGTTGTTGATCATCATTGTGCGGTGCTGCTTGTCAGAGATCATCACTGCCGACATGCCATTCAATGCAGCGCGTGCCAATTTACTCTCCAGGCTTCGGCGTCGGTAGTGCGTCACCAGGTAAGCAAATGGGAAGGCGAAAATCAGCACCGTTAGCAATACAAACACTTCTTCTTGAGAGAGGTCACTTAAGCTCGGTTCAGCCCTATCCATCAATTGCTTCTGATTAAGTTGAATCAGCAAATGAACCTTTTGACTGTTCGCGAGCATAACCGTGTTAAAGGCAAACAAATTACCATCTTCAAAAACGTGTCCCACCTGATCATTGGAGATCGCATCCCACGTCTTAGGCGCGATATTTTTCAGATTGTAGCCTTTTCTTTCAGGAATAGAGTCTCCGAACAACTTACCGCTGTTATTACTCGCGATGAAGTAACCCGCGTCATTGAGAACTTCTGCTCTAAGATCGTTATCTGGTGAAAAACTCAGACGCGACGATAAGCCCCATACATCGAGATTGATGACGAGATAGCCTACTCTTTCGTCAGGGGTTTCTACGGGGGTAAAGACACGGATTACCGGCGAATAAGGGAAGGTGACTTCACCATGCTCCGTTTCAAGCTCAATACCCCAACCGCCAATCTGTTCGGCCTCTAGTTTTTGAGCGTATTGGAAGTAGTTAGAATCCGACCTATCTTGCAGTTGTTGAGGAAACGTCACTCTACCGGTATCAGAGGAGTAGTTAACGCGCACCAATTCTTTGCCTGTGATATCTAACAGATGGATTTGTGTATACCACTTCTGGTTCACCAGAACAGATTGCCAGACCTCTTCAAGTAGATGTTTGGTCTGCTCTGAGGGAGAGGAAGCAAAGTTAACCAAGCTCTGGCTATGACTGAGTAGCTCCATTACCGAGACTAACTGAGTCTTGAGAAGATCGTAATCTCGCTTGGCATACACTAACTGATGAACAGCTTGCTTAGCCGAGTAGTCAAAGCTCTGTTGTTTTACTTCTTTGTAACGCTGCAAATAATACAGACATACTGCAGAAGACAATATGATAGAGATAATCAGCAATGTAATTATTGATTTTTTATTTCGCATTGCTAACTCAGATGAATGGAAGTGCAGCGCGGGATTATAGCACTCTAAAAAATTAACAAAATAAAAGCCGCTTAAAAAAGCGGCTTTAAAGTTATTTTTTAAAGACTTATCGTCTAGGCTTTCAACGCACGTTCGCCTCGTGCGATGCCAACAACACCACTTCGAGCTACTTCAAGCACTTCCGTCACTTCAGACAGTGCCTGAATGAAGGCATCCAGTTTCTCGCTCGTACCCGCCATTTGAACCGTATATTGAGAAGCCGTGACATCAACAATCTGACCACGGAAGATATCTGCTGTGCGCTTCACTTCTGCTCGAGCAAAGCCGCTCGCACGTACTTTTACCATCAACAGCTCACGTTCAATGTGCTCAAGCTCAGACACTTCTTGTACTTTAAGTACGTCGATTAGCTTATGCAGTTGTTTCTGAATCTGCTCAAGCTGCATTTCGCTCGAGTTAGTAGTGACGTTCAAACGAGACAGCGTCGGATCATCGGTTGGAGATACGTTCAAAGACTCGATGTTGTAGCCACGCTGAGAAAACAAGCCAACCACACGAGAAAGCGCACCAGGTTGGTTTTCCATTAGTAGTGAAATAATGTGTCTCATATTATGTTCTCTCCGTTTTGCTTAGCCACATGTTATCCATACCCTCGCCTTTGATTTGCATTGGGTATACGTGCTCGGTGTCATCCACACTAATATCGACAAATACCAAACGGTCTTTCATCGCCAGTGCTTTTTCCAAACCTGATTCCAGTTCATCCGGAGATGAAATACGCATACCAACGTGGCCATAAGCCTCAGCGATAGCAGCAAAATCAGGAACAGAGTCCATATATGAGTTAGAGTAACGACCTTGATAAACAATGTCTTGCCACTGTTTTACCATGCCTAGGAAACGGTTGTTAAGGTTAATAATCTTAACAGGAATATTGTATTGCAGCGCAGTCGACAGCTCTTGGATATTCATTTGAATACTGCCGTCACCGGTTACCACAACCACTTCTTCATCTGGCTTAGCAAACTTAACGCCCATACCAGCTGGCAGGCCAAAGCCCATTGTGCCTAGACCACCAGAGTTAATCCAACGACGTGGCTTGTTAAACGGGTAGTACAAAGCAGCAAACATTTGGTGTTGACCTACATCAGAAGCAACATAGGCATCGCCATTGGTTACTTTATGCAGCGTTTCAATTACTTGCTGTGGTTTGATGCGCTCAGACGATTTCTCGTAAGCTAGGCAGTCACGCTCTTGCCACTGCTTGATTTCACTCCACCAGCTTTCAATCGCTTCTGCATCATTAGTGCCGCCTTGCTCAACGAGCAAGTTCACCATGCTCTCTAGAACTTTTTCAGCAGAACCTACAATCGGTAGATCCACTTTTACGTTCTTAGAGATTGAAGATGGGTCGATATCAATGTGCATGATCTTCGCATCAGGGCAGTACTTATCTAGGTTATTGGTCGTTCGATCATCGAAACGCACGCCAATACCAAAGATCAAATCCGCATTGTGCATCGCCATATTGGCTTCATACAAACCATGCATGCCCAACATACCCAAAGAGTTCTTATGGGTGCCAGGGAAAGCGCCAAGCCCCATTAGGGTGCTTACCACGGGTAAATTCAGTGCTTCTGCTAATTTTAACAGCGGCTTATCTGCCTCAGAAATAACCGCACCACCACCGACATAAAGTACCGGCTTCTTCGCTTCAAGAAGGGCTTTTAGTGCCTTTTTGATCTGACCTTTATGACCCGTAACCGTTGGGTTATACGAACGCATTTTAATCGTTTCTGGGTATTCATAAGGAAGCTTGATTTGTGGGTTTAAGATGTCTTTCGGCAGATCAATAACCACAGGACCGGGACGTCCTGTCGTTGAAATATAGAATGCTTTTTTAACGACTTCTGGGATATCTTCTGCTTTCTTAACTAAGAAGCTGTGTTTAACGATCGGGCGTGATACACCAACGATGTCACACTCTTGGAAGGCGTCGTTACCAATAAGGTTATTTGGTACGTTACCAGAAATAACAATCATTGGGATTGAGTCCATGTAGGCTGTTGCAATACCAGTAACGGTATTGGTCGCACCTGGACCAGAACACACAAGTACTACACCCGGTTTACCGGTAGAACGAGTATAGCCATCTGCCATGTGGGTAGCAGCTTGTTCGTGTCGCACTAATACGTGTTTAATTTCAGCAGTTTTAGCATGCAGCGCATCGTAGATATCAAGTACAGAACCACCTGGGTAACCAAAGATTTGTTCTACACCCTCTTCAATTAGAGACTGCACCACCATCTCAGCGCCGGATAACATTGCTGTTTCAGGTTTTGTTGTCATATTGCTCTCCTCACCAGTTTCCAATCATATTTGGTGAACATGTTGGGCTGGTTTTTCATAGTCTAGGGCTTATTCGTAGCCTAATTCGAAATACTTCCACTTTTTCGGCTATGGCTGTCTGTCGTGATAACAACAAACAGTAATACGAAACAACTTTAACGCTTTATTATCATCTGGTCTAACACCTGTTATTCGGCAACTGTGCCAAAAAACCAACTATTAGCTCAAAGCATCAAATAAAACCCACCCCAGCCCCCTATACTAGGTTTAAAAACTAGTTACCAGACAAAAAAAAGCACTTAATATTTCAATAGATCGCTATTTATCGATAAACCGCGAGCTTGCTGGTGTGCGCTTTCGCACATTGTGCTGTGTCATTAGATACAAAAAATCCCCCTAAAAATGCAATCACATTCGTAGGGGGATTTTTAAACAACTGAAAATTTATCTAAGCAGAAAACTACTTATCTTTAGGCTTTTCGTTGTACATTTCTTCGATTTCGTCTTGATACTTATCGTTGATAACTTTACGACGCAATTTCTGAGTTGGTGTCAGCTCACCATCATCCATAGAAAATGCTTTTGGTAGCAGTTTGAATTTCTTCACTTGCTCAAACTTAGCCAGTTCTTGCTGTAGGTCATTCACACGCTTTTCTAGCATCTCGACGATTTGGTGATGCTTAACAAGCTCAACGCGATCGTGATACTTGATATTAAGCTCTTTGGCGTACTCTTCTAGCGAGTCATAACAAGGAACAATCAGCGCAGAAACGAATTTGCGTGTATCAGCGATAACAGCAATCTGTTCAATAAAGTGATCTTTACCAATCGCGCCTTCAACCACTTGCGGTGCAATGTACTTACCACCAGAGGTTTTCATCAGCTCTTTGATACGATCGGTAATGAACAGGTTACCATTTTCATCAAAATGGCCCGCATCACCGGTTTTCAAGAAACCGTGCTCATCGAATGTCTTAGCGGTCTCTTCTGGCATCTTGTAGTAGCCGCGCATCACCATTGGACCACGAACAAGAATCTCGTCCTTCGCACCAATTTTTACTTCTGCGCCCGGCATCGACATACCAATCGAATCAGGGTTAAAACAGCGGTCATCCCAACAAGATACTGTTGCTGTGGTTTCTGTCATGCCGTAGCCAAGTTTTACGTTGATGCCGATAGCATGGAAGAAGCGACCAATAGTCTCATCAAGCTTCGCGCCACCACATGGCATGAAGTTGATGTTACCGCCGAGTAGAGCGCGCAGTTTAGATAGCACAAGCTTATCGGCTAGCGCATGGCTCTTCTTCAGCATCAACGATGGCGTACGACCTTCTTGGTGACAAACTGAAAGCTTTGCTCCCATGTTCACCGCCCAAGTAAATAGCACTTTACGAATAAATGGCGCTTTAGATACCTTCTCGTGAATCGCAGAGAAGATCTTCTCGTAGAAGCGTGGAACCGCACACATTACGGTCGGTTTCACATCGCTTAGCGCATCACGCACTTGCATCGTATCTTGCAGGTAGCAGTTGGTTGCGCCTTTATAGAGAACGTAGAACGTCCAAGCACGCTCAAATACGTGTGATAACGGTAGGAAACACAATGAGACATCATCTTTGCTTAAGCTAAGGCGCTCATCGTGGCCTTCTAACTGATAGCCAATATTGGTGTAATCAAGCATTACGCCTTTTGGCTGACCTGTGGTACCAGAGGTATAGATAAGAGTCAGCAAGTCGTCCATGCTTGCATCAGCAAGACGCACGTCAAGTTCAGCTTGTTGTGCTTCAACGCCACGCGCCATGAAGTCATTCCAAGATACGGCAAAGCTGTGTCCTTGCAGGTCGATGTCATCAGACATAGCCACAACCACCTCTAGCTGCTCGCACTCTTCAAACAGGCTAACCGCCGCATCGAATTGAACTTGCTCACCAACGAATAAGATCTTCACATCTGCATTTTGGATGATGTAAGAAGACTGTGCTGCTGTGTTCGTTGGATAAATCGGCACAGTCACAAGGCGTGCTTGTAAAGATGCAAAATCTGCCACGGTCCATTGAGGCATATTGTTCGAATAGATACCGATCTTATCCTGAACTCTCAGTCCTTGAGCCAACAGTGCTAATGAAAGCGTATCGATTTGTTGTCCAAACTGTTCCCAGCTAATGCCTTGCCATACATTGTCTACTTTGTGCTTCAAAGCTGTATGGTTGCCGCCTTGGGCAATTTGGTCACGAAGTCTTTTTACGATATGAAAATCTAAATTGGCCATCTCTTTACCTTTGGCTTACACCTGTAAGCTTTTTTGAGCGCACAAGTGTACCTCTGATCATGGAAAAGGCAACTGATGAAGCTCAAAGTTATCAGTAATAGTACGTCTAACGCTAAGTTTTCTACCCACTAAAATAGCGCGCATAAAAAAGCCCTAAGCCAGTCTCCTAGCTTAGGGCTTATAAATCATAGGGATTAGTGTCTAGTTAAGTGCCACGACTTCGCCACAGATCATCATTAACTGATCTCGTAACCAAATGTGTCCTTTATCCTTTTCACTTGATTCGTGCCAGCTTAGGAAGCCAGAAATCGCCGCATTATCGAATGGGAAATCTAGAATCTGAAGTTGCTCTTTGTTTGCTGCATGTTCAACCATCCAACGAGGAGCAATTGTTACTAGTTCAGATTGGCCTACAACGTAAAGAACGTTGCTTAAGCTCGTACCTTCGTAGAAAGGCGTGCAATCTAGGTCACGGTAAGCTTGCTCAGAGAAGCTACGTTGACCATGGATGCGAGACAGTTTTGCGTGCTTTTCGTTAAGCAGCTCTGCCGCAGAAACTTCACCGTTGATACGTGGGTGAGAAGCAGAAGCAACCACAACTAATTCGTCTTGGAAGATTTCAGTGCTTGAGAAGCCTTGCTCATCAAAACGAGCGTAATCGATAACGAAGTCGATTTCTTGGTAACGCATACGCTCAGAAAGTTGACGATCGAATTCAGCATCCATATGCAGTTTAACGCTAGGTGCTTGGTCGTTGATTGTCGACATAATCTTAGGAGCAAAACGCATGTCACAAGGGCTGCAAATCGCAAGTTTGAACAGGCGAGAAGACGACTCTGGAGAGAACACAGAACTTGGTAGTTCGTTACGCACTAATTGTAGCGCTTGGCGGATTGGACCAAACAACTGACGAGCACGTTGAGTCGGTTGAATACCACGACCTTGACGCATGAATAGTTCGTCGTTAAACATCACTTTTAGACGAGCAACAGCGTTACTTACAGCAGGCTGAGACATACCCAGATTGTGAGCTGCACGTGTAATGTTTTGCTCTTGCATAACTGCATCAAATACAGTCAAAAGATTTAAGTCGACTCCACGAAGTGTGCTTTCCATTCTGTAGCTTGCAATAGCACTCATTGCGTCTTTTTTATCTAACATTCAAGTTGCCTCTTGTCGGTTCGACAGCGTTAAATTGGTAATGGTATGAGAATAGATAACCACTAATTCTTATATTTATCAGACCGATGTTTTTCGGATTGACATTACTATTAACCAATACATCTCGAGCTACCAACAAGATTGATAAAGAATAATTTTATTTTATCTTAATGATTAAATAACATCTAAAAATCAGTAATTTATAGAGTTATAAAAAAATATAAAAAGCGTAACTTATGAGTTTGATTTCGACTTATTTAGCTGTTCTATCTTTTGGTTACAATTGTTACAATTTATTGAACCGATGAATTAGTTGGCCATCTGATTCAGAAATAACACTTATGAGTTAGGTGAGCGATGCATAACTTGGAAAGTCTACCTTGTCCCAAAGTTGCTTTCTTAAGTCATCTTGATTAGACCAATTCCCTGCTAATACCCACTCAACGAGTGCACTTGCCACGTCTGGATAGGTGACCACTTCAGCCTGTTTTTCACTGAGCCAAGCACGCAAGATAGCCGCATCTAAAAAGGTCATGGTTTGAGCTAATCCAAGAGCCTCTAGCGTCGCCACATTACTCTGTTGTTCGAACTGCCCTTCGAGTGGTTTGAGAAGCAATTTCTTCCCCAAAGTGAGGGCTTCAGATGGCAATTCAAAGCCGCCATTTGCGACCACACCAGAGCACTGATTGAGGTCGAATTGGAAGCCAGCATGACTGAGTGGTTTGAACTCAATATTTTCGACTCGGCTGTGCTCAATAACATCCGGGTGGTAACAGACAAAGTTGTGCGAAATAAACTTCATCAGCAGCTCTGAGATCGACTCAAGATCCTCAAATGGCAAATAGACCAACGTAAAGTCTTGTGCTGTTTTGGTTTGTTGCTCACCAACCAGCGTGTGAACGATAGGCGGCAAAATCGGCTGTTCAAAGTGATACCAGTGCAAGCCAATAGAGTGCTCGGTTGGGGCGAAATGTTGAATAACTGAATGTTCAATCCAGTTGCCCCCTTCTTTAGGTACATCATAACGAAACGCATTCTGGTGGCTTATCCCAATGCATGGCACACCTTGTCTCTTAGCCGCCCATGCAGTGACAGGCTCAAAATCATTAATCACTAAGTCATAAGGCGTAAGATCGATCTGGTTAATCTCACGGAGAAATCGCCAGATGTTGTTCTTCATGAATGTTTTGCCGTATTTAACCTGCCCCTGCTCGCTGTAAAAAGTTAAGCCGCTGCGGGTCTGATAGTTGCCAAACGCTTCCATCGAAAAGTATTTGCTCTCATCTCGCCCAGAGAACAGAAAGTCGACATCAATATTTTGCTGACGAAAAGCGACGGCCATTGCTCTCGCTCGAGCGATGTGCCCATTTCCTGTGCCTTGTACGCCATATAAAATTTTCATGCATGTTCCTTTAAATTTGCTACTTAAGCTCGGCAGTGGTTGCCAACAAAATAATTACAGGATGAAGCTGATAGCGAGGCTGGTACAAGCGATGCCCAAGGCTGCGCCAATCAGTACGTCCGTTAAAAAGTGCACACCGAGCAGGATTCGAGAGCCTGCAATCGCAGTTGCCCATACCAAGCTAAAGAGGTACAAGCTCGGATAGAAATGTCCAATTAAGGTCGCCATAACAAAAGCCGCAGCGGAATGCCCTGAAGGCAGGCTGTATTTATCGGATGGCACAATATGAGAGTGAAGCAGTGAAGAGAATTCAGCTGGTCTGCGGCGCTTGAGGGTGTTTTTAGCAAACCAGTAAATAGGTAACTCGATTGCGAAGGCGGTTAAGCCCACCAATAGAAAGTCTCGACCAGTGTTGCTATCGGCCAGCAGAGCAATCAAGGCAATCAAAACATAAAGGTGTCCATCTCCAGTATGAGACACCGCTTTACTGAGCGTTGCATGTTGCCCGCCATAGCGGTTGTTTAAACAGAAAACAGAAAATGCCACATCCCAGCGGACAATAGGTTCGATAGTACGCATACGATCTCCTTAACAATCCTTATTCAGTTAAGGCTCAAGTTATGCCCAACAAATGACAGTTAAGTGACGTTTTGAATGAACTAAAATGAAATTTCCCATGCTTGATAGGCTGGTCAATGGATCAAGTCAGGATGGAGACAGAAGCGACCGATAAAAATAAAGCGACCCAAGGCCGCTTTATTCTTCTATGTTTTCACTTCGTTATATAAGCAAGCAAACGCTACTTCTATCGTGTTAATGGTTATAGCGTTCGCTAATGATAATAGAGCTCGCTAATAATAGTAGTAGTGCTCGCAAATGATAATAGCGCTAAAGGCTATAGCGCTAATGGCTCGTGCTTTTTCACCAAACCGAAATCCGCCAATATCGCGTAGGCCGCAGGGATCATAAACAGCACCAGTAAGGTCGAGGCAAATATGCCGAATACGATCGAAATAACCAATGGCTGGATAACCTGAGCCTGTAAGCTGGTTTCCGTCAACAGCGGTAGCAAACCTGCCGCTGTCGTCATTGAGGTCAAGAATACCGCTCGGAAACGCTCGCGACTGGCTTTCACCACCGAGTCATGCACGCTATCTCCCTCATCGACATGGTGACGAATGTACTGCACCAACAAGATGGAATCATTAACCACAATCCCGGCAAGCGACACAAAGCCCATCATGCTTGGCATACTCAAAGAATGGCCAAGTATCCAGTGACCAACGACCACCCCAATAAAGGCGAGTGGAATGGCCAACATCACGACCACAGGTTCTAAGTAGCTTCTAAACTGATAGCTAAGAATCGCAAATACACCGAATAAGCCAAGCAAGAACCCTTTGCCCATCGAAGCGCCCGTCTTGGCTGCATCCTTGGCCTCACCTTCGAAATCAAAGCGTAAACCCGGGTACTTCTGAATAAGTTTGGCGGCTTCATCTTTTTGGAACTGAGCCAAAATCGCGGATGAACTCGCTTTCTTATTATCAATATCACCAAAGATACTGATGGTTCTCAGCCCATCAATACGTTGAATTCGTACGTAGTTACGTTGGAAATCTAATGTCGCCAACGTTGCTAGCGGGATCTGACTGCCATCTGAGGTAATGATTGGGAAGTTAGCTAGCTGCTGTATGTCGCCCGCTTGCTCCTTATCAAGACGCACTTCAATCGAAATATTCTCAACGCCGATTTGAATCTCATCCGCCGTTTGCCCAAAGAAAGCCGCTCGTAACTGAGATGCAATCATCTGCCCATTCACATTGTAGGTTTCCGCACCTGGACGAAGTTTAACTAAGATCTCTTCTTTACCCATGCGCATGTCATCAAGCACACCATGCACGCCATCAAATTGATTAAGGTACTCCTGAATATCCAAAGAAGCAGATTTCAACGCGCTCAAGTCATCATGCTTGGCTCGGATCTCGATAGCACGACCGCCTGGCCCCATCGTGGGTTGCTTGAACACCAATGAAATAGGATCCGCTAAATCGCCAATATCTTCACGCCACACATCAATGAAGTCATCGATAACCGTATTACGGCTCTCTGCTCCGCGTAAATCTAAGCGCACTGTGGCTAAGTGCGGGCCAGATTCATTGGCATCGGCGTTAGCATTGAATTGGCTAGTTATGTGCTCGACCAGTGTATTGCCTTCTTCAACCTCTTCGCTCCATTGCTTGTTCAAACGCTCAGCAGACGCGACAATTTTGTCGACCACTTTCTCGGTTTGAGACAGTGATGCGCCCGGCGGAAGAATGATACGCGCCTCGGCAATATCGCCATCCAGCTCCGGGAAAGGTTGAAACTTAACAACGCCACCCGCAATCAAGGCGACCGAAAGCAACAACAGCGTAATCACTCCGCCCATAAAGGCGTAGCGGAAGGTCACGACTTTCTCAACCATGTTCATCAAAGTGGTATTACGAAAGTTCTCAAACTTCTCAAGCAACACCACTTTAAAGCGCAGCGCTGGCTTATCATTTTTTTCTTTATGTAATGAATGAGATAAGTGATTAGGTAGAATCAAGAAGGCTTCAATCAAGCTCAACGACAGCACCAAAATCAAGACTTGAGGAACGGCCTTAAGCACCGCGCCCATCTCACCATCAAGAAACAGTAAACTACCGAAAATACACACCGTGGTTAGGAAAGAAGACAGTACTCCGGGAAGCACTTTCTTAACGCCGTTGTACACCGCATCATCAACACTCTGCCCCCGGTCTAAATGGGACGCTATCGATTCGGCGATCACGATGGCGTCATCCATCATAATACCGATTGCCATCAACAACCCGACCAACGACATAATGTTAATCGACAAACCAAGGTTGGCCATTAAGAACAAGCCACCAAGGAAGGCCACCGGCAACCCCGCCGCCACCCAAAATGAATAACGTAAGCTGAAGAACAACCACATGGTGGCGAACACCAGCACAATACCTTGCCAGCCATTGCTCACCATCATGGTTAGACGATCCCAAAGTACAGATGAGAGATCGTTGGTCATTTGTAGTGTCACGCCATCAGGAGCAATCGCGCTTTGATCTTCAACGAATCGTGTTACGTTCTCTTTGATTCGCAGCGCATCGTCTTCTTTATTCTTACTGATCTTAAGCAGTGCTGAAGGCTTGCCATCAAACAACACCTTCTGTTCATCAAGCTCAAAGCGGTCGGTTATTTTGGCTATGTCTCTCAAACGGATCACCGAGCCATTAGGCGCAGATCCAACCACGATGCTTTCCAGTTCAACGGGCGTAATTCGTCTCTCGTCGAAACGAATCAAGAAGTTTTTGTCTGGTGTTTCAACGTTACCACTCGGCAGTTTTACATTCTGTCGACCAATTTGATCCGCAATATCACCGACGCTCAAACCCAGCTGACGAATGGCTTGGGTATCCAGTTCCACTCGATATTGATGATCAGAGAAGCCGCTTACCTCGACCAAAGAGACATCGTAATCAAGCTTCATAGTACGCTTAAGATCTTCCGCATAAGCCTTAAGTTCTGGCCATGACGTTTCAGCTGTTATAGCGATATCAACAACCGGTTCATTCCAATCTAGCTCTTGAACAACAGGCGATTCAATCTCAGTTGGGAAGTCATTGATCGAGTTGATCTGGGTTTGCACATCCACCAGCATTCGGCCGATGTCCGCTTTCTCATTTAACTTGAGAATTAAACGGGCGCTGCCTTCGATCGCTTCACACTGAGTTTCTTCAATGTTGGCTAAGCCGTCTACTGCATCTTCCATTCGCACACACAAGCTCTCTTCCACTTCTTGTGGAGAAGCGCCGGGATAGACAATCGCAGCCATGATGTAAGGCGGATCGTAAGCGGGGAAGGTTTCACGTTTGATGGTTGATAGTGAGCTTATACCCAAGATCAACAACCCAAGCATCAACAAGTTTGCTGCTGTTGGGTGCCGAGAGAAAAACTTGATCATGACGCATTCTCCTGAGTATCAGACTCAAGTTCAGCCTCTTCAGAGTTGGACTCTCTCAGTAACATGCCTTCGATTGCTGGCAGGACATCATTGAGAACCAGTTTATCTCCAGCTTGTAGCTCGCCACTCACAACCACTTGATTGTCTCTGCGATAAAGCACTTCAACATTGACCACTTGCAAACGCTGATTGTCATCCATCAGATAAACCTTATCACCATGCAGTGCTCGCTCTGGAACCACCCAACTTAGATTCGCGACACCCTCAATCTCGGCTTTGACAAACATACCGTTAACCAAAGGCGTTGCGCTGTCTGGTTGCAATTGCGAGTAATCTTGAGCGATCTCAAGAATAATCCCCGCCGTCGCTTGGTTTTCATCAACCGTTTCGCTGATTCTTGCCACCTTCGCAGGCCAGCTAAGGTTCAAGTTGCCGCTGTTAAGTTGAATGCTTGCTTTGATCGGCGCTTCATAAGGATTAGGGATCCCTGCAGCATCGCGAGGAAACTGGTTAAAGCTGGAGGCTAAAGTTTGCATATCGTGAATAGAAAGTTGCGCCTCCACTTCCATGACATTAATCCCGTGAGCAATAAACATCTCTTGTTGAAGATTAACCACTTGATTTTGTTCGATATCAACCTGAGCAATTCGCATCGCTCTTGGCAAAGTGATGGTGGTCTTATCGAGAGAGCGTTGCGCCTCTTTCACTTTAGATACATTGACCTTAATCACCGCTTCCGCGACGCGTTTTTCATCTGGCATTAACGCGATTTGGTTCGCGATATCCAACACTAGCTTCTGTTGAGACAATGCGCTTTGTTGTTGCAGGTCGACATCAGACTGAGAAGTCAGCCCTTTCTTACGCAGATCCTGTTTCCGCTGTAGCTCTTTATTGCTGATCACTAAGCGATTCTTTTCGATCTTAAGAGTCTGATTCAGGTTGTCTTCTTCTTGATTCAATTTCGCTAATGAGGTTTGGCTTGATTTTAGATCCGCCTCTGCTTGTATCAGTTTCAATTCGTAATCCAATGGATCAACCTTGAGCACAACCGTTCCTTCAGGAATCACCTGGCCTTTTTCAAGATCTGGATGTCGATACACGATCTGTCCTGTCACCTCAGCAATCGCTTTCCATTCAACTTTAGGCACCACTTTGCCAAAGCCGACCGCTAACGGCGCTATCAGTTGTTGTTCTAGGCTCACAGTATCAACTAAGCGAGCCCTATCACCCGCAGGTTTGGTTGGAAGATCCGGCTTCAAGTTAATCGCGGCGACAAGGCCAATCACACCAACCGCAAGTGCTGGAAAGAAGAGTAGTTTTTTATTTATTTTCATTATCTTTGGTCCTGCACGGAAGAAGGGCTCGGCGCGTTGATAAAGCCTTCAGTCATCAGTTGAATGTTGTGTTCGATTAAACGATTAAGAAATTCTTCATTAATTTCAATCCCATGGATTGCCAATAAAGGCGGCGGAGCGATGAAAGGAAACACCATCAAGCTTACATACGAAACACGGCACAATTTTGGATCCATGTTCTGTTTTAAGATGCCTTGTTCAACCAACTTTTCAAAAATGACATCTTGGGCTGGCTTTGCAACATCGAGGAAAACCTTTTCGAGCAACTCTCTTTGCACTTCAGAGGGAGGCATATTCATCACTTGGGCTATCAAGCGCGGAAACTTCGGCACCTTGACCATCTCTTTGTAGTAAGTCCGCATTAAATCAAGAAAGTTCTCATGACTGCTTTCTTCAACCAACCTTTGCATCTGCAATTGCATCGGTCGTAGCGTTTCACGCAGCATCGCTTCAAACAACCCGGCCTTACTGCCAAAGTAATAACGGATCATCGCAATGTTCACACCCGCACGCTCAGCAATCAGGCGTGTCGAGACCTTGTCGTATGGCTGAACGACAAACAGATCACGAGCATGCTCAATCAATAACTGTCGAACATCTAAGTTCTTTTGAGGTCGCCCCGCTTTTCGTGCCGTCATGGCAAAAATCCATCCCTATAATTAATCATCTGATTAATTATAGAGATAAACAGGCGTAACAGTAGAAGATTAATTACTCACTATTTAATCAAGTGATTAATTAATCTGGTCACGCTTGTGATTTTTTTGGTGAATCGTTCCATCAAAAAGATTTACTACAAAGTTTTAACCTACACATAAGCCAAACGATAAACTAACCCCCCAATACAAAACCACCAATCAGATGATTTAGCCAATAACACAGTACAAAACAGCACAAACCAAACCAAAACGTCGCCAATGCACGCTGATATTGGATTTTCTTGTTTGACGCTCAGAATAAATTGCGGTAAATATGGTGTTAACAGTTTATTTACGGATATTTGTGTAATGATTTTTTCTTCTTCTCGACTGCTGAAACTTCTCCTTATCGTGAACCAATCGCGCGGGTAAGTTGTGGGTCAAGAACTACACAAATATTAAAACCCGCGCTGAGCGGGTTTTTTTGTAACTGGCACTTTTAAAAGAACATCATTCTTAATAATAATTTGGATAGCAATCGATTCATTATCGATATAAGGAAGCACCCATGAACGATCAAGTGATAATTTTTGACACGACCTTACGTGATGGCGAGCAAGCGTTGGCAGCAAGCCTTACGGTAAAAGAGAAATTACAGATCGCTTATGCACTTGAACGACTGGGTGTAGATGTTATTGAAGCGGGTTTCCCTGTGTCATCGCCAGGCGATTTCGAATCAGTACAAACCATCGCAAAAAATATTAAAGATAGCCGTATCTGTGCGCTTTCTCGTGCAGTTGCAAAAGATATCGATGCCGCTGCAGAAGCGCTAAAAGTGGCTGAGCAGTTCCGTATTCATACCTTCATTTCTACATCGACGGTTCACGTTCAAGACAAATTACGCCGCAGCTACGACGATGTTGTCGAGATGGCAGTGAAAGCAGTAAAACATGCGCGTAACTATACCGATGATGTTGAGTTCTCTTGTGAAGATGCCGGTCGTACACCTATCGACAACCTATGTCGTATGGTTGAAGCCGCGATTAACGCTGGCGCAAAAACCATCAATATTCCAGACACCGTAGGCTACACAGTACCGAATGAATTCGGTGGCATTATCCAAACGCTATTTGATCGCGTACCCAACATCGATCAAGCGATCATCTCTGTTCACTGTCACGATGACTTAGGCATGTCGGTTGCTAACTCAATTGCTGCCGTTCAAGCGGGCGCTCGACAAATTGAAGGCACAATCAATGGTATTGGTGAGCGTGCGGGTAACTGTTCTTTAGAAGAAATCGCAATGATCATCAAAACTCGTCAGGAGCTATTAGGTGTTCATACTGGTTTGGACCATAAAGAGATTCACCGTACCAGTAAGTTGGTTAGCCAGCTTTGCCACATGCCAATTCAAGACAACAAAGCAATCGTTGGTGCTAACGCATTCAGCCACTCTTCAGGTATCCACCAAGACGGCATGCTTAAGAACAAGAACACTTACGAGATCATGACGCCTGAGTCTATTGGCTTGAAAAACAAAGCATTGAACCTAACTAGCCGCAGTGGTCGTGCAGCCGTTAAGAGCCACATGGACGCAATGGGCTACAAAGACAATGAGTACAACCTAGATTCATTGTACGAAGACTTCTTGAAGTTGGCTGACCGTAAAGGCCAAGTATTCGATTACGACCTAGAAGCACTAATGCACTTCGCAAATCTACGTGACGAAGATGACTTCTATAAACTTAACTACCTAAGCGTACAATCTGGTAGTGTTATGTCTACCACCAGCATCAAGCTGCAATGTGGTGATGAAGAGAAATGCGAAGCGGCTGTCGGTAACGGCCCGGTTGATGCTTTATACCAATGTATCTACCGCTTAACAGGTTACGAAATTGCATTGGATAAATTCGACCTTACCGCGAAAGGTGAAGGCGAAGATGGCTTAGGCCAAGCTGATATTATTGCTAACTATAAAGGTCGCAAGTACCACGGTACGGGCGTTTCAACGGATATCGTTGAGGCCTCTGGTCAGGCGCTACTGCACGTTATTAATAGCATTCAACGCGCAGACACCATAGCTGAAATGAAACAGCAAAGAATCGCAACAGTTTAAACACCCAATAACAGAGCCCTAGAGCCGATGTTGTTGGCTTTAGGGACAAAATTTAAAACGAGCGAAAGAGCTCAGTAACAAGAATTAAAGGATTAACATGACTGATAAATCATACAAGATTGCCGTACTACCTGGTGATGGCATTGGCCCAGAAGTAATGCAGCAAGCACACAAAGTGCTAGACGCGATTGAAAAGAAGCACGCGATTAGCTTCTCTCGTGAAGAGTATGATGTTGGTGGTATCGCAATTGATAACCATGGCTGTCCACTTCCAGAAGCGACAGTAACGGGTTGTGAAGAATCTGACGCGGTACTATTTGGTTCGGTTGGCGGCCCTAAATGGGAACACCTTCCACCAAACGATCAACCAGAGCGTGGTGCCCTACTTCCTCTCCGTAAACACTTCCAATTGTTCTGTAACCTACGTCCTGCACAAATCCATAAAGGTCTAGAGTCTTTCTCTCCTTTGCGTGCTGACATTTCAGGTAACGGCTTCGACATCGTTGTAGTTCGTGAACTAACCGGCGGCATCTACTTCGGCCAACCTAAAGGTCGTGAAGGCGAAGGCGCAACTGAGAAAGCTTTTGATACAGAGGTTTACCACCGTTACGAGATCGAACGTATTGCAAAGATTGCATTTGAATCTGCACGTCTACGTAACAAAAACGTTTACTCAATCGACAAAGCAAACGTTCTGCAGAGCTCTATCTTATGGCGTGAAGTGGTTGAAGAGATCGCAAAAGATTACCCAGATGTCACGCTAAACCATATGTACATCGACAACGCGACCATGCAGTTAATCAAAGACCCATCTCAGTTTGACGTGATGCTATGTTCAAACATCTTTGGTGACATCATCTCTGATGAATGTGCAATGATCACAGGCTCTATGGGTATGCTTCCTTCTGCAAGCTTAAATGAAAGCAACTTCGGCCTATACGAACCAGCAGGTGGCAGCGCACCAGATATCGCAGGTAAGAACATTGCGAACCCAGTCGCGCAAATCCTTTCTGCAGCGCTAATGCTTCGTTACAGCCTAGGCGAAGAAGCGGCAGCACAAGACATCGAAGCAGCGGTTTCTAAAGCACTTTCTGCAGGCGAGCTAACGGCAGACCTTGCAGGCAAGAACCAAGCACTGACTACCTCTGAAATGGGTGACAAGATCGCCGAGTACATCTTAGCTTCATAAGCTAAATGCTCCGATTAGAAGCAAGTACATAAGAATAATATCAAGCCAAGTCAGCGTTAACCGCATGACTTGGCTCGAAACAAACACTGGGACTGATGCTCCCAAGGAAGAAAAGCTATGTCGACAAACCAGCAAGCAAAAACCTTATACGAAAAAGTTTATGACGCTCACGTTGCGGTTGCAGCGAAAGGCGAAACGCCAATTCTTTATATCGATCGTCACTTAGTCCACGAAGTAACGTCGCCACAAGCCTTTGATGGTCTGCGTGAAAAAGGCCGTAAAGTTCGCCAAGTAGGCAAAACTTTTGCGACGATGGATCACAACGTATCAACACAAACTAAAGACATCAACGCTTCTGGTGAGATGGCTCGTATCCAAATGGAAACGCTATCGAAAAACTGTGAAGAGTTTGGTGTCACGCTTTACGACCTAAACCACAAATACCAAGGTATTGTGCACGTAATGGGCCCTGAGCTAGGTATTACGCTACCGGGCATGACCATCGTATGTGGTGACTCACACACGGCTACACACGGTGCATTTGGTTCACTAGCATTCGGTATCGGTACTTCAGAAGTTGAGCACGTTCTAGCTACTCAAACGCTAAAACAAGCTCGCGCAAAAACCATGAAAATCGAGGTAAAAGGCAAGGTTGCTCCGGGAATCACGGCAAAAGACATCGTGCTAGCGATCATCGGTAAAACAACGGCTGCTGGCGGTACTGGCTACGTGGTTGAATTCTGTGGTGAGGCAATTACCGACCTTACGATGGAAGGTCGTATGACGGTATGTAACATGGCAATCGAGCTAGGTGCTAAAGCGGGTTTAATTGCCCCTGATGCAACGACATACGAGTACATCAAAGGTCGTAAGTTCTCTCCACAAGGTGAAGACTTAGAAGCGGCAATCGAATACTGGGACACATTGAAAACCGATGCTGACGCTGAGTTCGATGCGGTTGTCACACTAGAAGCGGCAGACATCAAACCACAAGTCACTTGGGGCACAAACCCAGGTCAGGTTATCTCAGTAGACACACCAATCCCAGCACCAGAAAGCTTCGCAGACCCTGTAGAAAAAGCGTCGGCTGAAAAAGCGCTGGCTTACATGGGCCTTGAAGCCGGTAAATCTCTATCTGATTACAACGTTGATAAGGTCTTCGTTGGTTCTTGTACTAACTCTCGTATCGAAGACATGCGTGCAGCAGCAGCGGTAGCGAAAGGCCGTCAAGTAGCGAAACACGTTCAAGCGCTTATCGTTCCTGGTTCAGAGCAAGTTAAAGCACAAGCTGAAGCTGAAGGCCTAGATAAGATCTTCATCGAAGCAGGCTTTGAATGGCGCCTACCGGGTTGCTCTATGTGTCTTGCAATGAACAATGACCGTCTAGGTCCACAAGAGCGCTGTGCTTCTACATCAAACCGTAACTTTGAAGGTCGCCAAGGCCGTGATGGTCGTACGCACCTAGTTAGCCCAGCAATGGCTGCCGCAGCGGCAATCGCTGGTCACTTTGTCGATATTCGTGAACTTTAATTAGAGGATTTAACATGTCAGGTTTTCAACAACACACCGGATTAGTCGTTCCTCTAGATACGGCCAACATCGATACTGATGCGATCATTCCAAAGCAGTTTCTACAGAAAGTAAACCGCATCGGTTTTGGTAAGCACTTGTTCCACGATTGGCGCTTCCTAGACGATGCTGGCCAACAACCAAACCCTGAGTTTGTAATGAACGAAGCACGCTACCAAGGCGCTTCAATTCTTCTAGCTCGTGAAAACTTCGGTTGTGGTTCATCTCGTGAACACGCACCTTGGGCGCTTGCCGATTATGGTATCCAAGTAATGATCGCACCAAGCTTTGCCGACATTTTCTATGGTAACTCGATCAACAACCAAATGGTGCCAGTTCGATTGACTGAGCAAGAAGTGGACGAGCTATTCCAATTCGTTGAAGCGAATGAAGGAGCAGAAATCACGGTTGATCTAGAAGCGATGAAAGTTAGCGCGAACGGCAAAGAGTACTCGTTTGAAATTGATGAGTTCCGTCGTCACTGCTTACTGAATGGTTTAGATAATATCGGCCTTACACTTCAACACGCCGATAAGATCTCAGAGTTTGAAGCTAAGATTCCTAGCTTCCTAAAATAATGAGACGTTTCTGAATAAATCTAAAGGTTGGCCAAGTGCCAACCTTTTTTATTTGGCTAAGCTTTTAACTTAACTTCATATGTTTATTTAAATGAAGAGCTGTGAAAGAAAATGGTAAGCCATAAGGTCTTAGTAGTCAGTCATCAGGAGAATGCCATGAAACAACTACTTTTTATTGTCAGCCTACTTTTCTCAACCTTAGCTTGGTCGGCGCCGAAATCAGAACTGTGGCCGTACTGGAATCAAAGTAATGAGGTCAACTCGGAACAAATTTCTCATCAAAATTGGCAGCAATTTCTCGATAACTACTTAGTTAAACAAGGGCAAAATACCCTAGTTCGCTATAAAGCAGTGAACACTGCCGATAAGACAAAACTCAATCAATACATCAAGCAACTCGAACAGGTTAATCCGCTCGACTATTCAAAAGCGGAGCAGTATGCCTATTGGGTTAACCTATACAACGCCGTGACTGTCGATTTGATTCTTGATGCTTATCCGATCAAATCCATCACTAAACTTGGCGGACTATTTAGTTTTGGGCCGTGGGGAGATGATGTGGTAGTCGTTAACGGAAAATCACTGACACTCAACGACATTGAACATCGAATCCTAAGACCGATTTGGCAAGACCCTCGTACGCATTATGCAGTGAACTGTGCCAGCCTAGGTTGCCCTAACTTACAACCTGACGCTTTTACCTCTGACAATACTGAAGCCTTGCTAGAGCAAGCTGCAACTGAGTTTGTAAGCAGTGACAAAGGCGTGCTGGTTACAAACAGTAAGCTTCAACTATCATCGATTTACGAATGGTTTGCTGTGGATTTTGGTACAGAGAAACAACTTATTCAGCACTTAGACCAATATCGAACTCAACCTGTAATGAATACTCAAAACATCAGTTATGAATACGATTGGTCACTTAACCAAGCAAACTAGCTCTAAGGCTAAAGTTCATCACTAAAGCAAAAAAATAGGCTAGAGGTTTTTATTAACCTTGCCTCTTTTTTATCTATTGGACTATATCTCTACAATTAAAAGCTTGAGCCCGGTTGCTGCAAGAATTCAATTTCTTCGAGAGTCGAAGCTCGCCCTAGCACCTCATTACGGTGCGGATAGCGACCAAATCGCTCAATGATAACCTTGTGCTTAAACTCAAAATCCAGATTATGTTCTAATCCCGTTTGAGAAAAGAGTTCCACGGCTTGTTCATGGACTAACAAAGACTCACTGTGCATATAAGGCATATACAGAAAGCTTTTTTGTTGCTCGTTAAGCTGGTGATCAAAACCACCCGCTACCGCTTCTTGGGCTAGAGCCAACGCCATCGGATCAGCCGAAAAAGCTGTCGGACTGTTTCTGCCTATATTTCGAGAAAACTGATCAAGTACGATAATCTCTGCCAATCGCCCTTGTGCGTTTTGTCGCCATTCAAATAGCTCGCCTTGAATGGCTGCTTTATGCAGTTCAGAAAATCGAGACTCTATCAAAGTGTCAATCTCGGCGCCGCCAGTAAACCAATCTTTAGGCGTCAACTCATCGAACCAAAACTCTAGAACATCCTGATACAGTACCGTCATATAATTCCCTTTAATAAAAACCGAGTAACTTTGTTATTACTCGGTTTAGTGTTCGATTACTTAAAACCTTTGACCTTCTTTATCAGGTCATAAGCATTTTGAATTTCTTGCGATTTCTCTTTCGCAACATTCATCATCTCAGGCGGTAAACCCTTCGCCATCAGTTTATCTGGGTGATGCTCATTCATCAGCTTGCGGTAGGCTTTCTTCACCTCTTTACCGTCAGCACTTTCACTCACACCAAGAACCTTATATGCATCGCCTAGCTGGTTCTGTTGTGAAGCCTGTTGCCAACCTGATGAGTGTCCATGGTTTTGATGGCCACCAAAGCTTCCACCTTGCTGTTGGAAACGGAACGCAGCTTCTTGCATCTGCAAGCGGCGTTCTAGTTGCTCTGCCGAAAACCCAAGCCCTTGCGCTATTTTATGCAGAACTTGGCGCTCACTCGGGTGCAAACTTCCATCCGCAAATGCGGCAGATACCTGAAGCTCTAAAAAGAACTGCAGAAGATCAAAACGACCACCCGATGAGATTTTCACTCGCTCAAGTACGTCGCTCAGTGGGAAGTCGCTCTCTTTGCCGTCACGGAATGCATCTTGCGCCGCTTTGCGTTGTTCGCCGTGCAGATTCATGCGCTCCATCATGGTAGAAGCGAGTTGAATCTCTTCTGGCGTTACCTGTCCTTTCGCTTTAGCAACGTGCCCCATAACCGCAAAAGCGGATTTAAAAAACTCGTTCTGTCTTTCTGCTTGGCTTGGACCTCGACCAAAACCAGAGCTATTGAAGCCTGATTGGTTCAATCGGCGAGCTTTATCGAATTGGTGTCCTAAAAACAGACCAAAAACTAAACCGAGTGGCCCTCCAAATAAAAAGCCAAAAAACGCGCCCAAAATTTTGCCAAATATTTGCATTATGTGTTCTCTATCTATGAATTTTATCTGAGTAATGCTGTCTGATGATGCTGAATGCTATTATTTCCTTTATCATAAGGAAAATGCTTTATTAATTGGATTGATACTAGATCAACCCTTCATCTAGTGACACAGGATAGTTCAACTTCATGCAATCTTTTTCCCGCACCTTGTTAGCCGCGTCTATAAGTACGGCGTTATACGTGTCGACAACTCAAGCTGAAACAATCACCGATAGTAGTGTGCAGGAAATGCCCTCTATAGATCAATGCTTGATCGAGCCCGCTGCAGAAAACGAGACACAGCTACCCGCTCATGTTGAGTCAGATCGCTTAGAGGCTATCAATGGTGACAAAGCAATATATTCAGGTGACGTAGTCGTTACGCAAGGGAACAAGACCATCCTTGCCGATAACGTAACCCTGCACCAACAAGAAAATATCGTTGTAGCTGAAGGCAACGTAAACTTTAGTGATGGTCAAATCAAATCGGTCTCAGACAAAGCGACCAATAATCTAAATACAGATCAAATCGAACTAGAGAACACCCAATACCAGTTCCTTTGTGAACCAGGCCGAGGGGATGCCCAATATATATCCCGCACTGGTAAAGCGGTTTATACCATGGAAGATGGATCTATCACTTCTTGCCCACTAGGAGATAAGTCATGGAGGCTAAAAGCTTCTAGTATCGAGCTAGACCAAGATGAAGAACAAGCCACATTCTACAACCCACGTTTTGAGATTCTAGATGTTCCTGTTTTCTACATGCCATATCTCACTGTTCCAGTAGGAGATAAGCGTAAAACTGGCTTTTTGTACCCTACGATTTCGTACGGTTCAAGTGACGGTTTTGAAACCGAGGTGCCTTTCTATTGGAATATAGCACCAAACTACGATCTACTTTTCACAACTAAATATATGGCCGAGCGCGGCACACAACTAAACAATGAGTTCCGTCATTTAAGTGCTTTTGGTGAAAGCAATTTAAAATTCGAGTTCCTAGAAAGCGATGATAAATATCCAGAACAAGGCAGTCGCTGGGGAGGACAGTTCAACTTTGAAGGTATCTATCAACAAGCATGGAAGTTTGATATCGATTACTCGAAGGTAAGTGATGTTAACTATTTTTCAGACGTGGATTCGAACATAGGTAATCGTGAAGATGGTCAACTAATGCAGTCTGGCCAAATAAGTTATCGAGCATTGAATTGGGATGCTTCTCTCGCCGTTCGTGACTTCCAAGTACTCACCGATGGAAATACCCAAGCTTATCGCTTAATGCCACAGCTAACGTTTAACTATTACGCTCCTATTCTATGGGACTCTGTAGAGGTTGATATGATTAGTCATGTCTCTCAATTTGATACAGATGCAAAAGGAAAACCGACAGCAACACGATTGCACATAGAACCAGGATTAAAAGTACCACTAAGCACAACCTGGGGAACATGGACAACCGAGGCTCGCCTACTTGGAACATACTATAACCAAGATTTAAATGGCGTAGATGCTGAATATTTAGAGCTAGAAGAAAGCGTTAGCAGGGTTATTCCTGAGTTTAGAACTCACGCAGGTTTAGTGCTTGAGCGTGACACTAGTTACTTAAATGGTTATACACAAACTCTAGAACCTCAAGTTCAGTACCTTTATGTTCCAGAACAAGACCAAAGTGATATAGGCCTGTATGACACTACACTTCTACAAACAGATTATTATGGTCTTTTTAGAAGTCGTAAATACAGCGGCGTCGACTATATAGCAGCAGCAAATCAAGTCAGTTATGGAGCATCCTCACGTTTCTTTGATGACGAATACAAAGAGCGACTTAATATCTCTTTTGGTCAAATTTTTTATATCGATAAAGAAACAAAGCAATCATCTGGCAGCAACGATTCATCAGAAAACTCTAATTATTCATCCTGGGCTGTTGAGGTCGATTTTAACTATGATGACTACCTTTTTTACCATGGCGGCGTTCAATACGATATCGACTCAGCAGAAATGCAATTAGCCAATAGTACGATTGAATATCGTATCGACAATAACGGTTTTGTTCAGGCTAATTATCGTTATGTCACTAAAGAGTATATTGATGCTAACGTTGGTGAATCAATCAACAATATCGATGATATTACACGTGAAGGCATTTCACAGGCAGGTATTGTGAGCGGATACCAATTTACTCCGAAGTGGTATGCAAGCGCTCAGTATTATCATGATCTGAATGAAAACATCGCTATCGAGTGGTTAGCAAACCTACGCTATAAAGATGACTGCTGGTATGTAGGAGTTACCTACAGCAACGAACTCCGAAGCTGGACTGGTAATGGCTACTCAGACATAAATGCTGATCCTGTTTACGAAAACAACTTTAGTGTTAATTTTGGTATTGTAGGCTTCGGTACATCAGCTGGATCTAGGTCAAACGTTTCGGGCTTCGATAGCTCTGGAAACTCTTTAGAGTACGGCCGCCCATTCTTCTTAAACAACTAATTTTCTTTACTGATAAAACGTCAGTAAATTTAAAGGATTACACATGACATTGTGGAAACGCACATTAATTGCCATTGCAGCGGCTTGTACTTTATCAACAAGCTTTGCAGCGCCGGTCGAACTAGACAGCGTAAAAGTTATCGTTAACGAAGGCGTTATCTTACAAAGCGACATCGATGCCTCGATGAAGACGCTGCGCGCAAACGCTAAAAAAAGCGGTCAAACACTGCCATCGCAAGACGTGCTCAATGAGCAAGTGCTCGAAAAACTGATCATCGATACTATTCAAACTCAAGAAGCGGAACGTATTGGCGTTCGTATTGATGATGCTAGACTTGATCAAGCAATCGAAGGCATCGCGAAAGACAACAACCAAACAGTTGAACAACTTACCGCATCGGTTGCGGAAGAAGGCCTTAGCTACAATGCATTTCGTGAGCAAGTAAGAAAAGAGATTGCAGCAAGTGAAGCTCGTAACGCCTTAGTTCGTCGCCGTATCAATATTCTTCCTGCGGAGGTCGATAACCTAGCGGATATCTTAGCTCAAGAGACTAACGCGACCGTTCAATACAAAATTGGCCACATTCAGCTGCGCTTTAATGATGACCAAACCAAAGAAGAGTTAGAGGCTCAAGCTACTGAGCTGGTTGAAGAACTGAACTCAGGCAAAGATTTCAGCACCATGGCGTATACTTACTCTAAGGGTCCTAAAGCACTGCAAGGTGGTGATTGGGGATGGATGCGTAAAGAAGAGATGCCAACCATTTTCGCTGACCAAATCAAAATGCAGAATAAAGGCAGCATCATCGGTCCTTTCCGCAGCGGTGTAGGCTTCCACATCCTGAAAATTGAAGATGTGAAAGGCCTAGAAACCGTAGCAGTAACGGAAGTGAATGCTCGTCATATCCTGATTAAGCCAACTGTCATCTTGAGTGACGATGGCGCGAAGGAACAACTTGAAGAAATCACACGCCGCGTAAACGCAGGTGAAGCGAGCTTTGGCGACCTTGCACAGCAATACAGCCAAGATCCAGGTTCTGCAGTACAAGATGGTGAGCTAGGCTACCAAACACCAGATTTGTATGTACCAGAGTTCAAACACCAAGTAGAAACCCTGCCTGAAGGCAAGATCAGTGCACCATTCAAAACAGTACACGGTTGGCACATTGTTGAAGTACTAGACCGTCGCGAAGTAGACCGCACCGATTCAGCTCTGAAAAATAAGGCTTACCAAATTCTATTTAACCGTAAATTCAACGAAGAAGCTGGTGCTTGGCTGCAAGAAGTAAGAGCAAGTGCCTTTGTTGAAATGGTTGAGGACGACCAAGATGACAACAACTAAACGTATTGTCATAACCGCAGGTGAACCAGCAGGGATAGGTCCAGATTTAACTCTGGCTCTATCTCAAGAAAGTTGGCCTCATCAACTCGTGGTTTGTGCTGATAAAACACTGCTATCCGAGCGAGCTAAAATTCTTGGTATCGAAGTCGATCTGCTAGATTATGACGCAAACGCAACTAAGCAACCGCAACGCGCTGGTACACTGGTAGTGAAACACGTTCCACTTGCTGAAACGGCAGTTGCAGGTCAACTCAACGAGGCTAATGGTCATTACGTATTAAATACTTTAGAAACCGCAGCAATTGGCTGTATGAATGATGAATTTGATGCTATTGTCACCGGCCCCGTTCACAAGGGTGTAATTAACCGAGCTGGCGTTGCTTTTAGCGGCCATACCGAGTTCTTTGCAGAGAAGTCCAATACACCACTGGTGGTGATGATGTTGGCAACTGAAGGGCTGCGTGTTGCGCTAGTAACAACGCACATCCCACTAGCTTATGTATCTCAAGCTGTGACCGAAGACAGATTAGAACAAATTATTGCTATTCTGAATAAAGATTTGGTTGAGAAATTTGCGATTGAGAAACCAACTATCTACGTATGTGGCTTGAATCCACATGCTGGTGAAGATGGTTGTTTAGGGCGTGAAGAAATTGAAACCATCACCCCGACGCTAGAAAAAATTCGCCAAAAAGATGGCATCAATTTAGTTGGCCCATTGCCAGCAGATACCATCTTTAATGAAAAATATTTGCAAGATGCAGATGCTGTTTTAGGTATGTATCACGACCAAGTACTCCCGGTATTGAAATACAAAGGGTTTGGTCGCTCAGTGAACATCACGCTTGGCTTACCGTTTATTCGCACATCAGTCGACCACGGTACCGCCTTAGACTTGGCAGGGAAAGGCCAAGCCGATACAGGGAGCTTTAGAACAGCGCTCACGCACGCCATTGAATTAGTAGAGAAAAAGCAATGAGAAATGATGTCCACTTAGGGCACAAAGCGCGTAAACGTTTTGGTCAAAACTTCCTTAACGATCCATACATTATTGATGGCATCGTATCGAGCATTAACCCACTACCAGGTCAAAACTTGGTAGAGATCGGCCCTGGTCTAGGCGCAATTACTGAGCCTGTGGGTAAGCTTGTCGATAAATTTACCGTTATCGAATTGGATAGAGACCTTGCAGAACGTCTGCGTAACCATCCAGATCTTGCGGACAAGCTAACGATCCGCGAAGGCGATGCGATGAAGTTCGATTTCCAAGAACTGGTTAAACCGAACAATAAGCTACGCATCTTTGGTAACTTGCCATACAACATCTCTACACCATTGATGTTCCACCTTTTTGAATTCCATAAAGACGTACAAGACATGCACTTTATGCTTCAAAAAGAAGTGGTTAACCGTCTAGCCGCTGGCCCTGGCAGTAAAGCTTACGGCCGTCTTACTGTGATGGCTCAGTACTACTGTAAAGTGACACCTGTGCTAGAAGTGCCACCAACGGCCTTCGTTCCGCCACCGAAAGTAGACTCTGCAGTTGTTCGCCTACAGCCATACGAAGTGCTGCCTTACCCGGCAAAAGATCTGAAATGGCTTGATCGCGTATGTCGTGAAGGCTTTAACCAGCGTCGTAAAACGGTTCGTAACTGCTACAAGAGCTTGATCGATAAGGAAGTACTGGAAGAGCTTGGTATCAACCCAAGCATGCGCCCTGAGAACTTAACGCTCGAGCAGTTTGTCGACATGGCAAACTGGTTGTACGACAGTCACAACGCTGACAAATAAATAAAAAAGGCTCCTACACTTCGGTTAGGAGCCTTTTTTATGTAATACTTTAATTACATTAAGTATATCAACAACAAAAGGTGCGAATATGGATATATCTACGCCTTGTATCAAATGCCAGGTTCACTCTAAGTACATAGAAGAACAATCTGAGCCAACGAAGAATCGTTACGTCTTCGCCTACATTATTACCATCAAAAACCTAAGTAAAACAACGGTACAGCTTATGTCTCGCCGCTGGTTAATTACCGACTCTAACGGCAAGCAACTCACCATTGAGGGTGATGGTGTGGTTGGGCAACAACCCGTGATTGAAGCCAACGACGAATACACCTACACAAGTGGCACTGTCATCGAAACCCCTGTTGGCGTTATGCAAGGTCACTATATGATGACCGATAACAAGGGCATTGATTTTATTACCGAAGTTGACCCATTCAGACTCGCAATCCCTAATATTCTTAATTAGCCTTACATCCGTATCTACAGGAAATTATTGTGTCGAATTATATTGTCGGAGACATCCAAGGGTGCTTCGACGAACTTCAATTACTGCTTGAAGCTATTAACTTTGATAAACACCAAGATACCTTATGGGTAGCTGGAGACCTAGTCGCTCGAGGCCCAAAATCATTGGAAACTCTACGCTTTATTCGTACCCTTGGTGACGCAGCTAAGGTTGTATTAGGCAACCACGACTTGCACCTTCTGGCGGTGTCCTTAGGGCTATTTCCAGCGAAACCAAAAGATAAGACTCAAACGATTCTTGATGCTGAAGATCGTGAACTACTACTCGAATGGTTAAGGCAACAACCTTTGCTTCAGGAACACCCGGAGTTCGTGATGTGCCATGCGGGTATCTCGCCGCAATGGAGTATAGAAACAGCACGTATCGAAAATCAAGAGGTTGTATCCTTGCTGAAGTCGGAAAGATGGCAATGGCTTATCGAAAACATGTACAGCAACACGCCTGATTTATGGCATCAGGATTTACATGATATTGAGCGCTATCGCTATGCAATCAATAGCCTTACAAGAATGCGCTTCTGTTTTGAAGACGGTCGACTCGACATGGCATGTAAGCTACCACCCAATGAAATTACCGATGAACCATTAGTACCGTGGTTTGACCTTCCACAACGCATAAAGCTCGATAAAACCGTTGTTTTTGGACACTGGGCTGCACTTGAAGGCTATAACGGAAAAGACGTGATTGGACTAGATACTGGCTGCGTTTGGGGAGGAGACTTAACCGCACTTCGCTGGGAAGACAAACAGTTTTTTACTCAAAAAGCGTTATAGATATACGAAACACTTGCGCTACTCGTGCAGCAGCGCAAGTGTTTTTAAATTAGGAGTTAACGCTCGAGAATCACAAACTCCATGTTGTGTTTGTTTTTCTCGTCAGCTTGATAGCTCTCGTTAAAGCTCTGCTTCCAACCTTCTCCCCAGTCTGGAAATTGCGTATCACCATCGACATCAAAATCGATATAAGTCAGATACAACTTGTCTGCTTTAGGTAGGCAAGTTTCATAGATTGAACCACCACCGATAATCATCACTTCATCGACATCGTTGACCAGCTCTAGTGCTTTATCAATCGAAGTAACAGTCGTCACCCCTTCAATTTCCAAGCTCGCATCACGGCTAATCACAACGTTTAATCGACCAGGTAAAGGACGCCCGATCGAATCATAGGTTTTACGCCCCATGACTACAGGCTTACCCATAGTCGAGCGTTTAAACCATGCAAAATCCGCAGGCAAGTGCCAAGGCATCTGGTTGTCTTTACCTATTACACGGTTATTGGCCATTGCTGCAATCATACTGATGATCATAAATCGAAAGTCCTGTCCCTAAAAAGAAAATTAACGCTAGACGATAGGTCTGCGTCGGTAGAATAACAGCCCTGGTACAGCTAAGCCAACCGCCAGTCCAGCGATAATAAACATTGATTTCAAAAAGTTCTCCATCAACATTGCCAGTAACTCAGGCGTATAGCCTGCCCTGTTAATCTCTACCATAGCAATCATTGCCTTGAAGGCAAACACGCCTGGGACCATAGGAATCAAGGCTGCAACCGTAAATACCTTAGGATGCGCTAACAGTTTATGTGACCAATGAACCCCTATCATGCCAACCACCGTCGCGGCAAAGAACGTTGCCCATTCGATTGGAATACCAAAGTGCATCATCAGATAACGGCTACCATGGCCGATAGAGCCGCCAAGTGCACAATAAATTAAAGCGCGTTGCGGGACGTTAAACACCAATGCGAATCCAACCGCAGGAATCGCGGCGAAAAACATATCATTGAGCAAACCTAAAAACAGTTCGAAAATACTCATTAGCTCGCCCATCCCCAAACATCAGATAAACTCATCGCTGCCACAATACCCAAGCTCGTCGCCAAAGTTAATAAGCTGGCCATGGTAAAGCGCGCTAACCCCATATTAATATGGCCTTTAAGCATATCAGCGACAGAGTTAATCAGAGGGAAGCCGGGTACTAACATCAATACCGATGAAGCCATCACGATCGTGGGCTGTCCGCCAATATTGTAAAGTACGGCTTGAGCAGAGATGGTAGTGGTAACGAATGCGGTGATCGCAAAATTTAATAAAGGATTGAAATGACGATGGCCAATTTCTTGTCTGACGATCATGCCACAGGCTGAAGCAATAAAAGTCATCATGAATACCTGCCAATCTCCGCCCGCAAGACGGCTAAAAGAGGCACATGATAATCCTATCATCACAACCACTAGCCAACGGTTGTAGCGCTCGGGGCTGATGTTTTGAATCTTTTTATACGCCAAATCATAATCAAGAATTCCCTTCTCCATCATGATGCAAATGCGTTGAATGTCAGTGATAACCTGCATGTTAATGCCACGATCAGCACAACTTCGAGTGGTGGTAATACAGTGATCATCCATCACAGTAGTAACAACAAGCGCATTGGCTGACAGTGCGACTTCAACCTCATTCACCCCACAAGCAATGCCGATACGGCGCATGATATCGCCGACCAGTGTGCTCTCAGCCCCGTGAGCCAGTAACATTTGTCCCGATTGAGCGACAAGTCTTGAGATCGCTCTTTGCTTTGATGCCATGATTTCCTTCCCATAGGCGTTATACCATCACAGTAAGTAAGTGTTCAGAAATAGCGCAGGAAAAAGCTTGAGAACAAGGCAGAGATTTTCGATAAATAGTTATTCTACAATCAAAACCTCTAACGCAGTTATCGAGCGTTTTAACAAGCTAGGGTGACCAGTTATTTACTACGATTGGTATTAATTATCTAGAAATAAATTCTGCATTAAAATTCGACAGTACATAATGATTTAGATACAAAAAAACCGCAATTTTCATTGCGGTTTAATAAAACTATCAGTCTACTTGGAAGAAGCGACCGATGATTTATGAGAAGTTAAGAGGGGTTAGTCACGAACATAGATAACATGACCGTCATCTTCTTCGTCATCCCAATCATCCCAATCGTCGTCATCTTCAGTAACGACATTCTTGCCGCTCATCGCATCTTTATGGTAGTCATCCCACATAAAGTCTACTTTCTCTTCTTCTTCAACTTCTACAACTTCACGAGGTAGGTTTTCCATAAACTCACCTAGTTTGAAGCAAAGATCTTTGGTGCCGATTTTATTCACTGCAGATATCTTGAAGTACTCGCCTTCCCAGCCCAAAGCATCGATGATTTCTTGAATCTTTTCGTCTGCTTCGTCTTCTGGCATTAGGTCAACTTTGTTGAACACTAACCAACGAGGTTTTTGTGAAACTTTTTCACTGTATTGCTCAAGCTCATCAATGATCGTCAGTGCATTCTGAATAGGATCAGATTGATCGATCGGCATAATATCGATCATATGCAGAAGAACACGGCAGCGCTCAAGGTGCTTAAGGAAACGAATACCAAGGCCTGCGCCATCAGCTGCGCCTTCGATTAGACCAGGGATATCGGCAACAACGAAGCTCTTTTCAGGAACAACACTCACTACACCCAAGCTTGGGATCAAGGTAGTGAACGGGTAGTCAGCCACTTTTGGTTTCGCAGCAGATACTGAACGAATAAAAGTAGATTTACCTGCGTTTGGTAGGCCAAGCATACCAACATCAGCTAATAGAAGAAGCTCTAAACGCAGTTCACGAACTTCGCCTTTAGTACCCATTGTCTTTTGACGAGGAGCACGGTTAACAGACGATTTAAAACGCGTGTTACCAAGACCGTGCCAACCACCTTTACCAACCATCACTTTCTTGCCGTGTTCAGCAACTTCAGCAACGATTTCGTTGGTGTGGATATCAACTGCACGAGTACCTACAGGCACTTTCAGTGTAATGTCTTTACCACGTTTGCCAGTACAGTTACCACCGCGACCGTTCTCACCACGCTCTGCGTTGTAAAAACGTTGGAAACGATAATCGATCAGCGTGTTTAAGTTCTCATCCGCTTGGATATAAACGTCACCACCGTCACCGCCGTCGCCGCCATCAGGACCACCTTTAGCGACGAATTTTTCGCGCCAAAAGCTTACTGTACCATTACCGCCATCACCGGCTTCTATTTTTACTACCGCTTCATCAACGAATTTCATTTTTTAACTCCGCACTTACGTTGCGTTACCACTCATCAAGGAGTGATATAAATTCTAGCAGATCCGTGTTTAGATCGATCACCTAAGATCTAGGCCGACCTGCAACCAAGGAACAAATAAGGAGAGGTTCTTTGCTTCTTATTTCTTAAAAACAAACGGCTTCTTAAAAACTAATCTGTTTATCAAAAAATAAAACGGCTTCTCAAAACCAAAACAAGAGCGTCTGCTTTTTTATTCTTGCTATAAATAAAAAACCCTGCCGAATCGGCAGGGCTTTTGAATTCAGCTTGAAAGCTAATAAAATAATCTAATTAAAGATTAAATTACTCAGCTTCGATGCTTACAAACTTACGGTTTTTAGGACCTTTAACAGCAAATTTCACTTTACCTTCAGTAAGAGCGAAAAGAGTGTGGTCTTTACCGATGCCAACGTTTGTGCCAGCGTGGAACTTAGTACCACGTTGACGAACGATGATGTTACCTGCAAGAACAGATTCACCACCAAAACGCTTAACACCAAGACGTTTGCTTTCTGAATCGCGGCCGTTATTAGTAGAACCGCCAGCTTTTTTATGTGCCATTGTTAAACTCTCCTAATACTTAAGCGTTAATGCCAGTGATTTTCACTTCAGTGAACCACTGACGGTGACCAGCTTGCTTACGCGAGTGCTTACGACGACGGAACTTAACGATTTTTACTTTATCGCCACGACCGTGTTGTACTACTTCTGCAGTAACCTTGCCACCTTCAACAAGAGGTGCACCAACAGCGATTTCTTCGCCGTTAGCAACAAGAAGAACTTTATCAAATTCAACAGTTGCACCAGTTTCAACGTCTAATTTCTCTAAACGAAGTGTTTGACCTTCGCTTACTCGGTGTTGTTTGCCACCAGATTGGAAAACAGCGTACATATTTTACTCCGCTTTTTCCGCACAGCCTATGGTTGTTAATTGTACAACTCGGGTGTGCGCTAAACTAATCAATAGGGCGCAGATTCTACGGGAATCATGGCGCTATGACAAGCCATATTTTTAAAAAATTGGCGAAAACCTGTTCGCCAAAGAAAAGTGCGGCAATCATGCCCTTTAGCGATGTATTAATCAACGTTTTTTAGTGTATTATTCAACAATTAAATACAACGTATAAGCCTTACAGGGTCTAACTTCAGCCGGATGAACAATGGATTTTAAAGCTATCCAAACGCTTACTGCCAATGATATGGCAAAAGTGAATGAAACAATTCAAGCCCAACTTAATTCTGACGTAAGTTTAATCAACCAGCTTGGTTTTTATATCGTTAGCGGTGGTGGCAAACGCCTACGCCCTTTGCTTGCTCTTTTATCTGCTCGCGCACTCGGTTACCAAGGTGAAGCTCATATCACCTCTGCAGCCTTTATCGAGTTTATTCACACCGCAACCCTGCTTCACGACGACGTTGTCGATGAATCGGACATGAGACGCGGTAAAGCGACGGCCAATGCCGCTTTTGGTAATGCCGCTAGCGTTTTGGTGGGTGACTTTATCTACACACGCTCATTCCAAATGATGACAACGCTAGGATCTTTAAAGATCCTTGAGCTAATGAGTGAAGCGGTAAACGTGATTGCCGAGGGTGAAGTTCAACAATTAATGAACTGTAATAACCCAGACACCACAGAAGAAAGCTACATGCAGGTGATCTACTCTAAAACTGCTCGTTTGTTCGAAGCTGCGACCCAAATCGGTGCGATTCTTACTGAGTCATCACCAGAGATCGAAACAGCAATGCAGAACTATGGTAAATACCTAGGCACCGCATTCCAGCTGATAGACGATGTGATGGATTACACTGCAGATGGTAAAGAGATGGGTAAAAACGTTGGTGACGATCTTGCCGAAGGCAAACCAACACTGCCTCTGCTTTACGCAATGCATAATGGCTCTCCTGAACAAGCAAGCATGATTCGTGAAGCGATTGAAAAAGCGAACGGCATGGAACGTCTTGACGACATTATGGCTGTAATGAAAGAGACAGGCTCTTTAGAGTACACAACAAATAAAGCCTACGAAGAGGCCGATAAAGCCATCGCTGAGCTTTCTGTACTTCCTGACTCTGAATATAAGCAAGCGCTAACCACGCTCGCACACTTAGCTGTTAAACGCAGCAAGTAAGCAGGTTAATAGACAACTCGCTTCTAGCTTCTAGTTTCTATATAAATAACAAAAAGAGCCTCAGGGCTCTTTTTTCGGTTTTGAACAAATATTTGTAAGAGCGCCAAATTCAATATCGGCTCGCTTCTAATGATAACGGCAGTTGAGCTTCAATTTCTTCAAGCTCTTCCATTGGCACTGCGTATTGCTCATGTCCGTTGTAAGTCTCTACTAACGCGTACTGCTCTTGCTCATCAATTACCAATACTTTTCCTAAGTGCCCCAAATATTCGACATTCATACCCTTCTGAACAGTAGCCATAACATTTACCTTTACATTAGTTGTAAAGCTAAATACGAGTAGCTTGAACTTCAGGATCAAAAAAGCCGATCATAATGACCGGCCTTTATTAATTAGCTTAAGGCTGAGTTAAATAGCGTCTCGCTTATTTAGCGAATTCAACACCAATCTCGATGTCGCCATTTAGCGTTTCAAGCATGCTATCTAAAGCGTTACGTTCGAAGTCGCTCAGCTCACCGTAGCTAAGGATCGCTTCAGCGCCCTCTTTGCCTAGTTTAACTGGCTGTGCGAAGAATGGAGCGTGCTCGCCTTCACCTTCAACGTATGCACATTCAATCACGTTCTCTTCACCTTGAAGCGCTTTCACTAGAGCAAGACCGAAACGACAAGCCGCTTGACCCATAGACAGTGTCGCACTGCCGCCGCCAGCTTTAGCTTCTACTACTTCTGTACCTGCATTTTGGATACGAGTCGTTAGTGCTGCGATTTCTTCGTCAGTGAACTCTACGCCTTCAACTTGAGAAAGTAGTGGAAGAATCGTTACGCCTGAGTGACCACCGATAACAGGAACACGGATGTCTCCTGGATCTTTGTCTTTTAGTTCAGCAACGAACGTTTCAGAACGAATCACATCAAGAGTCGTAATACCGAATAGACGACGCTCGTCGTAAACGCCCGCTTTCTTCAGTACTTCAGCCGCGATTGGCACAGTTGTGTTTACTGGGTTCGTGATGATACCAACACAAGCAGTCGGACAAGTAACTGCGATTTTCTCTGCAAGAGACTTAACAATGCCAGCGTTCACATTGAAAAGATCCGCACGATCCATACCAGGCTTACGAGCAACACCCGCAGAAATAAGCACAACATCCGCACCTTCTAGTGCTGGTGTTGGATCTTCACCCGCGTAACCTTTGATCGAAACAGGCGTTGGGATATGGCTAAGATCGGCAGCAACACCCGGTGTTACCGGAGCGATGTCGTAAAGTGCAAGATCTGAACCAGCAGGTAGGCGGTTCTTGAGTAGTAGGGCTAGGGCTTGACCGATGCCACCAGCGGCACCAATAACAGCTACTTTCATTGTTATTCTCCTTGAGAGCTTTCTCTTATAGATTCTTTGTAGGGTAATTCTTGAGCTAAATCTAAGTTAAAAAACTATATTAATCACAAAGTGATTACAATCAATTAACGCTAGCTTTGCGACTTCGCGCAAGTCAATAAAACCGTGCTACACAGCAAGTTCGCATTATGGCGATAATCGACTGAAATAACAAAATAAGTCGTCGCAAATAACACATTATTCTATTAAATATTTACAGTGATATGACTAACAAATTACAGGGATGTTTTGGCTAAAATTGAATATGTATGCGAGAATATGCAAACATCTTTGTTAATGAATAAGAATGACATATGCGCAATACAGAAAAGCAAGACAACTTAGTTCGTGCATTTAAAGCCTTACTAAAAGAAGAACGTTTTGGCTCACAAGGCGAAATTGTGGATGCCCTAAAACACGAAGGTTTTGAAAGCATCAACCAATCTAAAGTCTCGCGTATGTTAACCAAGTTTGGTGCCGTTCGAACTCGTAACGCAAAAATGGAGATGGTTTACTGTCTTCCTGCTGAGCTAGGTGTTCCGACCGTTTCTAGCTCTCTAAGAGAATTAGTACTAGATATTGACCACAACAATGCATTGGTGGTGATACACACAGGCCCTGGTGCGGCGCAGCTGATTGCTCGTTTATTAGACTCACTAGGTAAGTCGGAAGGCATACTGGGCGTAGTCGCAGGTGATGACACTATCTTCATTACTCCAACGTTATCGGTTACCACTAAGCAACTGTTTGATTCAGTGTGCGAACTGTTTGAATACGCTGGATAATTGATCGCTGTTTCATAACTATCAGCCTTATTAATGGATCACGAGCATCTATTCGCTTCGTGATCCAAATCACATCCTAGAATATCCATACCTCCCTTCTAAAATCACACTAAACTATTGATTTTAAAAAACTCAGTAGCAAATCAAACACGAGATCCAGACATCATTTGTTAGATTTTTTAGCTATATCTTTTAACATTCGAGTAATTTTCTGCCAATTTTTGATATTATTCAGCCACTTTTTCATCACATGGATTGAAAAAGGTGCCGTTTCCAAATAGGAAACTCCAGAAGCAACTACACTTGTTTCAGGGTTAATAATGAATAAAGGAAGGGAAATTCATGGCATTTACCAAACTTATTAAAGTTGGTGCTATTGCAGCTGCTGTAATGGGCGCTGGCGCTGTTAACGCTCAAGAGTTCATCACAATTGGTACTGGTTCAGTTACGGGTGTTTACTACCCAACTGGTGGTGCGATTTGTAAGCTAGTGAACAAGGGCCGCAAAGACCACAACATTCGTTGTTCTGTAGAGTCTACTGGTGGTTCAATCTACAACGTTAACACCATCCGTGCTGGTGAACTAGATTTCGGTGTTGTTCAATCGGACTGGCAATACCACGGCTACAACGGTACAAGTAAGTTCAAAGATCAGGGCGAATACAAGAAACTTCGCGCGATGTTCTCTCTACATACAGAACCGTTCAACATCATCGCTCGTACTGATGCTGGCATCAACAATGTGTCTGACCTAGCAGGTAAGCGTGTAAACATTGGTAACCCAGGTTCTGGTGACCGTGCAACGATGGGTGTTGTAATGGACGCTATGGGCTGGACTAACGACAGCTTCAAGCTTGCTTCTGAGCTTAAAGGTTCTGAGCGTTCACAAGCACTTTGTGATAACAAGATTGATGCATTCATCTACATGGTTGGTCACCCGAACGGATCAATCAAAGAAGCAACAACTTCTTGTGATGCAAAACTGGTTTCAGCAACAGGTCCACAGATCGACAAGATCGTAGCTGAAAACCCATACTACGCTTACAGCACAGTTCCTGCTGGTATGTACCGTGGTACTGACGCTGACGTAAACAGCTTCGGTGTTGCAGCAACTATGGTAACAACTTCAGACGTTTCTGAAGAAGTTGCATACAACGTTGCTAAGGCAGTATTTGAAAACTTTGACACTTTCAAACGCCTACACCCAGCATTTGCTAACCTGAAAAAAGAAGACATGGTTAAAGCGGGTATCTCTATCCCTCTTCACCCAGGCGCAGCAAAATACTACAAAGAAGTGGGCCTTCTAAAGTAACTCTACTTTAAGCCTACTACACCAATAAGGAGGCTAGCCCTCCTTATTGGCTTTTCACGTTTTATAAAAATAATTTAAGTGAAAAGAACAGCCCTTTAAGTTTCTCCAATTTGGAGGACTTACCTTCGTATCAAGCCTAAGACAAAGACGAACAAAAAACGCATTTCCCTATCCATTCACTACACTAGATAGGAAATAAATAACGTTTGGTTGTTCGTAAGAAAAGGCAGACCATCAATAATAAGGATAAAGTACATGACGCAGACAACATCACCGTCTCCAGATGTGCAAGAAATGGTGGCACAATCAGATACTGGTGCGCGTAGCCCTCGTGGTATCCAAGGCCGTATTTTATGGTTTGTGCCTCTATGTTGGTCACTGTTCCAACTTTGGTATGCATCTCCGCTGCCGTTCATTTTTAACTTCGCAATTTTAAACGACACTGAAGCTCGAGCAATTCACCTCACGTTTGCTATTTTCCTAGCCTTTACCGCTTATCCAGCCATGAAGAATTCGCCTAGGGATCGCATCCCCGCAGTCGATTGGATACTAGCGCTTGTAGGTAGCTTTTCAGCTTCTTATATCTATATTTTCTATACTGAACTCGCTGAGCGCTCGGGCGCACCAACAACATTCGATATTGTTGCGGCTGTATTCGGTATGGTTTTACTGCTTGAAGCAACACGACGCGCTTTGGGTCCACCTCTTATGGTTGTGGCAGCAGTATTCCTACTTTATACCTTTGGCGGCCCTCACATGCCGGACGTTATTGCCCACAAAGGTGCGAGCCTGAACAAGGCAATGTCGCATCTGTGGCTAACAACTGAAGGTGTATTCGGTGTGGCACTTGGCGTATCAACGTCATTTGTATTCTTGTTTGTACTGTTTGGTGCAATGCTAGAACGTGCTGGCGCTGGTGCTTACTTTATCAAAGTGGCATTCTCACTGCTTGGTCACATGAAAGGCGGTCCAGCAAAAGCAGCCGTTGTAGCCTCTGGTTTATCTGGTCTGGTATCAGGTTCATCTATTGCAAACGTGGTAACCACGGGTACATTTACTATCCCGCTAATGAAGCGCGTTGGTTTCCCGGGCACAAAAGCAGGCGCAGTAGAAGTCGCGGCTTCAACCAATGGTCAATTAACACCACCGATCATGGGTGCAGCAGCCTTCTTGATGGTTGAGTATGTGGGTATTTCGTATGTAGAAGTTATCAAAGCCGCGCTACTGCCCGCTCTGATCTCTTACATCGCTCTGATTTACATTGTTCACCTAGAAGCATGTAAAGCAGGTATGACCGGCCTACCTCGTCGCCATACACCAACTATCGTACAAAGCTTACTTTCTTTCACGGGTACCATTTTAGGCCTGTGTGTTATCAGTGCCGCGGTTTACTACGGTGTCGGTTGGACGAAAGATGTCTTTGGCGATGCTGCAACACCAATCGTAACGGTGGCTCTATTAGTCGCTTATGTCGCTCTGGTTCGTGTATCAGCAAAATACGCATCTGAAGGCGGCATGGAAATCGATGCGGATCTCAAAGAAGTTCCGGATCCAGGTCCAACGATTAAATCTGGTTTGCACTTCCTACTGCCTATCGTGGTGCTTGTTTGGTGTCTGACTGTCGAGCGTTTTTCTCCAGGCCTGTCGGCATTCTGGGCGACCGTGTTCATGATCTTCATTCTGATCACTCAGCGTCCTTTAATGACTCTGATGAACAAATCAGACGATCTTGCAGAGCAAACTAAAGCTGGCTTCGTTGATCTCGCAGAGAGCTTGGTTTCGGGCGCACGTAACATGATTGGTATCGGTGTCGCGACAGCGGCTGCAGGTACAGTTGTAGGCGTGGTGACTTTAACGGGTATCGGCCTTGTAATGACGGATTTCGTTGAGTTCATCTCAGGCGGTAGCATCATTCTTATGTTGCTATTCACTGCAGTAATCAGCTTAATCTTAGGTATGGGCTTGCCAACAACGGCGAACTACATCGTTGTTTCAACATTGATGGCGCCGGTAATTGTGACCTTAGGCGCAGCGCACGGCTTGATCATTCCATTGATTGCGGTTCACTTATTCGTGTTCTACTTCGGTATTCTTGCAGATGACACACCTCCGGTAGGTCTGGCAGCCTTTGCGGCCGCCGCGATTGCAAAATCCGACCCAATTCGTACAGGTATTCAAGGTTTTACCTACGATATCCGGACCGCTATCTTGCCATTCATGTTCATCTTCAATACCCAACTACTGTTGATGGGTATTGATTCTTGGTGGCACTTAGCACTAACGATTTTCTCTTCTGTGACTGCGGTACTTATCTTTGCCGCAGCAACTCAAGGTTGGTGGTTCACCAAGAACAAGTGGTGGGAAACTATACTGCTTATCGTTCTGACCTTCTCTTTCTTCCGCCCAGGTTTCTGGTGGGACATGATTTATCCAGAGAAAGTTCTTTCACCTGGAGTTGAGATCGCTCAAATCACAGAAAACCTATCTGTGGGACAATCACTTGAATTGAGAGTAGGTGGCGAAAACTTAGAAGGTAACTATTCTGAGAAAACAGTTCGCCTTCCGTTTGAAGATTCTGCGACAACAAGTGAAGACCGCATTGCTTCAATGGGCCTAATGCTGACACAAGCTGACGACAAGATGATTGTTGATATGGTTGAGTTTGGTAGCCCTGCAGAAGCCGCTGGCATTGACTTTGATTGGGAAATTAAATCAGTTATCCAAGACGCAGAACGACCAATGAAAGAGTGGGTATTCTTACCTGCCCTACTGATTTTGATTGGTTTAGCGATGAACCAAAGAAGGCGTGCTCGTAAGGATGAGATTAGCGCGTAATGGATAGAGCCAAGTAGCGCTCTACTCTATTTGGCTTTTTTACTACATGGAAAAGATAATTACAGCGTTTGGTATGTACTAAGCGCTGCTCAAAAAGAGACGAATACATGTATAGACAAATCCTTGTTCCCGTTGATCTTAACGACAAAGGCTTTTCTGATAAAGCAGTCGAGCTAGCGGTATGGCACGCGAAACACAGCAATGCTGAAGTCCACATTCTGAACGTACTACCGGGCATTCACATGTCGATGGTTGCGTCTTACTTCCCGAAAGATGCAGCGAACCAAATGAAGCTTGATGTGAAAAATCAGCTCAAAGAGTTTGCTGACAAGCACATTGACGATGAAGTGGTGTATAAAGTTCACGTTGCCGAAGGCAAGACTTACACAACGATTCTAGATTACGCAGAAAAACTGGGCGCTGACCTTATCGTGATGCCTAGCCATAAGCGTTCGAAAATCGACAAAGTTGTGCTTGGTTCTGTTGCAAGCAAAGTGGTACAGAACTCACCAATCAATGTATTGGTAGTTAAGCCGCAAGGCTAAATCACTTAATCGACACAACGATCTAAAAAGGCTGGCCTAAAAGCCAACCTTTTTTGTTTTTCGTTCACGCAATTTAATTCTTCAATCAACTCACTAAGTTCTGCGGATTACCCGCAACAAACCCATCAATATTGTCGATTAAGATATCAGACAGCTTTTGAATTGAACTGTCACTGCCCCATGCCACATGTGGTGTCAGCAGTAAGTTAGGTAGGTGACTGTTGGCCAATAGTGGGTTCGAATTGTCTGCAGGCTCTTGTGTGAACACATCCATACCCGCACCTGCGATTTCATTACTTTTCAAAGCCTCAACTAGGGCTTGCTCATCGACAAGTCCACCACGGCCAGCATTAATTAACACCGCACTTGGTTTCATCATTGCTAGCTCTCGCTCTGAAATCAGGTTTCGAGTCGCTTCGGTCAACGGACAATGTAGGCTGAGCGCATCCGCTTGCTGCAACACTGTATCAAAAGGTAGATACCCCTCTCGACAAAACTCCGCCCCTTTTCGCTCAGCAAAAATCACCTTCATACCTATCGCTTTAGCCAATATCGCAGTCGCTTGCCCTAAACTGCCACTACCAATTAAACCCAATGCACGACCAGCCACATCTTGAATAGGATGAGTAAAGAAACAGAACTGCTTATCCTTTTGCCACTCGCCGGCTTCAATGTCTTGATGGTAGCCAACCAGATTTCGTTTTAGCGTAAACAGCATACCAATCACATGTTCAGGTACCGACTGAGTCGCATAGCCTTGCACATTAGCCACTGCGATATTGTTACTCTTGCAATAGTCGACATCGACATTATTGACGCCTGTCGCTGACACAGCGATCAACTTGAGTTGTTGTGCTTGAGCTAAATTATCAGCATTGAGCACAACCTTATTGGTGATAATAACATCTGCTCCGACAACTCGCTCAGCAACGAGTTCTGGAGCAGTAAAGTCATACTCTACCCACTCATGTTCAAAGCTGAGAGGTTTTAAATGGATTTGAGATGGGATGGTGGCTCTGTCGAGAAAGACCACTTTCAACTTCGGCATTGTACGTCCTTGAATTGGTATTGATGAGACCATTCTAAGCTTTTAGCTTACTGTAGTCTGGAAGCTCTGGCGCAATTTCAAAGTGCTGCTCGATTTGTGGCGATGCTTGAGGATAAAACTCACACGGAACAAAGGCTTTGAACAACTGATCATTGGCCGGGTGATAAAAACTGAGTTCACACGCGTGCAGAGCCAACCTATCGCTATAGTTAAAAGCATCTGGCGTTGCATAAAACTCATCACCCACAATCGGATTCCCCATCTCCATACAGTGCACTCGCAACTGATGGGAACGCCCGGTAATTGGCAGTAATTTCAATAAGGTCGTTTGAGCCTCTTCTTGTTCCACCACATAGCGAGTCTGAGATGGCTTACCATCCTCGAAACACACTTTCTGCTTCGGCCGATTTGGCCAATCGCAAATAAGAGGGAGGTCAATCAAACCTTCTGCTTCTTCTACTGAACCCCATACTCGCGCGTAATAGAGCTTATGTGTTAGGCGATATTGAAATTGCTTCTTCAAATGACGTTCAGCTTGCTTGTGTTTAGCGAGCAGCATCAAGCCCGATGTCGACATGTCTAATCGGTGTACGACTTGAATCTCTGGAAATTCGACAACCAAGCGACTCCACATACTGTCGTAATGTTCTGGCAACCTACCCGGAACAGAAAGCAAACCCGCCGGCTTGTTCACCACAAGAATATCATCATCTTGATAAACAATATCAATCCACGGTTCACGCGGTGGTGTGTACTGTTCTAACGCCATTGGAGCCTCTTAATTGCTAGTGGATAAATAATTCACGGTTGATTCGTTTATAAATAAATACAATTTTCAATATTTTCGTACATAAAAGTTGACGACTTTACAAAACATGGTATTGATAGGGTAACGGATAATAAGAAGTCAGCATCAAAGGAAAAACGATGGACAGTACGGTTAAAACCACCAACACAAAAACACCAACCTCAGCTCCCCTATCAAGTTTAATTAAGTCTCTTGGCCCAGGCATTATGATGGCTGCAGCGGCTGTAGGTGGTTCTCACTTAGTCGCCTCAACCAAGGCGGGTGCGATTTATGGTTGGCAGCTTGCTGCGCTTATTATCCTCGTTAACGTATTTAAATACCCATTCTTCAGAGCCGGCATCCAATACACGCTAGGAACGGGCCAAAGCTTGGTGGAAGGTTACTCTAACCTAGGCCGCCCATACCTTGTGATCTTTTCGATCTTGAGTGCCATATCTGCGGTCGTGAATACCGCTGCCCTGCTATTATTCAGTGCAAGCCTACTCAGTTACTTTATACCTTTCGATTTAGCCACCAGCACCTTGTGCATGATCGTTTTGGCAACCTGTTTGATCATTCTGTTTGCTGGCCATTATCGCGCTCTAGATACACTATCTAAAGCGATCATGGCGATCTTGACCATCACAACCTTAGCTGCGGTTGCGATTGCTATTGGCTCGCCTGTCGAACCTGATGCTGCTTTTGTTCCGCCGTCGCCTTGGTCATTGGCTGCGATTGGTTTTATCGTGGTCACCATGGGTTGGATGCCTGCGCCGATCGAGATTTCAAGCATCACCTCTATGTGGCTAAAAAGCCAAAAAGAAAAACAAGAAGTGACCGCACAATCAGCACTGTTCGATTTCAATGTCGGCTACATTGGTACTGCACTGCTTGCTTTAGTATTTGTTGCGTTAGGCGCGCTAGTACTTCACGGTTCAGGTGTTGAACTGTCTCGCTCTGGCGTTGGCTTCACTCATCAATTGGTCGGCATCTACGCTTCGACAATTGGTGAATGGTCTCGTCCGCTAATCGCTCTTATCGCTTTCTTCTGTATCTTTGGTAGCACGATTACCGTTATCGATGGCTACTCTCGCGTGCTTGCTGAATCACAGCGTCTACTGCTTAAAAAAGAAAGCAGCCCAAGAATGCTTCAAGGCTGGATAATCATTGTCTCTCTCGCGGCATTGGCGATTGTGATGTTCTTTAGCGCTGCACTGATGCCAATGCTTGATTTTGCGATGGTACTTGCCTTTGCGACTACGCCATTCTTCGCGCTGCTTAACTTCATCCTAGTGAATAAGGCTAAGCTTCCAGAAGCACTAGCCATTGGCAGCAAGCTAAAATGGCTGTCTGTCGCGGGTCTTGTTTACCTGTTTGGTTTCTTAGCCGTATTTGTTTGGTGGAAGTGGTTGATGTAATTCTTCAGCCAATACATCTTTCAACAACCAATACAGCTTTCAAACGCTAGATAAAAATAAGGCCTTCATGATGAAGGCCTTATTTCGTTGAAGCATCTCGCTAATTCAAACTAGTTGTGAGAAACCACAATTAAGCGTAATGAATCTAGCTGAACCTGAGCTTTGCTGATGTAACCTGTCAATTCATTGATTTGAGCTTCAATGACTTCTAGCTCTTCATCACGAATGTTAGGGTTCACGGCTTTAAGCGCTTGTAGACGCTCTAATTCACCGTTCAGGTTAGTCTGCATATCTCGTTGAGCTTGTTCACGCACTTCTTCCACTTTAGGAAGTACGTGCGTCTCACCCGCTTCGATTAGCTTGTGAATTTCACCTTGTACCGAGTTAACTAGCTTGCTCGCTAGGTGACGGTTTACAGGGCTTAATTGACGGTTAAAGCTGTCGAACTCAACCTGAGCTGATAAATCATTACCACGGCCATCCATCATCAAACGGATTGGCGTCTTAGGCAAGAACTGGCTGATACCGCTGCGTTTCGGCGCTTGCGCATCCACAAGGTAAACCAACTCAAGCAGGATAGTACCCACTGGCAGCGCTTTGTTTTTCAGTAGCGATACCGCTGATGCACCAACACCTTCACTCAGTAGCAGATCGATACCGCCCTGAATCATTGGGTGTTCCCAGCTAATGAAGTTCATGTCTTCACGAGAAAGCGCAGTATCACGATCAAACGTGATGGTTGCTCCTTCGTATGGTAAGCCTGGGTAGCTTGGTACCATCATGTGCTCAGATGGCGTCACAACCAGAGCATTCTCACCCTTGTCGTCTTGGTTTAAACCAATCGTGTCGAACAGGCTCAATGCAAACGTCACTAGGTTAGTGTCGCCGTCAGTCGAGGCAATCTTCTCTGCAATTTCATGCGCTTTGTCGCCGCCATTTGAATGCATCTCTAATAGGCGATCACGGCCTTTTTCTAGATCTGATTTCAGGCTTTGGTTTAGCTTGGCAGACTCTTCAATCACTTCATCAAGTTGCTCTGTGTTACCAGAAGCCAGCATCTCGATAAGAACATCTGAGTACTTATCGTAAACCGTGCGACCCGTTGGACAAGTTTCCGCAAATGCATTCAGACCTTCATCGAACCAACGCGCAAGAATCGCCTGTGATGTACCTTTTAGGTAAGGAACATGAATGTCGATATCACGTAGCTGACCAATACGATCCAAGCGACCAATACGTTGCTCAAGCAAATCTGGGTTGAACGGTAGATCAAACATCACTAATTGGTTAGCGAACTGGAAGTTACGACCTTCAGAGCCGATTTCACTACAGATAAGAACCTGAGCGCCGCCCTCTTCTTGAGCAAAGTAAGCCGCAGCTTTATCACGCTCTAGAATCGACATGCCTTCGTGGAATACGGTTGCACGTACACCTTCACGCTCACGCAGTGCTTGCTCTAATTGAAGAGCCGTACTTGCACGAGAGGCGATCACTAGGATCTTCTCGCTGCGCTTGTCTTGGATCTTTTCAATCAACCAGTTAACGCGTGAGTCAAACTGCCACCAGCTTGAATCTTCACCTTCAAACTCTTGGAAGATCTCTTCTGGGTACAACATCTTCATTGCACGAGCTTCGGGAGCCATCTTGCCACCGATCATGCCAGATACACGCATTGAGGTTGTGTACTGCGTTGGAATCTCCATCGGCAGTAGGTTTACATTACGCTTAGGGAAGCCTTTGATTGCAGCACGTGTATTTCTGAAAAGAACACGGCCTGTACCATGGCGATCCATAAGGTTATCAATCAATTCTTGGCGAGCTAACGCTTGCTCTTCTTCGCTGCTATCACCTTCGATAACGCGGAATAGAGGCTCTACATCTTGCTCAGAAAGCAGTTCAGTAATCTGGTTCTTCGCGCTGTTTTCAAGCTTCACGCCGGAGAATAATGCCGTTACTGCATCAGCAACCGGTGCGTATTGGTCTTCCTCTTCAACGAATGCTTCGTAATCATAGAAGCGATCAGGATCAAGCAGACGTAGACGCGCAAAGTGACTCTCACGACCAAGCTGTTCAGGCGTTGCTGTTAGTAGTAGCACACCAGACGTATTTTCCGCTAAGCCTTCAACCACTTGGTATTCACGGCTTGGTTTGTCTTGGCTCCACTCAAGGTGGTGCGCTTCATCGACAACCAACAAATCCCACTCGCCTTCAAGTGCTTGCTCGTAGCGCTTACGGCTCTTACGTAGGAAGTCCAAAGAACACAGAACGTACTGCTGGGTATCAAACGGGTTGTCCGATTCGGCAAACGCTTCAATACAACGCTCTTCATCGAAGATAGAAAAATGCAGATTGAAACGGCGCATCATCTCTACTAACCATTGGTGTTGTAGAGTTTCAGGAACCACAATCAGAATGCGCTCAGCACGGCCAGACAGCACCTGCTGGTGGATGATCATGCCCGCTTCGATGGTTTTACCTAGGCCAACTTCATCAGCCAGTAAAACGCGCGGAGCGTGACGACGACCCACTTCATGAGCGATGTATAACTGGTGAGGGATCAAGCCAGCACGCATACCACACAAGCCACGCATAGGGCTCTTGTGTTGTTGGTACTGGTTGCTTAGCGCACGGTAACGCAACACAAAGTTATCCATACGGTCGATTTGACCTGCGTATAGCTTATCTTGTGGCTTGTTAAAGCGGATCTGGTTGCTTAAGAAGATTTCACGCAGAGTGACTTCTGTTTCTTGGGTATCTTCGCGAGTACCTAAGTAAGTCAGCAGACCTTTGTCTTCGATAACTTCCTCGACAGACAGAGACCAACCTTCTTGGCATTCGATGACATCGCCTACATTAAACGTTACTCGGGTTACGGGAGCATCAGTACGTGCATAAACACGGTTTTCTTCTGACGCTGCAAACATTAGTGTCACTGTGCGAGCATCCATTGCTACAACGGTACCTAAACCTAAATCGCTCTCCGTATCGCTTATCCAGCGTTGCCCCAAAGCAAATGTCATGAATCGACTACCTCAATCTTATAGTTGGAATTTGGTCTTCTTAACTGCAGTTTCAAACAAGAACGTTATCGCTCCTGAACTAAAAATATAGCCAAAAATGTCTAGTTTGCAGCCACTTTTTAAGTGCGCTCTCAATAATAAATATCTCGAGAAAATGGTGCAGAAAAAGGTCGCTAATCTTACTCGATGCTGTGATTTAGGTCACGCCTAAAGGAGATGATTTCATGCTTTTTTTCTGTTTTCGCCAGTGCAATCAAACTGTCAAAAATTCATGGTTAATCTATAGGTAGCAGATTGCTGCTCTCAAACGAATACGCCATATTCACTCGTAACGATATGGCGCTGTTCCTCTAGATGAAGTTTAGGTGAGTAGTTGACTATCACCAGAATCAGATACTAATCTTTATATGAGCTTTATCTACGTTCAATGAATGCAAGGCAAGCCGCATGTCGGCAAGGAGATGCTATGGGCGAGACCAACCGGAAGCTATTTGTTTTAGACACCAATATTCTACTTCACGAACCCTTCGCTATATTTTCTTTCCAAGAGCACGATGTCGTTATCCCCATGACAGTGCTAGAAGAACTCGACAGAATCAAAGACAGTAAAAGAGACGTTGCTCGAGACGCGAGAATTGCGATTCGAACGCTCGAAGACCTGTTCAGGGAAGCCACACCAGATCAAATATCGGAAGGCATACCTTTTTCTAAAGACATAAACGCATCTGGCAGTATTTCAATACTCGCTGACTACGAACTTCAAGAAAGCATCAAAGCCTTTGCCGATGACAAGGCGGGCGATAACCGAATCCTCAACGCTGTCCTTTATCTTCAAAATAAACGCGCACCACGCGAAGTGGTTCTCATCACCAAAGACATCAATATGCGTTTGCGAGCAAAAGGCGCTGGTGTCCGTTTTGTTGAAGATTATCAAACCGACCAACTGATTGATGATATCCAATACCTCACCAAAGGCTTCCAACAACTGGAAGGCTCATTTTGGGATGGTATCGATAATGTCGAGAGCAGAAGCCTAGGCGGAAAGACGCTGCACACCTTAGCAAGAGCGCCGTTCGAGCCAACCTTCCTCAACCAATATGTGATTGATGAAGAGAGTGATTTTGCCGCTCGAGTGGAGGAGATTGAGCCGGAACGCATAACCCTGAGAGACCTCAGCCGCGAAAGGCTGATGAATCGCAGGGCATGGGACATCACACCAAAGAACGTTTATCAAGGCATGGCGATTGATGCGCTGCTCGACCCTGATATCGATCTTGTGATTCTCACTGGCGCCGCAGGTAGTGGTAAGACGCTGTTAGCCATGGCTGCTGCACTTGAACAAACCATTGAACGCAAACAGTTCGATAAGATCATCGTAACCCGAAACACCCCTGATATTGGTGAGTCGATAGGTTTCCTTCCAGGTACAGAGGAAGAGAAGATGTTGCCTTGGTTAGCCGCAGTGACCGATACACTGGAAGCGCTGCACAAGAATGACCACTGCACAGAAGGCTCGATGAAGTACATCTGTGACAAAGCCAATATCCAGTTCAAATCCATCAACTTCATGCGTGGCCGCTCGATTCAGAATGCATTTGTGCTTTTGGATGAGTGTCAGAACCTCACCGCTTCACAAATCAAAACCATCATCACCCGTTGTGGTGAAGGTACTAAGATCGTCTGCTCAGGAAACCTCGCGCAGATAGATTCTTCCTACCTAACCCCTGTGACTTCAGGCTTAACCTACATGGTTGAGCGTTTTAAAAACTTCGAAGGCAGTGCCAACATCCACCTCAATGGTGTGGTGCGTAGCCGACTGGCTGAGTTTGCGGAAGAGAACATGTAGTGACTCTATACGCTCACTGAATCAATAATCTAAAAACAAAAAGCGCCTCACATTGGAGGCGCTTTTCAATTTAATATTTTGAAGTAAGTCGGCAGAGGTTAGTCTGAATTACTCAGTACCACCAACGGTTAGCGAGTCTAGCTTCAATGTTGGTTGACCAACACCCACTGGCACACTTTGACCAGCCTTACCACACACACCCACACCACGGTCGATGCTTAGGTCGTTACCCACCATGGACACTTGCTGCATTGCTTCGATGCCAGAACCGATTAGCGTCGCGCCTTTCACTGGGTGAGTGATCTTACCGTTTTCAATCATGTACGCTTCAGACGCTGAGAATACAAACTTACCTGATGTGATATCGACCTGACCGCCACCGAAGTTCGGTGCGTAGATACCTTTCTCAACCGTTACGATGATCTCTTCCGGCGTGTGTTCGCCCGGTAGCATGTATGTATTCGTCATACGTGGCATTGGAAGATGCGCGTAAGACTCACGACGACCATTACCTGTTGGTGCTACACCCATTAGACGAGCGTTCAGCTTATCTTGCATGTAACCTTTTAGGATGCCGTTTTCGATTAGCGTGTTGTACTGACCGTTAACACCTTCGTCATCAACGTTCAATGAACCACGTAGATCAGTTAATGTACCGTCATCGACAATCGTACATAGGCTTGAAGTTACTTGCTCACCAACTTTGCCAGAGAATACTGACGACTCTTTACGGTTGAAGTCGCCTTCTAAACCGTGGCCTACCGCTTCATGCAGCAGAACGCCCGGCCAACCAGAACCAAGAACCACAGGCATTGCACCAGCAGGTGCAGCAACTGCTTCAAGGTTAACTAATGCTTGGCGAATCGCTTCATCCGCAAATTGGTAAGCAACTTGAGTTCCTTTGTCATCACTTAAGAAGAAGTCGTAACCAAAACGGCCACCACCACCAGCGCTACCACGCTCACGACGATCACCCTTCTGTGCAAGCACGCTAATAGACAAGCGAACCAGCGGACGAATATCACCAGCGTAAGTGCCATCAGTCGCAGCAACCAGCATCTGCTCATGCACACCACTTAGGCTCACCGATACTTCAGTCACCATCGGTTCTTTAGTGCGAATGTAAGCATCTAATGATTTTAGTAATTCTGTTTTCTGCTGTTTTTCCCAGCTCGCTAGCGGGTTAACTGCATCATAGTAAGCTTGGTTAGAGTTGCGTTTGAACGCTTGAACCTTGCCGTTTTGACCTTGTTTAGCAATACCACGAGCCGCAATTGCGCTCTGCTTAAGACCATCCAGTTGGATTTGGTCAGAGTAAGCAAAACCGGTTTTTTCACCAGATACTGCACGAACGCCAACACCGCAATCGATATTGAAAGAGCCGTCTTTAATAATGCTGTCTTCTAGCACTAAAGATTCGTGCCAGCTTGACTGAAAGTAGATATCAGCATAATCAATTTGGCGGGTAGCAATGCTCGCCAATGTATCTGCGATATTTTGCTCCGTAAGCCCTGTCGGGTTCAGTAGCGCTTCTTCAATTTGATTAATGCTCATAGATGGCTCTTGTTTGTAATTAAAATTGATTGGTAAATCGAGAGTGTTGCGCGATGGGCATATTTTGCCTAATGGACTCGCAACTGGATGTGTCTATCTCAACCACCATACTTTTAGGATCTTGGTCTAACTGTGCGACCACTCGTCCCCATGGATCAACCACCATTGAGTGTCCCCATGTTTCTCTTTGGCAAGGGTGTTTTCCGCCTTGACCTACCGCGACAATCCACGACTGTGTTTCAATCGCGCGGCATCTTAATAGTGCTTCCCAGTGCGCTTGACCTGTTACCGCTGTAAACGCTGCAGGCACCACAATGATTTGTGCCCCTTGCTTACGTAACTCTGAATACAAGTGTGGAAAGCGCACATCATAACAAATACTCAAACCTAAGCGACCAAAAGGCGTTTCCGCTGTCACAACTTGGTTGCCCGGAGTGAAAATATCCGACTCTCGGTAGCACTTATGTGCATCAGCGACATCCACATCAAACATGTGTAGCTTGTCGTAATGAGCAACGAGGCAACCAAAATCATCAATCACCAAGGTTGTGGTCGTCACGCCGTTAGTTGTGCTTATCGGCATGCTACCAATAACGATCCAAATTCTATGAAGCTTTGCTAGCTCAGAGATTTTCTTTTGCAGTGGGCCATCATTTAAAGGCTCAGCATACTGGTGATAGTCGGCTTTACTGCCAAAGACTAACGCGTTTTCAGGGCACACAACCCACTTAGCCCCTAACTCTTTGCACTTTGCTACCTCTTGAGCAAGGTACTCAAAGTTCAATTCAGGGCTAGGGCCAGATGTCATTTGAATCAACCCAACACAATCCATGTGTATCGCTCCTCCATTCATTATGATTCAGAAATCAGCATTTCACCGTATATTCGCTGATTAGGATACTAAGGTCTTTTCGGCTAATTTAAGGCCTATTCGGCTAATTTTCTCAGCTTCTCTGGCAGCTGGAACTCACCGGAGCTACGAGAAAGCTCGCTCACCGTTGGTGAATCCAATGGCCCTTTCACCGAGTAATTAACTTGGGTAAAGACTTCAACCACTGGCGAAATAACCGTGGTCACCGCCAATACGTACAGCGCCGTTTGAGGGGTTACCGCAAAGGCCGTTAATACGGGAATACCCGAGGTAATATCTGGGGTAAAGTTCACCTCAGCATCAACCTGACGCGTGTTGAGGTTAGCGATACCTTTGATTTTCATCTCACCGGCGACCGCATCCATATTCAGATCATTGGTCAGGAAGATACCATTTTGAATCTCGCCCGTTCCGGTAATGCTGTTGAAGGCCATACCTTTATCAAACACGTCCGAGAAATCGAGCTGCATCTTACGGATGATCGAATCTAGGCTAAACAGACCAAGCAATCGAGCAGCGCCGCTCACATCCGAGATAATGCCTTTACCAAACTTGGTTTTAACGTTGCCATCAAGGGTATCCATTTTGATCCCCCAAGGCGAACCATCCCAATTTAGTTGACCTTCCAACGCGAATGGCGCTTTTTGAATCCCGGAAGTAATACCGAAGCGCTCCATGAGCTCGCTGTTGTTTTCACCTTCAACATCAACGGTTAACGATGAATGACTCTTGTCACCTTGCAGTTCCCACCAGCCACTCACATCCGCTTTGTTGCCGCCGCTTCGAACCTGGATTTTGTTCCACTCGATACGGTCTTCGTTCCGAGTCATTTCAACATCGACCTTACCAACCTTGTAGCCTTGCAGCCAAAAGTCGTTCAGCGTCAGGGTCAGGTTTGGCATCGCATCGTGGATCTTTCTATCCAATTTGGAGATCAATGGCGCAGCTTGTTCTTTGCGTTGCAGCAGTTGCTGATCTTGGTTGTTCTTATCACTCCACTCAGGAACAAACAGATGCAGACGATCCAGTGAAACCGTCAAATCGTAAGGTGGCAGGTAGTTAATATCACCTTCTAGCTCTTGGCTAGACACTTCCATTTGCCACGCTTGTTTGTTCTTGCGAGCACTAAAATCGACGTCATTCCAAGAGATACCCCCCAAGATCAGCTCTTTACTCTCAAAGGTAATACGGCTTGGCGCAGGTATGGTTGGCGTGTTCATTTGGCTAAGCACAGCCGTTGAAGGCTTTACTGGTTCCATCACAACCGATAACCAATCATCGGCATTGAATTTGTCAGTACGAATCAGTGCGTGATGGCCCACCACCGGGCTAATTTTATAGCCACCGCGACCTAGCACTAAGTTGGTCGCCGTTAACTCAGGCACGTCGCCTGTGATATCAATCTCAGCTTGGTACTTGGTGTTTGGCAATTGCAGGCGCGCGGTAATCGTCTCTTGGTTACCCGATGCCTGTAGCCTTGCAGAGCCACTTTCTAGTGATTTTTTCTCCAAAGGGTACGGGTAATCACTCGCCAAGTATTTTAGGTCTGACTGTAAGTCTAGTTGGTAGGTAAAGCCGATATCATTAAGCTGGATATCAATCTGGCTTTGCCATTGCGCATGACCTGACAAGCGGCTTAACCATTGCTCACCGATGTAAGGTTCTAGAGGCTTAACGTCCCAATCACCTAACACATCAATATCAACTGCATAGCCAGGACCATCATTAAGGCCCTTAAAATCAAGCGAGATACCTTGGTTAAGCAGATCCGCAGCGAGGCCATTTGCCGTCACTACGTCATTATCAAATTCAATTCGACCCGTGGTGTTCTCAAGCACCATTGGTGGCGCTTCAATCTCAACATGGTTACCACTTAAGTCTGCATAACCCCACGCTCTTGCTTCTTTTTCAGAATCAAACGGAATATTCAGCTGGAACTCAGAAGAGACATCACCACTCACTTGAAGTGCGGTTAACGCTGCGCCTACTGAACCCACCAGTGGCGAAGACGTCATGTAATCGCGCACTGCATTGCCTGACGCCGTCGCTTTAGCTTCAATCTCAATATGGCCGCCTTCCCCTAAATAAGGAATGCGTCCAGTGATTCGGTCGGCTGTCACATCCATCAGTTGAGCTGAGCGAGAATCCAGATGCATCGCATCATTTTCAAACAACAGATCAAGCTGAAGGTCAGTAATCAATGGCCATGCGGTATCAAAGCTGAATTTCGCATCTTCTAAACCCACCCAAACTTGGAAAATACCATCGTGGTTAGTGTATGGGTATTGAGACAAATCACCATGCCACAACAGTTTTACAGTATCCGCTTTACCTGCTTGAATCGCAGTTGAAAGGTAGTCTGTTAGGTCTTGCCCAAGAGCCAGCGTTGGTAAGTAGCGCCATGTTTCACCGACATTGTAAGCGTCCGCTTCGCCGTAGAAGGATAAAAACGGGCTCGCATCCTTTGGGAAATCTAAGCGGAATGCGCCTAGTACTTGTAAATCTGGCGTTGCCGCTGTGATTTTGTCCGACCAAAGCTTCCAGCCGTTTTCATCTTGCTGCCAAACAATATCAACCTGACCTTGTTTGATATTCAAAGGCGCTTGGAAGACGTCACCATAAGGAAACACATCGTCAATAACATGCAGGCTAGCTTTCGCTTCCGAAGCCGAACCAAACACACTGCCGGACACTTGGCTAAAGCCTGGGACTAATTCCCACTGCTCGATAGCAAGATCAGAAAAGCTGGCTGAATAACGTAAACTGTCAATTTCCGAACCCATGGAAACACGGATATCAGAAACAGAGCCGCCCGGCGCCAATACGTTGATCATTTTGGTTGATTGTTCAGAGTCAGGCAGCAGCTTAATCAGCGGAGTAATGGTCGCAATATCCAACTCGGAAACGTTGAGTTGCCATGGACCTTGATTCCACTTGAACGCTACGTCGAGTTCCGGCCAAGGTGTGTCATCCGTTCTAAGGTTTAGTGAGTGACCATTTACTTGCCAACCATCATCCGTCGGAGACAACTTAAAGACACCGGACTCAAGCATGAGGTCATGCTCGCCATCTTCGTTCCACGTCAGTTCTGATGGTAAAACCTCTACATAAGCGCTTACCGGTTTGCTATTGCGTAGCGTAAGCCAGCTATTCAAGCTCACAGTGCCCGTTTCTATGCCGGATTCCGCCTGCATATAATGCGTAAGCCATGGCTTAACCGAGATGCTGTCGGCACTGACATAAAACTCACCAGTCACATCAGTCAGTGACCCACCATCAATAAAGTTAGCACTCACTGACAGAGAGTTTAGATTGGCATCTTTGATACTCACCACACCTTCAGCAAGGTGATGTTTGTCTGAGTTTTGCCATTTTAAGGTTTCTATATCGAGCTGACGTTCTTCACCCGAAACAGAGTGATAAAGAATAGAAGAATCTTTTGCAGTTACATCGACTAGTGTTTTTAGCAGTAAATTATCGAGCTCTTGCATCGCTCGCTGGGAAGAGCCAGAATCTTTAGGCTCATCTTTGCCATTTTGCCCAGCAAACAGATCAATTGAGCGGATATCAAGATACATTTGATTCATGACCAAGTCGGCCACAACCGGGCGCATCTGTACGACCGATTGAATCAAGTCAAACTCGACTTCAACACGCTCGACAGAAAAGCTCACATCTTCCGCATTGGGAAGGCTGGCTTTAACGCCTTGCAGAGCAATAGAGGGGTGAGTGTTACGCCAAAAACCGCCCACGTCTTGAATCGAAAAATCAAAACCGGAGTGTTGGTTTACCCAAAGCTCAATTTCAGATTGATACTTGTTTAAATTGGGCAAGGCTACACGCAGTGTAGTAACGGCAATGGCTAGCGTTACTAAGAGAGTAACCACTAACCATAAACATGCACGTAGAATCAGAGTAACGCTTGAGCTCACAAAATTTCCATTACATCATAACAACATCAAACTGCTCTTGTATGTACAGAGGCTCAGCCTGGATTTTAACTTGCTTACCAATAAAGACTTCAAGCTCCGCCAGCGCATGAGATTCCTCGCCCTCTAACGCCTCGGCCACGGCTGCTGCCGCATAGACCACAAATTTATCGGCGTCATACGCACGATTCACTCGCGTGATCTCTCGAAGAATTTCATAACAAACGGTTTCAACTGTCTTCACACTGCCGCGGCCTTCACAAGCAGGACAGCTCGAACACAGGATATGCTCAATACTTTCACGAGTACGTTTACGAGTCATCTCAACCAAACCAAGCTGCGTGAAGCCATTAATATTGGTTTTCACACGGTCTTTGTCGAGCGCAGCCTCTAAAGAAGTTAGTACTCGCTTACGATGTTCCTCAGACAACATATCAATAAAGTCGATAATGATGATGCCACCTAAGTTACGTAGACGCAGCTGACGAGCAATCGCTTGAGTCGCTTCTACATTGGTGTTGAAAATCGTCTCTTCTAGATTACGACGACCAACAAACGCGCCAGTGTTGATATCAACCGTGGTCATCGCTTCAGTTTGGTCGATAATCAGATATCCACCAGACTTTAATTCGACTTTACGATCCAATGAACGCTGAATTTCGTTCTCGGTATCGTACATATCAAAGATAGGCTTATCACCTTCATACAGCTCAAGCTTGTCTGTCAGCTCAGGCACATATTCAGAGGTAAACTCTTTTAGGTTTTCATATTCTAGGCGAGAATCGACCTGAATCTTGCTCAGTTCAGTACCGACGAAGTCACGCAAGATACGCTGGCTTAAGCAAAGCTCACCATACAAACGAGTACGCGCCTTGTGCTTACCACGACGCTCTAATACTTTTAGCCATAATCGCTTCAAGAATGCGGCATCTTGTGCCAACTCATTTGAGTCTGCACCTTCTGCAGCTGTGCGGATGATGAAGCCACCGTGTTCGTCACAGTAACGAGACACGACTTTTTTAAGACGGTTACGTTCAGACTCGCTGTCGATACGTTGAGATACACCAACATGACTTGCGCCCGGCATAAATACCAAATAGCGAGACGGCAGAGTGATATCAGTGGTTAAGCGGGCACCTTTAGTGCCTAGAGGGTCTTTGACCACTTGCACCACAATGTCTTGCCCTTGACGAACAAGCTCCGAAATATCACGAACCTGAAATTGCTTCTTTTCGTTTTCAGCGACACATTCAGTGTGTGGGACAATATCAGAGGCGTGTAAAAAAGCTGCTTTCTCAAGGCCTATATCCACAAAAGCCGCCTGCATTCCCGGAAGAACACGGCTTACACGTCCTTTATAGATATTTCCTACGATACCGCGTCGAGCATCTCGTTCGACATGGATCTCTTGAAGAGCCCCCCCTTCAATCATGGCCACACGAGTTTCACTCGGGGTCACGTTCAGCAACAATTCAGCACTCATGGTGCACCTCAGATTAGTAATTATAAGAATTCTTGCAGTAGCTGGTCCGTTTCAAATAAAGGTAAGCCGACAACGGCGTAATAACTACCTTCGATTCGGGTGACAAAGCGTCCGCCCAAACCTTGGATCCCATAGCTACCGGCTTTATCGCATGGCTCCCCTGTTTGCCAGTATTGTTCTATTTCTTTTTCACTGAGGGGTTTAAACCATACGTCGGTAATAATGATTTCTGTTCTTTGTTTTTCTTCTGAAACCACAGAAACCGCCGTCATCACTTGGTGACGTTCATTCGCTAACTGAGTAAGCATGCGCTTAGAGTCAGCAAAATCAGTCGGCTTCTCAAGCACTTGCCCTTGGCTTACGACGACTGTGTCAGAACCAAGAACGACTATATCAGAGCCATGATCTACAGTATCAGAACTAAGAACGACATGCTGCCTTTCAGAAGGGTTATCTTTCAATAAAGACAACGCAGCTAAAGCTTTATCTAAAGATAGTCGCTTAACATATTCTTCGGCGGTCTCTTGAGCGTGTTTACACTCTTCAACATCGGTTACGAGGACAGAAAACTCATAACCGAGTTGAGATAGTAATTCTTTGCGGCGCGGAGAACCGGATGCCAAAACTAAATGTTTCTTTTCCATCGTCACGCTACCTCACATGCCAATGACGACGCACGCGTCTCATTAATAAAAACATCCAAGGCCAAAGTATACAGTTTATCAATGCGCTCCATAACGATAACGGATTGAAAACAACATCTTGGATCAAATATTCACCAAAGAAGATCAACACCTCAAACAAGACCGTTAACGCGGCAATGATCATCGCTTGCTGCCATAGCGCCATGTTACGAATGACGAGGAAGTTCATCGCAATAATGTACATCACTATTGCCATCATCATGCCTCGAATGCCTAAAGTAGAGCCGATCAAAAGATCCCACAATAAGCCTAGAATCAAAGCACTACCCACATTAACACGATGTGGTAGAGCCAAAACCCAGTAACACGTAACCAGCAGTAACCAAGATGGTCTAAATAAATCTAAGCTACCAGGCCAAGGGATCGTCTGCAGAATCAGTGCTATTAAAAATGAGCAGAAAATTACTACCTTGCTTCTCAAAACGCTATTGGCCATCTTCGCCCTCTAACAATGCTTGTTCTATGCTCGATTGATCCGCTTGCATCTGTTTGTTTTCATCAGGCCATACAAGCAGCAGGTATCTGAGCTTATCGAACTCAACCACAGGCTCTGCTTTAATCACAGCGAATTCACGTTTCGGGTCGTAATCAACGGCAGTAACATAGGCGACTGGATAACCTTCTGGATATACACCACCAAGACCCGATGTCACCAACAGATCTTCTTCTTGTATATCGGTACTGGTTGGAATGTGCTCTAGTTGGATCTCATCAATCATGCCATTGCCCGAAGCAATCACACGGATGTCATTACGAATAACCTGCACAGGGATCGCATTGTTTGCATCAGTGAGTAGTAACACACGACTATTATGAGCAGCAACGAAAGTGACTTGGCCGACAATGCCTTTTTCGTTGATCACCGGTTGACCTTCATACACCCCATCAATCTGACCTTTGTCGATCACGACTTGATGACGATATGGTGAAGTATCTACCGCCATAACTTCTGTGACGACTTTCTTCTCATCACGGATAAACGGCGAGCCTAACAGCTTACGAAGGCGCTTGTTTTCTTCTTGATATTGCTCAAGCAGAATCAGCTCGCTCTTCAGACGCAAGACTTCTCGTTTAATATTATGGTTGGATTCAATTAACCCTTTGCGAGTGCTAAAACGGTCGTAAACACCATCGAACATAGTGCGAGGCAAGTTGGCTGCATATTGAATAGGCGCAACCATGCTGTTTAATAGATAGCGAACATTTGAGAAAGCATCTAAACGACTATCAGCCAGCATAAGGCTGGCTGATAAAATTACAGCAAAAAACAGGCGCAATTGTAGAGAGGGACCTCTACCAAAAATTGGCTTCATTCTATATTTGGTCCTAGAGCTACATTTGATCCTATAGACAAGGTCCTAGGCTCTTTACATAAAACTAGATAAGAAAAGAGCCTAACACTAGATATTATTCTTCGCTGAACAGATCGCCGCCGTGCATGTCGATCATCTCTAGAGCTTTACCGCCACCTAGAGCAACACACGTTAATGGCTCTTCTGCAACAACAACAGGGATACCTGTTTCTTCAGTTAGCAGACGATCAAGGTCTTTAAGCAGTGCACCACCACCTGTTAGTACCATACCGTTTTCTGAGATATCAGAAGCCAGCTCTGGTGGACACTGTTCAAGTGCAACCATCACTGCAGATACGATGCCAGATAGAGGCTCTTGAAGTGCTTCAAGGATTTCGTTTGAGTTTAGGCTAAAGCTACGAGGCACACCTTCAGCAAGGTTACGACCACGCACTTCGATCTCTTCGACTTCATCGCCTGGGTAAGCTGAACCGATTTCGTGTTTGATCTTCTCTGCTGTCGCTTCACCGATCAAGCTGCCGTAGTTACGACGAACGTAGTTGATGATCGCTTCATCAAAACGGTCACCACCGATACGTACAGAAGACGAGTAAACCACACCGTTTAGTGAGATAACCGCAACTTCAGTAGTACCACCACCGATATCAACAACCATTGAACCTGTTGGCTCAGAGACACGTAGGCCAGCACCAATCGCAGCAGCCATTGGCTCATCGATTAGGTAAACCTCACGAGCACCAGCACCTAGCGCTGATTCACGGATAGCACGACGCTCAACTTGCGTTGAACCACAAGGTACACAAACCAAAACACGAGGACTTGGTTTAAGCACACTGTTGTCATGCACTTGTTTGATGAAGTGCTGAAGCATTTTTTCCGTTACGTAAAAGTCGGCAATTACACCGTCTTTCATCGGACGGATCGCTGAAATGTTACCAGGCGTACGACCAAGCATTTGCTTAGCAGCGTGGCCAACAGCAGCGACACTCTTTGCAGAACCCGCACGATCTTGGCGAATAGCTACAACTGAAGGCTCATCAAGAACAATGCCTTGGCCTTTTACATAAATAAGGGTATTGGCTGTACCTAAATCAATCGATAGGTCGTTTGAAAACATGCCACGAAGTTTTTTAAACATATTCTTCGCTCATCCTGCAAGAATTAGAAGACAAAAATTGCACTAAATGTACCAATGCCTTGCTGTTACGGCAAGGCATTGAAGTACAAACATGGACTGAAACCCGCAATTTCTTACAGATTCCTAACTTAAGGGGCAAAAATTATATTATTACTGACCTGTTAAGCCACTTTCACCCCGGTAGATCACACGATCGTTACCGCGGTAGATACCAAATGTGATGACGGTGGATGGATCTTGCTCTCCATTTTCCTCATCCGAAATCTTATCGCTATCCCAATCGTATCTGAGCCATGGAGTATCATCCATACTTTGCCACAACTGCACTTGCTCACGGACATTTACACCTTCACCTTGAGAAGCCGTCAGGCTACGAGACTCTCCGCCAGAAACGGGACCACCATCAGCGAGTGTTGCTGTAGTTGTCGGGCTATCATTTTCAGACCAAATAACATCGCTAGCACTCGTAGAAGCTGCGACGTTTGTAGCATTATCATCTTTATTAAGAACAAAGCGGCTGCCATTCCAATACTCCGCTCTTAGAGGAATAGTAATTGTTGCTCCTGAATTGCCACCAACATCGTCTAAGTCCATTCGACCAAAGCGAATATCAGGCTGCACAGTTAGGCGTTGAGGATCTCTACTCCCTCCTTCATTCAGATACGCAACCGGGTCATCATCTGCAGAGCCAGTATGAGTAATTGATATATCAGTCACAGCCCCTGTTGCGCCATTATAAGGGCCATCTTCATAATTATCAGCGGTTAGTAACTTTTCGAGGCATAGTTCCGCATCACAATCGTTTGTTGAGTTACTTCCAACTACGGTAAAAGTACCGATGCTTCGAACACCTGAAAGAGCCCACTGTTTATTAGGTACTGGAGAGTTAAAACGATTTCCAAAACTTGCTTCAAACAATGAAAAACCAGCTGTTAAATCAACCGAAGTGGAGTCAAATGAAGCATAGTTTTTAAGCGCCCCACCTAGAGCATTTAGCGCCTCGACTTCAAATTCGACACCATCGAATGGTTGATTCATATAAGCAAAACTTTGCTCACTGACTCCACCACCCGGATAATCCCAAATCGGAGTACCTATCGTGGTGAAATATTTTGGATAAAAGCGACCTACTATCTCCGTATCTTCATTTAGAACCATAGTCAGATACGTAGCACTTGTCTTAAATTGCACAGAGCCGACTTCATCCCATAAATAATTTGAAATCACAAGTTCGGAAGAGTTATCAAACGGCCCTACCACCGCTGGTGTTATATTTAAATTGTCATCAACAATGTTGGGATAAACCAATTTAAAAGACACATTGATAGGACCGGAATCTAGTGCATAGTTAGTAGTTACATCTAAATTACACTCGTCTCCACTACCAAATACAATTGGTCGATACTTGATAGAGAAGTTCTCACCCGAAGCCATGAACCCGGGACTTCCAGTCGTCGTTGCTGGATTTGAATTTGTTGTTACAGACGCCTCTTTTATATCACAAATCGCAATTTTCCACGGACGAACAAAAACGTTAACGACACCCTCTAGTGAGTCTAAATCCCCACCTTCATTATCTTCACAATCATAGTCAGTAGGACATTCAAAGTCGGGGTCCGATAACGTAAAACTAACAGAACCAGACTCATCATAATTGAGTTTTCCATTTGGACTCGCTTGTGCATCTGTAAAATCAAATGTTGTTGATGAGTTGCTCCAGGTAGTTCCGCCATCACCAGAAACTAGCAGCCCTCCATCTTGAGCCCCCTCACTAAGCGATGGCTTTAGCAATGTAAACTGAGAAATATCTAGATTTTTAATGCCGCTGTAGCCGGAAACAGGTGTCACTGAGTCATTTTTACATGCAAGGACTTTAAGAGTGAATTCAGCATCCTCACCCGCAATGGCATACACATCGCTCGCTTCAAATTTGTATAGCGATACTAAAAAGTCGCCAGAGTCACTTTGATTGGAGTCTGACGCCAATTCAGCCTCAATTTTATAAGTCCCAATTGAGTCAGCATCCAAACCGAGCGTTAATATCCCTGATGAATTTGTCGAATAAGAGTTGCCACCGTTATGGCGTCCCTCAATAACACTATCAACGGTTATGCCGGTAGGTGTCGTAATATAAACTTCAACTTGCTCAGTGGCTGGATTCCCTTGAGAATCAGTTACGGTGACTGTCACTTGTGGAGTTTCACACAATAAAGAGAAGTCTTTATTTGGGCTTAAATCCAATTGATAACTAGCGGGGGGGCTGTAACAACTATTCTGTCCTAAGATCACGGTATTGGCATCATGTATGGTTAAGCTATTGGTTATAACTGAACCTCCGATCGTTCCACCATTATTAAACTGGATCGAATCAAATAAAATATGCGCATTAACTATTGCACCTGATGCGATGTTGAATGTGGCATCAGCCTCAGGGCCATAGAAAATCAAATCATCACTAACGTGATCATTGTTCACGTCTGCCGGGCTATTAAAGATTAATGAATCTTTTATTAATATCGCCGACTTAGAACTCACCTTAATCGTATTATTCGTACTATTAAACTTTAGTGTCTTGAAATAATGATAGGTATTTGCTCCAACCGCCAAAGTAACATTTGAACTATTAGATGTAAGATTTCCGATATACACTTTTTTATTCGCTGGGAATCGGTATTCAACTGGGTAATCAGAACCACCATACGCTAAAGTTAGTGAATTAAGATCCACGTTTATATTGATCACGCCATCGCCTTGCCCTGCTGGGTGGCATGTATCCCCTACTAAAGCAGCCTCACAACTTCCGGTCTGATCAATTTCATCAGGTCTTGAGTTGCTGAATACTACATCACCATTTAACTCTGGAAAGTTAATTGAGGGGAGTTTACTTGCGTCAACCTTTTCCCCCCCAGTAACACAAGTACCAGTCTGACATGTGTACTGGTAATTAGAATAATCAGTTAATCGGTCAAACCCCATCCTGATATCTTGGCAATTACTTTCGCTTGGAGAGCAAGATTCACCACTCCATCCGCCGATGAAATACTTCAAAGGCTCACCATTAGGAAAGTTGGGGGCATTATTGAATGTTACCTGAGAATTATTCTTCCAAGAACTCGCTGGAGCAGGAAATATTTCACAAATATCAATTGAAATATCGTCAATTTCAAAAGCAAAGTAACCAACCTCTTCAGGTATATGCGTGCGGTCTCTAAAGTCTTCATCGACAACAAAACTAACCTGATCGTTATTGATATTACATCGACGCAACCAGCCTCCGTGTCCACCAGCCCGCTCTTGTTTATTGGCGATGATTCCATCAACATTCGTTAGAGAGGTGGTAGCATACTTATCCTCACAGCCATCCAACATTGGGTCATCACCGTTTTGACTGGGTGTATCATACCCTCTTGAAAATTGAACCTTGTAACCATCGACTGCAAGATTGGAGTTGGTTGGTAATGTTGCTAAAAAAGCTATTTTTTCATCTTCATAATCGAGATTACTGTTGTGAGAAGCACTAAGCTCTAAAAATAGATCGACATAAGATCGCTCATTAGTTCTTTTTACCTTTCCTGATGTCATCCATTTCGTACTGTTATTCCGAGTTTGGATTTGATGTAACACGACTGGGTTTGAAGAAAATGTACCTCCACCAAAATCACTGTAGAGAACTCTATCATTATCGTTTGAACCAAACTTTGCACTTGCTTCATCTGTCTCTATGTAACCCGCAATTACTTGATGTCCATTAAAATCAGCAACACCGGGTTCAATGGCAAGGTAACTTACCTCTGTCATTGGTTGACTATTTAAATCAGGACCCCAACCGTTTTTAGGCGCTTTTACCTGCTCGATAGTGGCTTCCGTTTTAGTTACATTAGTAACCATTAACGATGCTGGGGCATCTAAGTCAGGATTATTAGAAGCAATAGTAGGCATCACGAACACAAGTGGTGTATTCGTGAAGGGTTTATTTAGAGGAATCTTACATTCTGAGCCTGCACATTGCGCGATTCCAAACTGGTACTGCGCTTGCGAAACATAACTTGGTGGTGGTTGAGTTATATCATCATCGCACTGAATCTCACTAGCTCCATCTCCCGATACAGCAATCGCTGCAGAAAGCCCTGAAAGGTCAGCAAATTGAGGCGAGCCAACTTGTCGCCAAGAGCTTCCTTCCCATAAATTATAAGTTAGCCATCCAGACTTATTCGAGCTACTTTCATATTCAAGCCAAACTTCATAAAACTCACCATTTAATGTTTCATTATCATCAATGACAGGGTTTCGAACGCCACTATCATTGCTCCAAATTGGCGTAGGGCTACCGCCATTTCTTTTCGTCGCATAGATAGTATCTCCCCCCGATGCAGGGGATAATTTAAACCATACGGAAAAATCATCTCCAGCATGAAGTGAGCTACATTGAGACGAAGAAAAATCTGCGAAAGCAGGAAAAGAAAAAAATAGCAGCGCAAATGTTATACTAAGATGCTTCATTCAGCCTCCTTCACCCAAAGTTCTTGATTACGTTGCACTTGGCTCACACCAGAACCGCAAATTACCGAAGACTCTAGAACATAGAAAACAAAGCCATCAAGCTCTCCTCGATTGGAACACTGCACTCGCTCAAGAGAGCAATTCACCGAAGCCGTATCAACCATAGAGCTTGCTACCGTAAAAATCCCACCTCCGGGTTGGAGATCATTGCTTCTACAAACACTAGCAACAGCAGAAGAAGCCTGAGGATCAGGATCCGGATAAAACTGAGTCATAACATATTCATTAACAGAGTGACTGAGCAACCAAGCTTGTGTGCCAAGTACAACTCGAGTGTTTGAATCATTATCAGACCAACTCGTTCGACTCAAACTTGTCGCTAAGAAACCAAGCACCACGATAACAAAGATGACAATGACTAACGCACTACCTTTTTGGGTTGATTTACGGGACATTAATCACCTGTATATCTTGTTCAAACACTGTGGACTCATTATTTTCTGCAAACTCGAGAATCAACTCAACAACACCGTTACTCTGAACATCCGCAGGTTGATAACTCAGAGTGCTATTCTCACTCATAACTCGATCGCTTATTGTGACACCATTACGAGTTAGTAAATTACTATTCGCAAGGCAATACTCCACAAGGTTATTTGAGTCAAAAATGTAGTGCCTTTTACCTACAGATTCACTGACAAGAGTGTTAGCTCCATTTGGAATAGAAAAGTATGCAGCAGATACGCTCGGAGGAACCACACTATCAAGAGGGTATACATTATTTAGGTTGTTGATATCCGTATGTGGTCTAGTCGGATTTATAACCAATGACATAGATTGTAATGAACTACTTGTCGCTCCAGTATCACTAACTAGAAAGTTAATGTCTGCCCCCGAGGTAGCGTAAAAACCTGAATCAACAATTGGATAAAATGATACGCAACCGCTACTTACAGAAGCAGGAAACAGATTAGGTACAGCATGCCTCACTTCACGCGAAAGCTTTTCCAGTACAAACCTAGCTTCGGTTTGTAGCCGAAAGCGCTCTACAGAGCCAAAATAGCCTCTCATACCGAGTTCAGTAAAATTTGCGACACCAAGCAAAACGATACTTGAGATGACAATAGCTAAAATCATCTCTATAAGAGTAAACCCTTTCCCTTTCATTAATACTCCCCTTTATAAGCGACTAAAGTGATAGGAGGATTATTGCTTGCGGTAATTGTTAAGGTAAATTTCTGCATAGATGTAGTTGGCGTATCGTTAGTAACGACCAAATCCACATCAAAATTAGTGTAAGTGCTGCCGAGTTCAATTGGAGTGCCGGAGCTCACCGAGCCGTAATCTCGAGCTAAAAGATCGGTCATAATACTTTGACCTAATGCTGAAGCTCGGTTGGAATAATTCACTTGCCCTGAAAGCGCGGATTGTGGTGCAAGAAAAGTAGAAAATGCGAGCATTGCAAAACCAAGTAGTACAATAACAATGATCGACTCGATAAGCGTAAAGCCACTATTTACGTACTTCATGGGCATACCTGATTACTTGGATAAACAAAACCTTGAGAATTGATACAAACCCAAGCTCTGTCAGAACTATTATTAGATGAGATAGTAATTTGAACACCAGATGAGGCAGTATTTTCAGGGTTACCTAAAAGGTTGAATTCGATTGGAGAAGAGTAGCTAGAGGTAGGTACAGACGAGAAACTATAATCATCACTAGCAATAACATCACTTCTTGTTTCAGATGTGTTGTCACAAGCAGATTGCGAACCGATACAATTATTCGCAGCCACTAAACGTAAGTTTTCAGCACCTGACACAGACATATCCATATTAGATTGCATTCTATTGAGCTGAATTTGCCGGATGACAGAAGATGTCTGTTCTTGAAGGGCATACAATTCATAAACTTGACGACCACCAAATCGGCTAATAGCTGTAGCTGAAATAATAGCAAGTAAAAGAATCACCACAATCAATTCAACTAAAGTGAAACCTTTGTTTGGCTTTATGTCCATATACACCCTAAGTAGCTCAATCGCAGCTCTACATTACAAGATAGAATAAAAACAATGAATATATCTATTGTGAATATTAGAGATTTATTAGTTTATTCCTAGAATAAAAAAGGCCAGCAAAGCTGGCCTCAATTCGCAACAAGAGCTTTAGTTGCTTGAGTTACAACCATCACCAACAGTAACAAATGTTGTTGCTGCTGTATCTGCGGTTGTACCAGTTGCTTGGTTATAAGTTACCACACACGTTACATCTGTAGCATTAAACCCAAAACTAATACTATCTGCTGATGCACCTGAAACCGTACCAGTAACTTGTGTCCAGTCTGTACCCAAGCCAGTTACAGCAGCAACAATACCTGCAGACGTTGCTGTTGGGTAGCCAAATGCGGTAGCAATGCCTTCAACAGCCTCCCCTGATGATACAGACTCTTCGCCTTCAATAGCTGACTTACCGTAAACAATGCCTGCTGCGCCATCAACCGCACCTTTCAAACCTTGAAGTGATGCATTTCGAGCATCATCTTGCAGGTTTAGGAAGCGTGGTGCCGCAGTTACAGCAAGAATACCTAGAATAACAATTACAACCACTAGTTCGATTAGGGTGAAACCGCCTTGTCTTTTCATAGTTAAGCTCTCTCTATGTTTAATTTTACGCAGACTTACTGCAAAGTTACGGTCACACGACCAGTTTTAATTTCGTAAACAAATTCATGCTCTGTACTACCTTCCAATTGAACGTAAGTACAGGTTGCATCACCTGAATTCGCTTGCGCTGAATATTTGTAATTTGAGTCATTAGCGACATCTGAAACCGCACCTACTTTAGGTGGATTTTGCAGCAAGTTTTCCATCAACTCAGAACATGTTTCATCTGAAATATCTTGTGGCGCAGTACCAGAATTATTGTTCAGAGTCCACGGATAGCCATCACGAAAGTCGGTCTCGACGTTGTTACTGCTCTTTGATCTCGTTAACCAAAAATCAACACCATCATAATTTACAGTATTGTATGTTTCAACACCTATCTTCTCTGATGGCCTAGCTTCTGCTTCCCACTGGGCTCTTGCCGACAGTACTGCTGTCGCAAAGCCGCCAGCAACGCCTTCAATGCTTGATTTCTTGGCTTCATCTGTCACATCTAAGAAGCGAGGTAGAGCGGCTACCGCCAATAAACCAACGACTACGATCACTATGACTAATTCGACAAGGGAGAAACCCTTTTGATTCTTAAGCATTTTCTACCTACTCATCTAATTATTAACGCGCATTATACATTCGCACTCGTATAAAACCATAAAAAAACTGTCAATATTTTCACAAAGCCAAAATATTGGCTTTCACACTAAACCTTTCGCTTTCAAGTAATACATCTATCTGATATTTATCAGGATAATGATAACTACAGTGAAAGTGTATGTTATCACTTTTATCTTCAACACTTGGAGAGCTTAGCCCTAAAATGCTCCCTTGAGGATATAATTGATCCAGCCAATAGTTACAGTCTCGCTCCGTACCTTGAATAGGCATTATCCATCCAGTTCTGCTATAGACCTTTGAGGGTTCCGAGCCTTCTTCTTGCCCAACACCCGATAACAAATACTGCTGTTTGAACAAATTGGCTTGTTCAAGAATCCGCTTGCTCGCGACGATAAATGCCGTGTTAGTCGCTTCTTCTTCTACCGTTTTGAATGCCGAAAGCACACCGACAGTAAGAAAAAGAATAACCACAGTCCAAATAACAAAACGTGAGCGTTGTAGGTTATTTAGCATTCCCTAGCCTTTGATTGCATCCAACATTCCCCACATCGGCAAGAAGATACCTAGCGCCAAAATCAGCACCATGCCCGCAACGATGGTTAACAAAATGGGTTCAATTCTGGCGGTTAAGGTTTTCAGATCGTAATCGACTTCGCGGTCATAAAAATCAGCCACTTCAAGTAATAGCTCATCAATACGACCCGTCTCTTCACCGACGGAGATCATTTGTATCACGAGCGGTGTGAAAATTTCGCTGTTAATCGCGGTCGATGAAACCGTACTACCGGCTTCAATGGCCGACTTCATCGCTTGAACTCGCAACTCTAGAAAACGGTTATCTAAGGCTTCCGCCGATAACGCTAGCGACTGGTTCAGTGGAACACCGGCTTTTAGCATCAAAGCAAAAGTACGCGAGAAGCGTGACAACAGTGCTCGATTCACCACTCCGCCAATGACCGGCATTTTTAAGCGTAATCGATCCCACTTCTCGAGCCCTTTGTCTGTCTTAACCCACGCTTTAAAAGCAAAGATAAGACCAAAGATCACGCCAAGCATTAAGCCCCAGTAATTCACAAAGAACTCAGACATACCAATCAAGATACGAGTTGGCAGCGGCAAATCGACACCAAAGCGCGCAAACATGCTTGAGAACTGTGGAATCACCTTGATGTTAAGAATGAACATTGCGATCAAGATAAAACTGATCACGAATGTTGGGTAACGCATCGCAGTCTTAATTCGTTTGCGAGTCTCAACTTCCTGTTCGTAGTATCCAGCTAATTGCAACAATGCCTGATCTAGACGACCGGTATTTTCACCAACACCAATCATCGAGACGAACAACGGACTAAATACCTTTGGGTGCATCTGCATCGATGCTGCTAAGCCACGACCATTAGTAAGCTCTGCAACCACTTCTTCTAAGGCGGCTTTCAACTGCTTATTTTCACAGTTTTGAGTTAGGCCTTTCATCGACCGTAATAGCGGTACACCGGCTTTGGTTAGGCTGTATAACTGTCGACAAAACAGAACCAAGACTTCAAGCGGAACATTCGGCGAGAACAGACTCGATACATCCATATCTAAGACTGAACCACCACTTTTACCCAATTTGATAGAGGTTGGAATGATCCCTTTACTCATCAAGCTTTCAGCAGCAAGATCTTCGTTATTCGCGTCTAATTGCCCACTTACTTGGCTACCATCAGAGCTGCGACCTACATAACGATACGTTGGCATATCATTCTACCCCTACAGATAAATTGGGTCAGTGGCACCAGACGCATCGCCTTCACCAAGATGCATTATCTCATCAAGACTCACGACACCTTGCAGAGCCAGCTCCATAGCAGAAGCCAGTAACGGTTTGTAGTTTTCAGACTGTCTCGCCGTTTGAGCAAAACCTACCGCGTCATTCGCTCTCAGTGCATCCATCATGTTTTGCTCTAGTTCCAACATTTCAAATACACCAATTCGCCCGCGGTAACCGGTTAAGTTACAGTTCTGGCAACCACGCCCTTTCATAAACGGCACACCCACTTGGTTAGGGAAACGGACGCTCAGCCACTGCTTGCGAGGTTCATCTAACTCATCCTCAACCTTACAATCGGTACACACTTTACGAACTAATCGTTGTGCGACTACTGCTCGAACCGCACTCGCCACCAAGTAACCAGGAGCACCCATATCCATCATACGCAACGCACTGTCTACCGCATCATTGGTATGCAGCGTACTTAATACTAAGTGACCGGTCAGTGCAGCTCTCAAGCCAATCTCAACGGTTTCGTGGTCACGCATCTCACCAATAAGAATGATATCGGGATCCTGACGTAGGAAGGTTCTCAATATAGTCGAGAAATCGAGGTTGATCTTAGGGTTTACCTGAACTTGGTTCACACGAGGAAGGCGGTATTCCACCGGGTCTTCCGCGGTAATGATCTTTTTACCCGGTTCGTTTAATTCACTTAACGCGCCGTATAAGGTTGTGGTTTTACCAGAACCGGTTGGGCCGGTTACCAAAATCATGCCATGTGGGCGGCGCAGTTGTTGACGCAAACGAACCAACAGATCACTCGGTATACCCGACTCTTCTAGTTTACGTAGGCCTGCTGATTGGTTAAGAAGACGCATAACCACTGATTCACCGTGCTGTACTGGCATGGTCGACATACGAATATCAACCGACTGACCTTTAGCTCGGATATTAAAGCGACCATCTTGAGGAAGACGTTTCTCTGAGATATCGAGGTTTGCCATCAGCTTCAAGCGCAGTACAAGTGCCGAAGCAATATTCACCTCATTCAGCAATGTTTCATGCAGCACACCATCAATACGCTGACGAAGACGCAATACGTTTGAATCTGGCTCGATATGAATATCCGAAGCACCAACTTGAATAGCATCTTCAAATAGCGAGTTGATCAGCTTAACGACGGTAACTTCATCACTGTCTTCTTCAGCGATATCGAAATCAAAGGCATCATTAACTTGGTGTTCAGCGTGAAGTTGCTCAGCAAACGAGGCAATCTCTTTGGTTCTTCGATAATAGCGATCGAAGCCATCAACCAATTGCCTCTCTTGAGCAACAACGAATTCCAACGCGTAATCGCCGAGCTGACCAAGCAAAGACTCTTGGGCAAACAGATCGGCTGGGTCACTCATTGCAACACGCAAAGTGTCACCTTGGCGTCCAATAACCAATGCACGAAGGCGACGAGCATGTACTTCTGGTAAAAGCTGTACCGCTTCAACATCGACAACGGCTCGGCTTAAATCAATCAGAGGAATCGCTAACTGCTGCGACAAAAAGCTCAGCATTTGTTGTTCTGACAAGAAGCCAAGCTCAATTAACGCATCACCGAGCTTACGCCCAGTACTTTTCTGAGCGGCCAGTGCTTGTTCAACTTGAGCCTCAGTGATAATGCCTTCTTCGACAAGCAAATCACCAAGTCTTTTTCTTAATCTAATTTGCATCGCCGCTCTCCTCTAAAGCATTGAGTATTTTTAACCGGTCACGCACAAAGCTTTGTGATTGAGATGAGATACCGACTCGGGTTAAGGCACCTTGGTATGACGCTTTAGCTGATTTAAAATCGAGCTGGCGTTCTTGCTGAATCGCTAAGCCTAACCACCAGCGAGCATTATCTGAATCGACCTCAACCAACTTTTGGTAACTTTCCAATGCCACTTCTTCTTGCTGAGATTTTTGACTCAACGCCGCACGCATCGCCAAGTAATTTTGGGTAGGGTTCGGGGGCAAATGTATTAACGGACTTAAAGCCGCTTCTGATTGATTCGCTTTAACCAGCAGTTTTGATAACCCTAATCGCAGTTTTTCACTGTTGATGTTGAGCTTGATACCAGACTGATAAAGCTCATAGGCTTTGCGAGTATCGCCTTTACCAAAATAGAGAATCGCAAGTTTCTGGCGAACATCTTCATTTCGTGGCGTGTAGCGTAGAGCTTCAGTGTAGCCCTTCAACGCACCAGTAAGATCGTTTGCATCAAGCGCTTTCTGAGCTCGACCTTGTGCATTCACAGATAGCTGTTCCGGAGTTAGCTCAACCTGCTCGATCAACATCCCGCTATTTTCTGAACCACCAGAGGCTATAGGCTCATTAGAGGTAGACGCAGGATCTTTTTTGGCCACACTAGCAACGTAAACCGGTTGGGGGATGTCAGTATTAGTCGCTTTAGGCGCGCTTAGAGGTTTAGCTGGTGTTTGTTGTTTTGTCGCTTTTGGGGCAGACGCAACAACCGAGTCAGATACAACTGGCTTAGCTTTAGCGCTTTTTACCATTGTAGTGTTTTCTGTTGAAAGGCTTGCTGAGTCTAGCGTCACCAATTTCTTAGTTGGCGATGAGATAGGTTGAGCAACTTCCTGAATACCATTTGAATCATCAACGACAGAGACTTGAACCTGTAGGTCTCGAGTTGAGATTGACTGATCAACAATAGACTGCTCAATCACAGGGCCTTGCGATATCGCCCAGCCGCCCATCGCTAAGCTCAAAGTAAAACCCGCAACAACCCAAACTAGGGGGGAACGCGTTTTTACTTTAGGTACGACTGCCGCTTCAATCGAAGTCGCTGATTTTTTCTTTGCCAATTCAGACAAGGCGTTGTTAATGACGCTCATAATTAATTCCAACCCCACAGTATTGGCGTTTTAAATTTAGGCTTACACACATCGTACGTTTCATGCATAGCTGAAAACAGATGTTGGTTGTCGATACTTTTCTTATCTTCACTGAACGAAAGCAATAGAGCCTTATGGCAAAGTTGGTTTATCAATCTAGGGATACCTAACGACGAACGACAGATCGCCTTTTTTTGATTCAAGCTGAATAACTCAGGACTGCCACCCGATTTAGCGATTCGATTATCAATATACGCCACCGTTTCATCGAGAGTCAGCGGTCTCAGTGTCGAACTAAATGTGATTCTTTGGCGAAACTGCCTTAGGTGGTAAGCCTCTAATCGAGCATCCAATTCTGGCTGACCTAATAAGACAATCTGCAGCAGTTTTTTATCTTCCGTTTCAAGGTTACCAAACAACCTTAATGTTTCGAGCGCTTCGTCCGATAGAGCCTGAGCTTCATCAAGAATAGCCACCACTCTTAAACCTGAATTGTGCAATTCAATAAGCTTGTGCTGAATGTTATCAACCAAGGTTGCTTCATTATCGACAGCTAAACCAAGCTCTGTAGCAACCGCCTGGCGCAAGTCTGCCCCTGATAACACAGGGTTTGGTAAGTAGATCAGAGCTGTACAGTCATGTAGGTGATTGACCAACATCCGGCAAACCATGGTTTTTCCAGTGCCTACCTCTCCGGTCACCTTAATCACGCCCTCGCCCATTTCCAACGCCGAGATTACCGTCTGAATCGCTTCGAAATGAGGCGCTAAACCATAAAAGAAATCGGTATTCGGCGTTAAGGTAAATGGCAGTTGTTCAAAACCAAAGTGAGCTTGATACATACGACGACCTAGCTTAGTGAGACACTGCCACTCTATATTGAGAAAGTAAGCAATTACTCTTCATCAGGGAACCACTGTTGAAGAAGGTCACGTGAACGCTCCAACTCAGACTGCCAAGTATTGACGCCTACAATGGTCGGTTTCAATAAAATCACAAGCTCAGTTTTTTGCGTTAATTGGCTGGTATTACGGAACAAATGACCAAGTGCTGGGATATCACCAAGGAATGGAACTTTAGAGGTCACATCACTGGTGTTGGATTTCATCAAACCACCAATCACCACCACATCGCCATCTTTGGCACGAATCACTGAGTCAGACTCACGAATAGAGCTTTTCGCCAAAGGAAGTTGCACTAAGCCCGTCGTAGAACCTAGGTTGAGCTCCTTCACTTCTTCCTCTACTTCGATAACCGCTGGGTGAACATGTAAGAACACGCTACCTTTATCATCTATCTGAGGGGTCACATCTAAAGAGATACCAGAAAAGAATGGAGTTAATTCAACCTCAGGTGCGACATTCGCGTCATCACCACTACCGACCGAACTTGATAAATCTGTTACGTAGTATTCGTCAGTACCCACTTTGATAACCGCTTTCTGGTTATTTGCCGCTGTGACTCGTGGGCTTGATAGAACGTTCAAGTCACCTTGAGTATCCATAAAGCTCAATACCGCTTCGAAACTGCCATCTGAGATCGTTACATTGGTTTGTCCGCCTAACAAAGAGCTGATCGCATCTAATGGAGGTAAAGTACTTGCAGGACGGTCGATAACCACACCACCACTGCCAATAGATTTAGATAAATTAGACCAGCTAATACCTTGTTGGTAACCATCACTCAAGGTTACTTCCATGATTTTGGCTTCTAGGATCACTTGACGCTGCAAGCGTTTTTGAGAAATACCTAAGAACTCTCGAACCTCACGAATTTCATCAGGGTAAGCACGCACGGTAATCACACTCGCTTGCGGGGTCACGACAACGCTTTGCCCATCCCCCGAACCAATTAAGTGAGCAACCGCCGCTTCAAGCTGCGGCCAAAAATCACTTTCAGAGGTCGTTTCAATCTCTGTGCCACCATTCGATGTCGAGTTTGATGAATTAGAAGAGTTAGATGAATTTGACGAGTTTGAGTTCGAATTCGAGTTTGAAGAGCTCGATGAATTCGAATCTGAGTTAGAGATCGTGCCTGTGGTGATCGTCGTTAGTGAGCGACCAGAACGCTTAACTTGTAAGTAATCGACAGGGATCGTTACAGTGCGAAGACCGGCAGGGTAAACTTGAATCACTTTGCCACGCTTTTCAATATCGTAGCCATACATATCTTGAGCAACAGCCAGTACCTCATCTAACGTCACGTCCGTTAGATTAAGCGTAAGGTTTCCAGACACACTTGGGTGAATAGCCGCACTATACTCCGTACCTTTCACTAGGCTTGCAAAAAAGGTTCTCGCTTCAACGCCTTTTGCCTGAATACGGAAACGCTTAACCGTTTCCATACCCGGAGACATAGAGTCAGAATTAAGCTGAGGCATAAGGTCATCTTGAACCGACGAAGGCAGCTCATGAAGCGCTCTGCTATTGGCTTCATTAATTGATTCGTTTAAAGACTCTTTAATCTCAACAGGATCTCTATGCCCCATCGAACAGCCGACTAAAGATGACACTAGGATTGCTACTACAAGTTTACGCATGTCTTCACTCTAACCTTAATTATTCTTAACATCTAAAGAGAACATCTCTAATTTCCACTGCTTAGAGCTTCTCTGCAGAGTGACGTATTCTGGATCTATGTTCTTAACTCGGTACCCTCTGATCGTTTCCCCTTGTCCGAGAATCTGACCATTCATAATCGCATAGCAAGGCGTATCTCCCTTACACACGATGCTTTCTAAAGAAGGCAAGCGATAACGAGTTGGTGCTTTCTTAGCCGGCGCCGTTTTCTGTTGAGGTGAAAGCCAGCCTAATGGCGCCGTTGGATCTTGCTCAGCCCACACAAAGGAACTACTAAATAGCAAGGATAACAAAAGAGTTCTAACCACCGATAAACTCCTGTCTAGTACCTAATGTGTAAACCTCGAACACCAGTCGAGCTTTGGGGTATTCTTCTACTGAGTATTCAAATGTGCGCCAGTAGTAACTCACAGGGAGAGACTCAAGCGCTTGAAGGTAAGCTGAGATATCAAAGTAACTTCCAGTTAGCTCCATTCTTACGGGATGAAGAAAGTAGCCTGAATATTCGCTGGTCTCTTTATTGTTCGAAATCGCTTCTGGTTTTAATGACTCTAGCGATTCAAGCTTTAGTCCATTACCGGCGTTAAGAACGCTCTCCAGTAACTGCGACATTTGAGAAGGTGTGATTAATCCATCGACAATCTGCGAAAGCTGAAGAGAGAGATCTTGGCTCTCCAGTAGCAGCTTTTTGTACTCTCGATTAATGTCTTTGTCTGGGTCTTTGTTTAACTTAGCTTGCAGAACAAGTAACTCACCCTGCTGCCTTTGATTCGATTGAGTCAGGCTGGTCGCCTTGGCATTTTTAGCTTGTAGATCGAGATACGCAGGCTCAACCAATAAGGTGAACAACAACATCGATAGGCCAACAAAACCACACACAAAAAGTAGCCATTTTTCTCTTTGACTTAATGCAAGAAACTTATCGCTCAGCTGGTTCCACTGCTGCATTATTTACTCTCCCGACGAGTACTTAGCTCAAACGTCACCACATCCTGATCATTACGGCCAATTTTTAGTTTTTCAAAAGTGCGTCCGACTAAATTAAGCTCACTTTTAAACTGACCAATCCAGTTCGGAACGACATTTGCGTTACGAGCCAAGCCACTAAGATCTAAAGTATCGTGGGTCATGTAGATGTGCGAAAGAGAGATGTCATTTCGGCCTAATTTAGCTAAGGAATTCATGACGCCAGAATACCCGACTTGTTGGGATTCGTCGTATTGCCCAACAGCCTTCAAAGCCTCTTTTTTAGCCTCAGTCTCACGTTTGAGACGCGCAACCGCCGCGACTTTCTCTGGCGACGGTTTATGCTGAGTTAACTTACTATTCAATTGGTTAACTTGCTTGTTAAGTTGATTCGAGTCTTGTTGCAGGGCTGTTAGTTCTTTATCGAGATTAGAAACTTGATACTGTATTGCGAAGTAACCACCAAGCAGCAAAACACAAACTACTCCCCAGCTCGCAACAACATTGGTCAGCGTAAAATATTCTTTTTTAGGCTTAAGGTGTTCTGGGTAAAGATTGACCTTAAACGTCTCTTTTTCCGCTGCGAGTTTAACCAACAAACTCTCTGAATTATCACGCTCACCTTCAACCAACAATGAAACTGTCGAGCTCAATGTACTGTTTAAGGCACTTTGTAACTCTGCTTCATCTTCTTCGTCACAACAGATTTTAAGCTGGTGAAGCTGGGTGCCTTTAATTTGAGAAGAAAGGTAATCAATCGAGCGTTGAAGCTCTAAAGCGAGGCCATCTAACTGCAGAGCACTTGACGCAACACCCGTTAAAGGTGGCACAACACTGCGGATGGTTCTTTGAAAACAAACGGTATTTTCGACAAACGCACCCAATTTAAAGTGTGAATTGACGCTACGTTGTAAAAGAATGAAATTAGACAGTTCGCCTGCACTGTAACCCCAGATTTCATCTTCAGGAGCAACACCTATTAATTCAACCTGAGCCGAATTAGTGATATTCAAAAGCTTGTCCAACAGCTTTTTAGGCAGGACATATACTTGCAGCTTGTTCGACGTTGGTAACGAGACCGCACTCGCAGTAATTTCCGTGACTCTTTCTGAAACAAGATCTTTGAGTAAAAAAGGCAGTGCTACCGACCATTCACTCTCTGGAATGTCCGGTTTATTAATTTGGTAGGTTTGGTAGTAGTTAGTACAGACAATCAGTTGGACGCTATTACTGGTAAACGCCTCACTGCTAAGCGATTTTTTTAGCGCACTCTCCCAGTCCCCATTAACCACTGGAATGCTGGCTACTTGAGGATCTTGTTCTGTCGATGAAATATAAATGGCGTCATTGCCCAGCAAGACAACTTGCGAGCTACCTTTATTATTCGTTGGCTTTATTTTGTCTAAAATCGCTTTAAAATTCATTCTTAACTACTACTCTTACGCCATCGATTTCTTCGTCCAACTTTGACAACAGATTCCGCTTTCGCGGCCTTTTCTGCTTGATTAGGCAAAGGGATAATTTGTTGTTCTTCGTCGAAATATCTTCCTTGATAGCCGTTAATGCCTAACTCTATCAAGGTATTCTTTTCTTGTTTTGTCTCGACTCCAACGGCAATAACTTGAGTTGGAGAATCACCACACGCCCCAATTAAGCTGCGAACAAACAGTTGGTTCTCATGCCTTTGATCGATTTTCTTTATTAGGCTTCGATGAAGCTTAATATAACTAACCTTCAAATCCTTTATATAGTGAGTGCTAACAATGGTTCGCCCAGCTTGGCCAACCACAACTTTACACCCTAAACCTCGCAACATCTTTGCCACCGGTCTCATATAATCAAGATGAGCAATCAAGTGCCCTTCTGAAAACTCAAACGCAAGCTGAGAGCGGTGTTGAGCAGAGAGCTGTAACAACTCACTCCTAAACCACTTAAAGTGCTGTTTATTAGCAAACGGGGTAACATTCAGATTCACTGAATAGTTGATAGGTTGAGTTGATTCTTTCAACGATTTCAACATAACCTTTAGAACCGATTGGTCCATTTGAGCTTGATAACCCACTTGCTCTACCGCAGGCATAAATCGAGACGATTTCAATAAACCTTTGTCAGGATCCTGAATTCTAGTAAATATTTCTCTATGTAATTCATTAACTTGACCAGATTCCGGCATAAGATAACACCGCTGAGCAAAGATTACTAAATTTTCAGGAAGCAGCGCTTTATCAAGTAATGTTCTCCAACGAACACTGCCTCTATCAAGCTCATTCTTATTCTCTTTCGGGTAACGGCTCCAGTTATTAATACGCTCTAACTGAGCACTCTTTAGTGCCGTTTCCGTTTCATCCATGATCTGGCTATGACGCTCACCTTCGGTATACATGGTCACACCAATATGACACCAGTTATCCGACTCTAAAGGCTTTGGCGGAGTTAGCTTATCTAACTGCCTTAAACACTGAGCAGCCAAGGTCGCAATATCTTTTGCGCCCTGATGAGGGATAAATACAGCAAAGTCCGCTTCGTAATAGCGCGAAAAAATGACATCGGGATAGCGCTGAACGATATTCGACAGTACTTCACCGACTTCGATAATAAAGCCGTCAGTGGTTTGCTTGTCGTTTGCATCACTAACTTGCTCCCATTCGTCGATACGTATCAGTAACACACCGCCTCGTGCGCCACTTTCATGCAGTGCCGATTCCAGCTTATTATCGAATAAAACTCGGTTTGCCGTTCCTGTGAGTTTATCTAGGAAGGTGTGAGTACGAATAAAGGTATCAAAGCGACTTCGCTCTTGACGAGCATCTTGCAGCTCTTCGATCAAGACATCTAAGGCTTCACTTGCGGTGTAAGGCCACTCTCGCTCATCTCCCTTTGCATGAGCTTCAACCTGACCGGCCAAGATCATTCTTCCTCGCTCTTCCAAAATCTCAGAACCCATGAGCTGCTCTTTCAACCAACGAACACCACGAGCAAGACAGAAAAGGACCAATGCGACAGCCAAAGTAATTGACCACATCGCTTCCATTGAGTAGTTGTAGCCAATATAAGGAGGAAGCGCTTTAAATTCGATTCGGTAGCCTTCATTACGCTCTAAAATGAAGCTTTTCTCATAAAGACGATTGGGATCAATTTGTGGGGAAGTATCTTTGAAACGATAAACGATGCCAGTCTTGTTCGAGAGTTTCATCTCAACAATATTGCTCGCCTGCAACATCTTAGGCATCCAACGCTGCATTGAATACGCGGCGTCGGGGTCTTCCATCTCTTTATCTACAACGTCGACAATGCCAACCAAATAATGGTCTAAATATTCCTGTCCAATACGCTTAAAGGAAAGTGTGCCACCAATAAAAAGAATGAACATCGCGCTGATCACGATCACGGTGACAAATGCGACCAATCGAGTGCTCAATTTTAGTGTCGGGGTATATCTCATGAATAACGAAATCCTTTTCAACTCACATTATACCGTATTGCTACTTATACTATAAATTGACGTTGTAAATAAAGCGTTAAGAATTGTAGGTAACAAAAAGCCGCGATGAACGCGGCTTTTTCCAATTTAATACTGTTTTTATAATATATTAAAAACAGGGCTTAAAATGGGATGTCATCATCAAAATCCATTGGCGGCTCATTATATTGAGGTTGAGCCTGCTGAGGAGCTTGTTGAGGTGCTTTTGGCTGCTGTTGAGCTGGAGCACTGTATTGTTGCTGCTGTTGTTGTGGCTGCTGTGGCTGACCCCAACCACCTTGCTGTTGGTTGTTACCCATGCCACCTTGAGCAGGAGCACCACCTTGAGCACGGCCGCCAAGCATTTGCATTACACCATTGAAGCCTTGAACAACCACTTCTGTTGTGTAGCGATCTTGACCGCTTTGATCTTGCCATTTACGAGTTTGAAGTTGACCTTCAATGTAAACTTGAGAACCTTTACGTAGGTACTCACCAGCAACTTCCGCTAGCTTGCCAAACAGAGCAACACGGTGCCATTCTGTTTTTTCACGCTGCTCGCCAGTTGCTTTATCACGCCATGACTCTGACGTTGCAATGGTAATGTTCGCTACTGCGCCGCCATTTGGCATGTAACGAATTTCAGGGTCATTACCTAGGTTACCCACTAATATAACTTTGTTAACTCCACGGCTAGCCATGATTTGCTCCGTCTAAATTCATAGTCTCAGAAAATTTTAGCGCACAAGAATAGCATGCTTTTCTGCAGTGATAAATCGCATTCCTATTCTCTCCTCACTACAAAGAATAAAAACGTAACAAATCATGATATTCAGAGCGATGTTGCTTTTTTCTCCACTTACAAACCACTCATTTACTTTGATAATTGATATTCAACGCAAGTCACTATTAATGCGCTAGAGAAGCGAAAGCCTGCATGACAACGTGGAATCTAATTCCAATTAAACAGGACGTTTCAATGAGAAAATCACGATACGCTCGCACTTTGCATTTTCTGTGCATCGACCCAAACGACACCTATCTACATGTAAAAGAGATAGAAAAGCACTTATCTATTATTCTCTACAAAATGACGCCCGACGAATTAATGCTAGTTGATAGAAAGCAGAGTAACCGGATCTTACTCGTCGATTACAGAGAAGTACCACAACTACTGATTATTTGTCCTAACCTGACTGTTATGTGGAAAAACCATGAGATCATCTTGTTCAATGTCCCTCAGCAACTTCCGACATCTGAGCTTCTTACTTATGGTGTACTAAAAGGGCTCTTTTACAACACCGAGCAAAAAGACAAGATTGCTCGTGGTCTTCAAGAAGTCATCGATGGTGAGAACTGGCTGCCAAGGAAGGTAACCAATCAACTGCTGTTTTATTATCGTAATATGGTCAATACCAACACCACACCAACCAATGTCGATTTAACCATTCGCGAGATCCAGGTAATCCGCTGCCTTCAATCAGGGTCATCAAACACACAAATCGCCGATGACTTGTTTATTAGTGAGTTCACGGTTAAATCTCACCTTTATCAGATATTCCGTAAGTTGGCGGTCAAAAATAGGGTTCAAGCCATTGCTTGGGCAAACCAGAACCTACTTGCATAATCGATCGGCCTCTTAATCTGACGATAATTTTGAGGGTAGCTCTAGTAAACCATAGGTATTGTTGCTGAATTTTCGACATAACTTGTGCTAGAGTTGCCCTCAGAAATATCAACAACTCAGTTGAATCAATAATTATTATAGATAAAGGGTCTTATCATGATCAAAAAGTGCCTTTTCCCGGCGGCTGGCTACGGTACACGTTTTTTACCTGCAACCAAGTCAATGCCTAAAGAAATGATGCCTGTCGTAAACAAACCTCTGATTGAATACGGTGTAGAGGAAGCTATCGAAGCTGGTATGGATGGAATGTGCATCGTTACTGGACGTGGTAAGCACTCGATCATGGATCACTTTGATAAAAACTACGAGCTTGAACACCAGATTAGCGGCACCAACAAAGAAGACCTATTGGTTAATATCCGTGAAACGATTGAAGCAGCAAACTTCACCTACATTCGCCAGCGTGAGATGAAAGGCCTTGGCCACGCTATCTTGACGGGTCGCGAACTCGTAGGTGATGAACCGTTCGCTGTTGTACTTGCCGATGACCTTTGTGTTAACGAGCAACAAGGTGTATTGGCTCAGATGGTTGCGCTATACAAACAGTTCCGCTGTTCTATTGTGGCTGTACAAGAAGTTCCTGAAGAAGAAACTCACAAGTATGGTGTTATCTCAGGCGAAATGATCAAAGATGACCTTTTCCGAGTTGATGACATGGTAGAGAAGCCAGAGCAAGGTACTGCGCCAAGCAACCTCGCGATCATTGGTCGTTATATTCTGACTCCAGATATCTTTGAATTAATCGAGCAGACTGAACCAGGTAAAGGCGGCGAAATACAGATCACTGATGCTCTATTAAAACAGGCAAAAGCAGGCTGTGTATTGGCTTACAAATTTAAAGGCCAGCGTTTTGACTGTGGTAGTGTTGAAGGCTATATCGAAGCAACAAACTACTGCTTCGAGAACCTATACAAGAAAGACCAGCAGCAAATCGAGCTAGGTAAACACTCGACAAAGAAAGAAGCATAACGACTGGTTTATCACTAACGTTACTGATTTTAGGAAGGGCGACTCTTTGAGTTGCCCTTTTTGTTTACTGTTTTTTTATCCAGTAAAACTTTGCACAAATCTCACTCTATGTAATACTTTAGCCACTTAAAATTACATGGTCTATTGAGATGGATAAAATAGAAATTAGAGGCGCTCGTACGCATAACCTCAAAGACGTCAACCTAACCATTCCACGTGACAAACTGACTGTCATCACCGGATTATCAGGTTCAGGTAAGTCGTCACTTGCGTTTGACACACTCTACGCAGAAGGTCAGCGTCGTTATGTTGAATCTCTGTCTGCTTACGCTCGTCAATTTCTATCTCTTATGGAAAAGCCTGATGTCGACCATATTGAAGGCCTGTCTCCAGCTATCTCAATAGAACAAAAATCGACTTCACATAACCCTCGCTCAACCGTCGGTACCATTACCGAAGTCTATGATTACCTGAGACTACTTTACGCTCGAGTAGGCGAACCTCGCTGTCCAGATCACAACATCCCTCTAGCAGCACAAACCATCAGTCAAATGGTCGATAAGGTCTTAGAACTGCCTGAAGGCTCAAAGATGATGTTGATGGCACCGATTGTCAAAGAGCGCAAAGGTGAGCATGTTAAAACACTGGAAAACTTAGCTGCGCAAGGCTTTATCCGTGCCCGAATTGATGGTGAAACCTGTGATCTATCCGATCCACCAGCACTTGAACTTCATAAGAAGCACACCATTGAAGTTGTGGTTGACCGATTTAAGGTACGCCCAGATCTACAACAACGCTTGGCTGAATCGTTTGAAACAACACTGGAGCTATCTGGCGGTATTGCGGTTGTTGGTTGGATGGATGAAACCGATCAAGAAGAAATCGTATTCTCTGCTAACTTCGCTTGTCCAAAATGTGGTTACAGCATGCAGGAACTTGAGCCTCGCCTGTTCTCATTTAATAACCCGGCAGGTGCTTGTGGTACGTGTGATGGCCTTGGTGTTCAACAGTATTTTGATCCAAGCCGAGTGATTTTAGATGAGAATCTAAGCATTGCAGAAGGAGCGATCAAAGGTTGGGATCAAAAGAACTACTACTATTTCCAGATGCTAACATCGCTGTCAGAACATTATGGTTTTGACCTGTATGCACCATTTAATTCTCTACCGAAAAAGACTCAAGAGATTATTCTAAAAGGATCAGGTCGTACTGAAGTGGAATTCAAGTACATCAATGACCGAGGTGATATTCGAGTTAAGCGTCATCCATTCGAGGGCATTTTAAATACCTTAGAGCGTCGTTACCGTGATACTGAATCTAGCGCGGTGCGTGAAGACCTTGCCAAATACATCTCAACCAAATCGTGCTCTAGCTGTGATGGCACCCGCCTGAGATTAGAAGCTCGTAATGTTTTCATTGGTGATACAACACTGCCAGAAATCGTTGAACTTAGCATTGCTGACGCACTACAATTTTTCCAAGAATTGAAGCTAGACGGTCAGCGTGGGCAGATCGCAGATAAAGTGATGAAAGAGATCAATGATCGTCTGCATTTCTTAGTCAACGTTGGTTTGAACTACCTTAACCTATCACGCAGTGCTGAAACGCTGTCTGGTGGTGAGGCGCAACGTATTCGCTTGGCGAGTCAAATCGGTGCCGGTTTAGTTGGCGTTATGTATGTACTGGATGAGCCATCAATTGGACTCCACCAGCGCGATAATGAACGTCTACTGCAGACCTTGATACACCTCAGAGACTTAGGTAATACCGTGCTTGTTGTGGAACATGACGAAGATGCAATTCGTTGTGCTGACCATGTTATCGATATCGGCCCGGGGGCAGGTGTTCACGGTGGTCACGTGGTGGCAGAAGGTACCATGCAAGACATCATCGAAAACCCGAACTCTTTGACAGGTCAGTACCTGAGCGGTGCTAAAGAAATTGCAGTACCTGAAAAGAGAACACCTATCGACAAGAAAAAGGTCGTAGAGATCGTTGGCGCAACAGGGAACAACCTAAAGAATGTGACTGCGACGATTCCTGTTGGCTTGTTCAGCTGTATTACGGGTGTATCAGGTTCGGGTAAATCAACACTTATCAACGATACCTTCTTTAAAGTCGCCCACACTCAATTAAACGGTGCCACGACTGCAGTTCCAGCACAGCACAAAAAGATTAAAGGGTTAGAACATTTTGATAAGGTAATCGACATAGATCAAAGCCCTATAGGTCGTACACCAAGATCAAACCCTGCAACTTATACAGGGATTTTTACCCCTATTCGTGAACTATTCGCAGGCACACAAGAGTCACGCTCTCGTGGTTACAAGCCTGGTCGATTCAGCTTTAACGTTCGAGGTGGTCGTTGTGAGGCTTGTCAGGGCGATGGCGTAATCAAGGTAGAGATGCACTTCTTACCCGATGTGTATGTGCCTTGTGATGTGTGTAAAGGCAAGCGCTATAACCGTGAGACACTAGAGGTCCGCTACAAGGGTAAAACCATTGACGAAGTTCTAGAGATGACTGTGGAAGATGCACGAGAGTTCTTCAATCCAGTTCCAGTGATTGCACGTAAACTGCAAACACTCATGGACGTTGGCCTTTCCTACATTCGCCTTGGGCAAGCAGCAACAACCTTATCTGGTGGTGAAGCACAACGTGTTAAGTTGGCGCGTGAGCTATCGAAACGAGACACGGGAAAAACCTTATACATTCTCGATGAGCCAACAACAGGCCTTCATTTCCACGATATCCAGCAGCTACTGACGGTATTACATAGATTGCGTGATCACGGTAATACAGTGGTCGTGATTGAGCACAACCTAGATGTCGTTAAAACAGCAGACTGGATCCTAGATCTCGGCCCTGAAGGTGGGCAAGGTGGTGGCGAGATTGTTGCAGAAGGTACACCTGAAGATGTGGCGTTAGTCGAAGGTTCACACACTGCTCGCTTCCTTAAGCCTATGTTAAATTTGAAGTAGGTGTAAAATAGCGCCCTGCGAGCAGACAGAAAAATGTTAAAGTAACAGAGCTTGTTTCAAAAGGAACAAGCTCTGTTTTTATAAGGTTAGGGATTTATGGCAACAATACACACTAGCGGTACCCAGCTAGAAAATCAGGTCACTCAGCTACCGCTCAACAAAGCATTTCTGGCTTCTTTAGCTGTTGTATTCTTGTTAGCCATGCATTTTTTCATGCCGAATCCTGGAGGCTCGGGGCTTGCTCTATCCTTTAACCCTACCACTTGGCTAGCGCTAAGCTTCACGCTAGCAATTGGCTTTTACCAACTCGCAACCAATCGAGTACTCAAGTATTCCAAATTAACGATTGGTTTGTTGATTAGCTGCATCATACTCACGCTACCTATTTTATACAGTAATGCAGCTCCTCAAGGAGCGTCAGGACGCTTGCTTGGATTATGGGCTGGCTTTGCATTATTCGTCGTGTTGCAGCAATTTAAGTTCAGCAATAAACACAAGCAACGTATGTTGTGGTTCATTGTGCTTGCTGTTGTTATACAAGCACTGTTTGGCTATGTGCAATATTTCTTATTAGAGCCTGGTAACCTATTTGGCTACAACACAGCGGCAAACCGACCATATGGGATATTTCAACAACCGAATGTAATGGCAAGCTTTCTTGCTACTGGTTTTGTGCTGTCCGCTTACCTTTTAGCAAGGCAGCCAGCCAAATATAATCACAAAATTAGCGAATCATTCCTACTGTATTTAACTCCAACCTTAACTGTGCCTTTGCTGATCATCATCGCATCACGTACCGGATGGTTGGCCGCTATCATTGGGTTTATCTGCATTCTGCCCTATCTATACAAGTTCTCGACCAAGAAACGCTTCTACGGATGGTGCGCATCAGTGCTCGTCGGTATCGTCGTCGCGTTTACGGTGATCAACCTCAGTGCGACAGATAGCCTCGCAAGTAAAAGAGCTAACTTAGAAAGCCCGCGCGCTTATACCTTTCCGCAAGCTTTAGATATGATGATCGAAAAGCCATTTACAGGTTATGGTTACGGGAAATTTGAGTCTGAATACACGCTATATACGGCTCGCCAACATCAACTCAACTCGGACTATCACCCAGGTCTTCCTTCAATGGATCACCCGCACAATGAGTTCCTGTTTTGGGGAGTTGAAGGGGGGATTGTACCAATCATCGGGATCTTGATTGCTGCAATATTGGTGATGTCACGCATCGCAAGTTCAGCAAAGGGAACGCGTCTAGCCCTGCTCGCGTTATTCATCCCGATCCTTTTGCACTCTCAACTTGAGTATCCTTTTTACCACTCGGCCATTCACTGGATAACATTCATTATTTTGATTTACTGGGTCGATCAACGCTCTTCCCGACATTATCAACAGCCGTTCAGTATCATCAGTAAAACCCTGTTTAGAGTCTCGAGCTTAGTGATACCTATCTTAGTCAGTTTTTATATGTTGAGCGCCCTGCACACCAACTATGTACTGACTAAGTTTGAACTTTCTAAGCCTAAAAACCCGGACATTCTAAAGCAGGTAACGAACCCAGTGGTGTGGAAAGATCGCTACGACTGGGACATATACAGCACTTACCTTAATATTGGTCTCTACAAAGCCGACCCGAGCCTTATACAGCCTTACATCGATTGGTCACTGGAGATCATAAAGAGTAAACCAAGACCGGCTTTCTACAGCAATCTGATTCTGGCGTATCAAGGCCTAGGTGAAGAGAGTAAGGCAGAGCAAATTCGTAGCGAAGCGAACTTTTTATTCCCTAACAGAGACTTTTCAAAGGTTCAGTATAAGAAAGTGTCACAGGCAGAAGATAACGTTTCGTCTGCAGAATAATGTTAAGAATTCGCAACGCAAGCACCATTTAAATAGGAGCTTGGCTAGATACAAAAAAGCGCACGATCTCTCGTGCGCTTTTCTTTCTAATTTTAGTTTATTACAGCTATTTCAAAACATCTTTTAGCGCTTTTAGGCACAACGCGACGTTCTCTTTACGAGCGCCGTAGCCCATCAGGCCAATACGCCATGCCTTACCAGCCAAAGAGCCCAGCCCAGCACCGATTTCAAGATTATATTCTTCTAAAAGCTGCGTTCTGATCTTAGCCTCATCAATTCCTTCTGGGAAATAAAGTGCGTTAAGCTGCGGCAGGCGGCTCTCTTCATCAACCACAAACTTTAACCCTAGAGCTTCTACGCCTTCTTTAAGCTCTTGGTGCATCGCATGGTGACGAGACCACGCATTATCTAGGCCTTCATTTTTCAACAAAACCAGCGACTCATGTAGAGCATAAAGGCTGTTCACAGGTGCAGTATGGTGGTAGCTACGCTTACCTTCTCCACTCCAATAACCTAGTACTAAACTTTGATCCAAGAACCAGCTTTGTACTGGCGCTTGGCGGGCTTTCATTTTATCAACCGCACGCTGAGAGAAAGTCACTGGAGATAGCCCTGGCACACAAGACAGACACTTTTGACTGCCAGAATAAACCGCATCGAGCTGCCACTCATCAACCAGCAATGGCACACCACCTAACGATGTCACCGCATCAACAATCGTTAACGCATCAAACTGACGAGCGACAGCAGAGATAGCTTGAGCATCAGATAATGCTCCAGTAGACGTCTCTGCATGCACAAATGCAACAGCAACAGCATCGGGATTTTCTGCCAATGCTTGTTCTACCTTTTCAACTGAAACGGGCTTGCCCCACTCGTCATCAACAAGAATGGCTTCGCCACCACAACGCACCACGTTTTCTCGCATACGCTCACCGAAGACACCATTACGACAAACAATCACCTTTTCACCAGGCTCAATCAAGTTAACAAAACAGGTCTCCATACCCGCACTGCCCGGTGCAGAAACGGCAATCGTAAATTCGTTTTCAGTCTGAAAAGCGTATTTAAGAAGCTGTTTAAGCTCATCCATCATCTCAATAAACAGCGGATCTAGGTGACCTATGGTTGGACGGCTCAAAGCCTGCAGCACTTGAGGTGAGATATCAGAAGGACCAGGCCCCATTAACGTTCGGTGTGGTGGATAAAAGCTATTGATAGCAGTAGTGAGTGTTAAATTAGACATGTACATCCCTTACGTTAATGTTGTGAACAATCCACCCTAAAGCAAATTGATTACCTCAGCAATTAGCCATAAGTATTGAGGTCAAACCACTGTCACATAATTGTTAAAATTATTTTTCAATTATCTCAAGTTACGGATTGACATTGTTACCACAAAAACGTTCAATGAAACGGCTATCTAGCAGAAGAGGAGCACTGCCCAGGCAGATGTTTTGTGGAACCGCATTTCCAATACAAAACATTTATGGGGAGCAGTGCCGAGATAATAAAAGGATGCAGGACCTTTATTATCGGTTGAGCGGGCTGAATCCCGTCAACTGTCGCCATTTCTATATGGTGAAGAGCTTCTGAGGTTACTATTCTAATAATTCCTCTCTTTTTGCTCTAAAACTCTCTTCGAAAAACATCGGACGTTGGATTACCCAACCGTAATTTTATTTTAGGAAGTCGTGGGAGATATATCGTGAGTGCATCTAATGTAGCTGGTTCTTTTAATGTCGCTAAGTTTGGTGGAACAAGTGTTGCCAACTTTGAAGCAATGAGCCGTTGTGCTGCCATTATTGAAAACAACTCAAACACGAAACTGGTCGTGAGTAGTGCATGCTCTGGTGTCACTAATTTGCTGGTTGAACTGGCAAATGGTGTTCAAGACAAAGCTCGTCGTCAGGAACTAATGGCGCAATTAGCGGACATTCATAACGCAATTCTTGACCAACTCGCAGACCCAATCAGCATCGAAAAAGAAGTTCACAGCATTCTTGATGACATTGCGAGCGCTGCAGAGGCTGCATCATTCCAAACAAGCACTAAACTGACGGATCACCTTGTCGCATGTGGCGAGTTGATGTCGACACACATCTTGGCTCAGATCATTCGTGAACGAGGCACTCCTGCTGTTCGCTTTGATATCAGAGATGTGATGCGTACTAATGATGATTTTGGTAAAGCCGAACCTCAACTAGAAGATATTGCCGCTCTAGCGCAAGAGAAACTTATTCCACTTTGCCAACAACAAGTTGTCGTTACCCAAGGTTTTATTGGTGCTGATAGTGAAGGCAACACCACGACTTTAGGCCGAGGTGGCAGTGATTACTCAGCAGCACTGATTGCAGAATCTGTACAGGCGATTGGCTTAGAAATCTGGACGGATGTTCCGGGTATCTACACCACTGACCCTCGTATTGCACCTAAAGCCTCTCCTATCCCAGAGATCAGCTTTAGTGAAGCATCGGAAATGGCAAACTTTGGTGCGAAGATCTTGCACCCATCAACTCTAGTACCTGCACTACGCCACCAAATACCGGTATTTGTCGGCTCTTCTAAAGCGCCAGAGCTCGGTGGAACTTGGATTCGTCAAGAAGTTGAGAGCTCTCCTCTATTTAGAGCGCTTGCCCTACGCTGCAACCAAACTATGGTTACGCTACGCAGTGCTAACATGTTCCATGCCTATGGCTTTTTGGCAAAGGTATTCGAGATCCTTGCTAAACATAAGATCTCTGTCGATCTTATCACTACCTCAGAGATCAGTGTGTCACTTACTCTGGATCAAACAGACACATCAGGTGGTGCTCCGGAGTTACCTGAAGCCGCTCGCCTTGAACTTGAAGAGCTGTGTTCTGTCGATATTGAACACGACCTATGCCTTGTTGCACTCATTGGTAACAACATGAGTGAAAGCAAAGGCTATGCGAAGCAGGTATTCGGCACTCTTGAAGATTTCAACCTACGCATGATTTGTTACGGAGCAAGCCCACACAACCTGTGTTTCTTGCTAGATGAATCTGTTTCTAAGTTGGCGATTCAAAAACTGCACCAAGAATTGTTTGAATAAAAATGCGTTTATCACCAACAGATAAATAACTAACTAAATCATAGATACAAAAAGGGTTGCTACTAAGCAACCCTTTCTCTTTTTTACTATACGAATCAAAGCTCGTCGTAGATTCAAACTAGTTAATGTTTGGACCTAACCACTTCTCGGCTTCTAACATATCCCAACCTTTGCGGTCAGCATAGCTGTCCACTTGATCCTGTTGAATCTGTGCAATAGCAAAGTATCTAGCATCAGGATGTGAGAAGTACATACCAGATACCGAAGCACCAGGCCACATCGCGTAGCTTGTCGTTAATGACATGTCGATTGCCTTTTCAACATCCATCAACTCCCACAACGTGCCTTTCTCTGTATGCTCAGGGCAAGCAGGGTAACCTGGAGCTGGGCGAATACCTTGGTATTTCTCTCGAATCAAATCGTCGTTAGACAAATCCTCATCTGGTGAGTAGCCCCAAATGTCCTTTCTCACTTCTTTATGCAAGTATTCAGCGAACGCTTCAGCCAATCGGTCTGCAACCGCCTGAATCATGATTGCGTTGTAGTCATCGCCTTTCGCTTTGTATTCATCAGCCAGCTCTCGCTCACCAATACCACCCGTCACCGCAAAGCCACCAATCCAGTCCGCTTTACCGCTTTCTTTTGGCGCAATGTAATCTGACAGGCAATAGTTAAAGCCTTTTGGTTTCTCTGTTTGTTGACGAAGATTGTGTAGAACTTTTAGAACTTCGGTACGAGACTCATCGGTATAAACCTCAATATCATCACCAACACTGTTCGCTGGGAACATGGCACACATGCCACGCGCTTCAAGCAACTTCTCTTTCTCTACGCGATCCAGTAAATCATTAGCATCTTTGAATAAACGTTTTGCCTCTTCACCCACTTCTTCATGGTCCAAAATAGCTGGGTACTTACCAACCAATGACCATGTCATAAAGAATGGAGTCCAGTCGATATACTGACGCAAAGTCGCCACATCAAAATCATTGAAGATGTGAACTCCCGGCTTAGCGGGTGCCGGTGGCGTATACGCATCCCAATCGATAGCAACTTTATTGGCACGAGCTCTTTCAAGCGTGACAGGCTTGGTACGAGGCTTCTTACGATTGTGCTGATCTCGAACGCGATCATAATCGATATCTAGCTTCTCAACGAAAGCGGGTTTCAATTCATCAGAAAGTAGTGAAGTACAAACACCCACTGCACGCGAGGCATTATTTACGTATACAACAGGTTCTGAATAATTCTGCTCAATCTTAACTGCTGTGTGAGCTTTAGATGTGGTTGCGCCGCCAATCAGAAGAGGCAGCTTGAAGCCCTGTCTCTCCATCTCTTTAGCAACATGTACCATTTCATCAAGAGACGGTGTAATCAGTCCAGACAGGCCAATAATGTCGACATTCTCTTCTTTGGCTACCTTAAGAATCTTCTCACAAGAAACCATCACACCCAGATCGATAATCTCGTAGTTATTACATTGTAAAACCACGCCAACGATATTTTTACCGATATCGTGAACGTCACCTTTAACGGTCGCTAACAATATCTTACCGTTAGTTGCGCCCACTTCTTTGGATGCATTAATGAATGGTTCTAAGTGGGCAACCGCCTGCTTCATCACACGCGCAGACTTTACAACCTGTGGTAAGAACATCTTACCTTCACCAAATAGGTCACCAACAACGTTCATGCCGTCCATTAGAGGACCTTCAATCACTTCAATAGGACGAGAGGCATTAACGCGAGCTTCTTCGGTATCTTCAACAATAAAGTCGGTGATACCTTTTACCAAAGAGTGCTCCAAACGCTTCTCTACAGGCCAAGTGCGCCACTCTAATGCAGATTTATCTTCAACCTTACCGACAGCACGCTCTAGATATTCGGTCGCCATATCCAGCAATCGTTCAGTCGAATCATCACGACGGTTTAGTACGACATCTTCAACAGCATCACGCAGATCTTCTGGAACATTATCGTAAATTTCCAACTGACCAGCGTTTACAATGCCCATATCCATACCGTTTTTAAAACAGTGATACAGGAATACCGCGTGAATAGCCTCACGGACGTAGTTATTACCGCGGAATGAGAATGAAACATTCGACACGCCACCAGAGATCATCGCATGCGGGAGATCGCGTTTGATGTCCCCAACTGCCTCAATGAAATCAACCGCATAGTTGTTATGTTCATCGATACCCGTCGCCACTGCGAAAATGTTCGGGTCAAAAATAATATCTTCTGGCGGGAAACCGACTTCATCAACAAGAATGTTGTAGGCATTAGTACAGATCTCGACTTTACGCTCTCGAGTATCAGCCTGCCCGACTTCATCAAACGCCATCACGATGACAGCAGCACCATAACGACGAACTAATTTGGCTTGCTCAACAAACTTCTCTTTGCCTTCTTTTAGAGAGATGGAGTTGACGATGCCTTTGCCTTGAATACACTTTAGGCCAGCTTCGATAACTTCCCACTTAGAAGAATCGACCATAACAGGTACTTTCGAGATTTCAGGTTCTGAAGCACATAGATTCAGGAATTTAACCATACACGCCTCGGCGTCTAGCATCCCTTCATCCATGTTGATATCGATAATTTGAGCACCATTCTCGACTTGCTCTCGAGCTACACTCAACGCTTCGTCGTAGAGCTCTTCTTTGATTAGGCGCTTAAAGCGTGCAGAGCCGGTAACATTGGTCCGTTCACCTACATTCACAAACAAAGATTCTTTAGCTATCGTCAGTGGCTCTAGTCCCGAAAGACGACAAGAAACAGGTAAGTCTGGCAATTGACGCGGCGTTACACCTTCAACGGCCTCAGCCATTTGACGGATATGCTCTGGAGTAGTACCACAACACCCACCAATTAGGTTCAAGAAGCCACTTTCAGCCCACTCTTTAACATGTTCAGCCATATCCTCAGGAGAAAGGTCATACTCACCAAATGCATTAGGCAAACCCGCATTAGGGTGAGCAGAAACATTGCACTCTGAGATACGAGACATCTCACCGACATACTCACGCAGTTCATCAGGGCCCAATGCACAGTTCAATCCGAATGAGATAGGTTTTACATGACGAAGGGCGTTGTAGAATGCTTCTGTCGTCTGTCCTGAAAGGGTACGACCTGATGCATCAGTGATGGTACCGGAAATCATCACTGGCAGACTGGTACCTACTTCTTCGAAAACAGATTCAACCGCAAAAGCACACGCTTTTGCGTTTAACGTATCGAAGATAGTTTCAATAAGAATTAAATCTGAACCGCCCTTAATGAGCGCGCGAGTCGATTCAGAATAAGCTTCAACCAGTTCGTCAAAGCTAACATTACGGTAACCAGGATCGTTTACATCAGGGGATATAGAACAAGTTCGGTTGGTTGGACCTAATACACCCGCTACGAAACGAGGCTTATCTGGGGTCTTTGCGGTCCATTCATCAGCTGCTTCACGAGCAAGCTTGGCAGCAGCAAAGTTAATCTCTTCACTAAGGCTTTCCATATCATAGTCGGCCATAGCGATGGTTGTAGCGTTAAAGGTATTGGTTTCGAGGATGTCTGCCCCAGCTTCCAAGTATTCTGAATGGATATCTTTGATAAGCTTAGGCTGTGTAAGAACTAAAAGGTCATTGTTGCCCTTCAAGTCACTGTGCCAATCAGCAAAGCGTTCACCACGATAGTCTTGCTCTTCCAATTTATAATCCTGAATCATGGTGCCCATGCCACCATCAATCAGTAAAATTCGTTGCTTCAACAGAGCGTCAATCTTTTGCCTTACATTACTTCCCACGGTACAACCTCATTCCTTTAATTATCCCTCCATCCTATCACACATTAAAAAGGAGTCTAGACGTCTAAAAAAGGAAATTGATTACTGAGTCATGACAAAAAATGTTTGCTATTTGAGCATGAGACAACGAAAATTCATATTCATACTTTGTTACATGTTGGAATCCCAATGTCGGTCTATTACACCTTATGCTTCTTGTCCGCTGCAGCCATGCTTATTGCTTTCGTTAATACCAAAATTGGTAAAATGCAGACAACCATCGCCATCACAGCTGGCTCAATGATGTTATCTCTATTGATTATCATTGCGGGACAAAACAATTGGTTCCAACTGGCTGACATCGCCTCAGAAACCGTTGCCAGCATCAACTTTGAGGATTTCCTACTAAAGGGAATATTGGGCTTCTTACTCTTTGCCGGCGGTTTGGGGATTAAATTACCAAACCTAAAAGACCAGAAATGGGAAATAACAGTACTCGCGTTAGGTGCTACGCTGTTTTCAACCTTCTTTATCGGTTTTGTGCTTTACGGGTTCTGTCAGTTCATCGGTATTCAATTTGATCTGATTTACTGCCTACTCTTTGGCTCGCTAATATCTCCAACCGACCCAATCGCCGTATTAGCAATCGTAAAGAAGCTCGATGCGCCCAGAAGAATCTCTACTCAAATCGAAGGAGAGTCTCTATTTAACGATGGTTTTGGCTTAGTGATCTTCGTAACCCTATTTACTATCGCATTTGGTACAGAGGCTCCAACCGTCGGCAGTGTGACCATGCTATTCGTCCAAGAGGCGATTGGCGGCATTGTCTATGGCTTTGTTTTAGGTCTTGTATTCCATTACCTAATCAGCAATACCGATGACCACTCGATGGAGTTGCTATTAACTATCGGTATCCCAACTGCTGGTTATGCGTTTGCTGAAGTTCTACATGTATCAGGCCCATTAGCGATGGTGGTATCAGGTATCATGATTGGTAACTGGACTCGCTTTATCGGATTCTCGAAAGAGAGTGAAGATCACCTAGATCATTTCTGGGAATTGATAGATGAATTCTTAAACGGCGTATTATTCCTATTAATTGGTATGTCGATGCTATTATTCAAATTCCACCAAGAAGACTGGATCTTAATGGCGTTCGCAGTCCCTCTAGTATTGAGTGCACGCTACTTGAGTGTTTTCTTGTCTTACATCGGATTTAAACGCTTTAGAACTTACAACCCGTGGTCTATTAAGATTCTAACTTGGGGTGGTTTACGCGGTGGCTTAGCACTAGCCATGGCACTTTCAATCCCTTCAGGTATCTGGGTAATTGAAGACAAAGCAATAGATGTTAAAGAGATAATCCTTGTCATGACTTACGCTGTTGTTGTGTTCTCTATTCTGGTTCAAGGCTCAACAATCACTCCTATGATAGAGAAAGCAAAACAAGCTGAGAAAGAGTTAAAATAACATATCAAAATATAAAACTAGGCTGCCTAATTTAGGTGGCCTTTTTTATACCTAATGAAAGTCAAATTCACCAATTCCCTCACTGAAGCTATCGCTGAAAGGTATGCGTGGAACATAAAGCTCATATCGATATTTGATACCGCTAATATTTGAGTAATCGAAAGCCTTAATGTGGTTGGACAGAACTCTTTAAGGAGCTTAAGTCATACGGAGAACTCGTTCCTCTGCGCACTCACTATCCTCTCTAATAACCCACTCTCAAGTTATATTAGCTTCATTCACATTTCACCTGGAAATACAAAGAACGGGAATCAATGTCTCTCTAGAATAGCGTTAGTTATTCACAGGACTACGGAGCTAGATGAGTGGTAAACAGAAAGCTTTAGCTTTGAACTAAGTCATTAAATACAGCAAGGCTGCACTAATACCAATTAAAGTAAAAATGTGATCTAATTAAGATTGATGAATTATTGTGAAAT
>NZ_JBFSVK010000019.1:0-116951 GCF_041467855.1 Vibrio sp. 10N.247.311.51 | reverse complement strand
CGACAAGCGGGACTCCTATCTTCACGCTCGCGCTAGCGAATGATGGCTCTTATACCTTTACGTTGTTAGGTCCTCTAAATCATCCTACAAGTCCGAATTCCAATACCTTAACGATTCCATTCGATGTCGTTGCGGTTGATGGCGATGGCGACGATTCTAACCAATATGTATTGCCAATCGAGGTGCTCGATGATGCGCCAGTAATGACGGCGCCGACTGGTGACATGGTTGTCGATGAAGACGATCTTACTGGTATTGGTTCAGATCAATCTGAAGATAGCATTATTAATGGGTTATTCACGGTTGATGAAGGCGCCGATGGTGTTGTGAAGTATGAACTGGTTGATGAAGATTTGGTTCTTACTGGCTTAACCTCTGATGGAGAAAGTTTAGAGTGGCAAGCTGTGTCGCAAAGCGGCACAACATTTACTTACGTTGCTCAAACAGCAACGAGTAGTGAAGCGGTGTTCGAGATTATTTTCGATACCTCAGATAACAGCTATCAATTCGAACTGTTTAAACCACTTAAGCACCCTGATGGCGCGGGTGAAAACGCGATTAACCTTAACTTCTCTGTTGTAGCTGAAGATTTCGACCAAGATAAATCGAATGCGATCGATCTGAAGATCACGGTGATGGATGATGTGCCAACCATCACTGATACGACGGTTGCGAGTACGTTTGCCGTTGATGAAGGCGATTTAGGCTCTATTGTCGCTCATGCGACAGGCTCGTTTGTTACCACTGAAGGTGCAGACCAAGTAGAGGTTTACGAACTACGCAATATCTCAACGCTGGAAGCGACGCTATCGTCGGGCAATGAAGGTATTAAGATCACTGAGATCACAGGTGCCGCTAATACGACTACCTACCAAGGGGCAACGGACCCAGGTGGAACGCCAATTTTTACACTAGTACTGACTGATGACGGTGCTTATACCTTTACCTTGCTTGGCCCTCTCAATCACGCTACGACACCAAATAACCTCGATACATTAACAATACCGTTTGATGTTGTTGCTGTTGATGGTGATGGCGATGATTCTAACCAATATGTATTGCCAATTGAGGTGCTCGATGATGCGCCAACGATCACTGATACGACGGTTGCGAGTACGTTTGTTGTTGATGAAGATGATTTAGGCTCTGTTGTGGCTCAAGCGACAGGCTCGTTTGTGACCACAGAAGGTGCAGACCAAGTTGAGGCTTATGAGCTACGTAACATCTCTGACCTAGAAGATGCTCTGACATCAGGCAACGAAGCGATTTCGATCACTGAGGTCACTGGGGCTGCGAACACAACTACCTACCAAGGTGCGACCACAAGCGGGACTCCGATTTTTACTCTTGCACTGGGTAACGATGGGTCATACACATTCACTTTACTTGGCCCTCTAAATCACGCTACTGGATCAAATGACCTAACCATACCATTTAATGTTGTGGCGGTAGACGGTGATGGCGATGACTCCAACCAGTATCAACTACCAATTCAAGTCATTGATGATGTTCCGGTAATGGCGCCGCCGACGGGCGAAACGGTTGTCGATGAAGACGACCTTTCAGGCATAGGTTCGGATCAATCTGACGACACTATCATCAATGGACTGTTCACCGTCGATGAAGGTGCCGATGGCGTTGTGAAGTATGAACTGGTTGATGAAGATTTAGTCTTGACCGGTTTAACCTCCGATGGAGAAAGTTTAGAGTGGCTAGCTGTTTCACAAAGCGGCACAAAATTCACATACGTTGCTCAAACTGTGACCAGCAATGAAGCGGTGTTTGAGATTGTTTTCGATACCTCTGATAACAGCTATCAATTCGAATTATTTAAACCACTGAAGCACCCTGACGCTGAAAACGAGAATACGATAAATCTTGATTTCTCCATCGTTGCTGAAGATTTTGATCACGACCAATCGAATGCGATCGATCTGAAGATCACGGTGACGGATGATGTTCCATTAGTGACAACACAATCGATTACTCGTGTTGAAGGTCAGGGTTATCGCGGTTCTATAGTCGATATGTTTGCTGATGCCACTGATGTAGGCGCTGATGGGGCGGCTTTAAGTCGAATCGAAGGAATTACTGATAATGGAGTCAATATTGTTTTCCGCTCTGGAACTAGTGGGCCTTACAGTAGTGGTTTCGATCTAAATAGTGGAACTCAGGAGATTCGAGTATACGAGCAGAGCAATGGCGGCGTTGATACTCGTGAATTGGGTCGACTTCAAATAAACTCAAATGGTGAGATAGAATTTAGAGCCAATAATTACTTAGAGCACGTTGGCGATGAAATCAAATTCTCTATTAAAGTGATTGCGACCGATAGCGATTTAGATACCTCTGAAACACCGTTAGATATCACCATCACAGACCGAAATTCGTCGAAAATCGCGCTGAAAGTGACCACTTTCGAGGATGCGGGTAGAGACTCAACGATACCTTACACAACGGGCGATGAACCAGATCTTGAGAATGTTCAAGACAACCAAAGTGGTCTGCCTAATGCGCCAGCGCAAGTTGCATTGCAAGTTAACTTATACGACCAAGATAACAATGAATCTATAGGTCAGTTAACGATAAAAAGCCCGAACGGAGGTGATAGTCACCAAGGTACGTTCTATTACTTTGATGGTACCTCTTACCATGAGTTAGTACCTGAGCCAAATGGGAGCATTATATTTGGTCCTCCTGAACTTGAACAAAGCTTTGCTCCAAATCCGAATGAATCAAGACAAACTATTGCGACGATAGACAACCTATTCTTCGTCCCTGATCAACACGCTAGTTCAAATGAAACTGGTGGGCGCGTTCGTTATGAACTCGAAATTGATAACAATGGCATGCTTGACCACAAAGTAAACTCAAACTTCAAAATCGAGATTGAAGCGGTAGCGGATATTGCTACTTGGGATGATGGTAACAGCACTTATCAGTATCAAGTCAATGAAGATGAAGACAACGTCACGTTGCAGCTAAACGCAGTATCACAAGATAGTAGCCAAACTGAAACGATCACTTATGAGTTGAAAGTTGTTGAAGGTGACGGAAAGTTTGAGCTTCTTGATAAAGACGGCAATGTGCTTACGCTGACGGCGGGTGGTGTATATAAAATAGCGGCAGAAGACATTAACACCACCGTGGTTAACCCTATTGATAATTTCTCGGGTCAGATAGAGTTCGAAGCAACAGCGGTTACAGAGGAAACACTGAATCCTTATGAAGATACTGCTAACGGTGGGGCAAATGATAAAACTAAGGCTCGTTCTGTAGAGCAAAACATCATTATTGATGTCACTGCTGACGCTGACCCTGGAAAGTTCAGTGTAAATCGCATTCAAATCAACGAAGACAATATTGATAATCCCGACTACCTTGGGCCTTTGGATAACAAAGATGCATTCACGCTAGACGAAGTCATCACCATGACAGGATCGGTCGATACGGATGGCTCTGAAGAACTGTTTGTTCGTATCAGCAATATTACAGAAGGCGCAGTGCTTTACTTTGTGGGTACAACCACGGTAGTTCCTATTGTCAGTGGTACCAATTACCACGAAATAGCGTATTCCGATTTGGCTAACGTTGAGGTGGTTCCAACTAAACACAGCAATGTCGATTTCACTTTTGATGTTACAGGTGTAGTGAAGGACACTGCAAACCTGTCAACCAACCCACAACAAGTCGATGTAGAAATACTCGGTACTAAAACGGTTAACGTTGAAGTGAAAGGAGTTGCTGACACACCTTATGGTGGGACGAATGGTACCGATTGGACCGCAATTACAGATGGTACTGCAAGCGGTGTTCAAACGACGATTCAAGAGAGTCAAAACGGCGACAGCTTTGCTCTGCTTGACTTCACGGTATTGTCGGGTGAGAGAAAGCCTGACACCGGCACTACACCATTACCGGACGATGGTTCCGAATCAATAACGGTTATCTTATCGGGTATTCCTGATGGCGTTATAATCGAGGATGGTGACGGTACGGTTATTGATCTTAACTTTGTGGGTTACGAAACCGGACCGGGTGGTAGCCCTGATTTATCAAAACCTATCTACGAAGCTAATATTACGGAGGCGGGTACAACGTCAGGTATTCGTATTCGACCTGTCGACTCTTCGACCGAGAATATCCACATTCAAGGCAAAGTGATCGTAACGGAAAACGACGGTCACACACTTTCTTTTGATCAAGAAATTCGAGTGTTGGTTGAGCCTATCATCGATACCTCAACAACCTACGACAACGTCACAAACGGGAACGAAGATACGGCTATCAACATCGATTGGCATCCTGAAGGCGTTGACTATATCGACTCAGATGAGCATTTCACCTCAATTAAGATTTTCGGTATTCCACCGGGTGTCACACCCACCGTAAATGGTGATGTGACTGTTGTGAATGATGGTGCGGGTACGTTAACGATTACCCCTAAAGACGCGAATCAGACGCCGGAACAATTTACTCAAATTGCATTAGCGAATAACTTTATTCAAATGACTCCGCCAACTGACTCTAGCGTTGATTTCACATTGACGACAGAGGTAGACGTTGAGGAGCGTGATCACGAATATGTGGACTCTTCTAACCCAGGTGAGGGTATTGCGACTGCGACGGTTAAAGGTACGATCAATGTTATCGTAAGACCCGTTGTTGAGACTCATGATGGCATCGATAATCAGCTTATCGTCGACGACGTGGCTGGAACTGGTTCTTTGGGTACGGTGAGCGCCGATCCTTTGACTGGTGTACTCAAGTTTACAACCAACAGCGACAATCCGTCCGCCACGGATGAATTTGTTATTCGATATCAAGAAACCGATGCATCATCTGCTATTGAGGAAGTCGACCAACTGGTTATTCAATTAACGAATAATGACCCGAATAAGACTCCATTATCAGATGACGTATTGAATCAATTACTCGTTATTGGCGCGGCTTATGAAGGCGATGGTCGTTGGGTTGTGACGAATGAGGACTTGTTTAGTATCAGTGCTCCTAATGGTCTTGGTTTCCCTCCTATTTCTAATCTTCCAGACGTATTCAATGACATCAAGATGACTATCTTTAGTACGGTGGTTGATCGCGGTGATGGTGTTGAGGTTGAGTCATCTCCTGCCGTTATTCGGGAAGGCGAAGTGACATTATCATTTCCAGAAGTACTTGTCGGGGGAGGTGAGGTCGCAGCAGATATTACGATGACACCAAACAGTGTTGTCGATGCCATCGAGGACACACAGCTAGATTTGGGAGCTGCGCTAGATAGTTTGATCACTTTCTCTGGAGAAGACGCTTCGGTAGACCAAGTGACCATTATCATTGATGACTCCGTGACCATTAACCCAGGAGGCACTTTCCCAATTAGTTTAGCGGGAAGCAGTGAAGTCGATTTTGTTAATGGAAAATATGTATTCGAAACAACCGTTGAACAGGGCGTTCCAACTGATTTCTCAGGGCTGTTACTTAACTTGCCGGCAGACTACTCTGGTGACTTTAGATTACCACTAACCATAGTGACCAAAGATACGCTCTCTGGTGATGAGAAAACGTTAGTTACCGACGTCGTCATCAAAGTCGCGCCAGATGCAGAGACGGACCCTACGATTGAGGTGAATGTCGTCGGTTCGCTTGATGATGCCTTTAATCCTGTTGATAACGACGGTCAGGCTGGACAAGATCAGGTGGGTTACGAAGACACCTACATTCAACTCGACTTCAATTCGACTATTTCGGATCAGGTATCAGGCGTCGAAGGGGGGCAAGAGGCGTTTGCATCCATTACTTTGACGTTGGATGACCCTTCAATAGGGGCATTCTATGACAATACGGGCACCTCACTTGGTACCTCAGTCACGTTTAATCAAGCTGAAATCGCGGCGGGGGCGCTCGATAATGTCCTCTTTAGGGCGATAGAAAACTACCCAATTGGAAATGATATTAACCAAGTGCAGATTAATGTAAGTGGTACAGTTACAGATACCGCAACCTACAATGATTCTGCTTTTCCGGTAGGCACTGCAACCGACTCCGATACCTTCAATACAAGTGTTCGTTTTGATGTTGTTCCGGTTGTTGATGATGTACATGTCTCTGGGCCGGGTAGTGATCCTGATGTAATCGAGATTACCGGCAACGAAGACCAGCTTATTTCCTTGTCAGGTACAGGACCTGTATCGATTGCACTGACTGACCTTGATGGATCAGAACAGTTTGTATCGATTAAGTTCACTGATGTACCTGATGGCTTCCAGATGCGTGTAGATGCTGGTTCTGCTTACACTGTGAAAAACAACGGTGGCGGTGAGTGGAGTGTTCAATTGCCTCAAGCTTCTGGGCTTTCATTCGACTTAAGTGAAATTTCGATTTTACCGCCTAAAAACTTCAGTGGTACTGCTGAGTTTGGTGTTGAAGTGTTCACTCAAGAGTCGCTACTTGGTGTACCGACTGCGGCTGCAAACTTACCAAGCTTCAAACTGCATGTGGTGCCTGTTGGTGACGATGTTGATACCAATCCTACGGACTCTGTAACAGGCAACGAAGGGCAGAATATTGATATCGAAATCAATGCGACTATTTTAGATAAAGAGTTGTCGGCCACAGGAAGCGGAACGTATACCGAAAATGCACCCGAAACCCTTCGAGTCGAAGTGGCTGGTGTTCCTCAAGATGCTTCTATCTACTACCCTGACGGAACCACTATAGGTAGCTATGATCCAGCGACGCAACTCTGGACACTAAACGTCCCAGCTCAGTCGTTAGATAAGATCGTATTTAACTCTGGCGAACATAATAGTGATACAGGTAATGCTTTGGGTATTAATGGTCCACTGCAGATTACCGTTCGTTCTGTGGATACAGATGCTGATAACACGGAGCATTTAGGCACACCAACGAGTTTCAATGTTGATTTAGTGATTGATCCGATCAACGATCAACCGACCTTTGTCAATGTGACTAACCTTGAAACGACAGAAGACTCTACTGGCGTGGCAATCAACAACTTTAGTATCTACGATATCGACGCAAACTTTGATAATCCAGATGCACCGTATGTACTGACGCTAAAAGTTGACCAAACACTGCCGGGTGCACAGGGCGAGTTTGTACTCCCAAGCACTCAATCCAATGGTGTGACATTTGTATTGCAGGCTGATGGCTCACTTGTCATGACAGGTAAAGAAGCTGACATCAATGCAGCGCTAACTAATGGCGAGGTTACGTTCAAACCGGACCCGGATCAGAACTATCTCAATCTGGGTGGGTTAGTGACCATTAATGCTACGATCGATGACGGTGGTAATAACGGTTTGATTGATGCGGGTGATCCGAATACCGCTCAAACGAATCAAACTACCTTCACTATTAAAGTGACGGAATATAATGATGCTCCGATAGCGGCCAATGTTGATTTGGGCTCGATTCCGGAAGATGGCCAAATCGTGATTGTTGAGGGTGACTTGATTACGGCAAGCTCTGATATCGAAAATCATAACCTTACCGTAACAGATATCAGCCTTACTCAAAATCAAGGTCAAGGTCAGCTTCAGAGGTTTGAGAACATTGCTGGGGCGGATGACAATTCGATTAATGGTCCATACTGGGTGTTCACGGCAGCTGATGATTATAATGGAGACGTCAAATTCAATTACTCCATTATCGATGATGGTACAACCGACGGTTCGCCGGACTTCAAAGTGGGCAGTGCGGAAATCAGCCTTGTAGTTACAGAAGTTAATGACCAACCAGTGGCAACCGATATTGATTTGGGCACCATGCTTGAAGAAGGTCAGCTAATCATCAAAGCTGAAGACCTGATTACAGCGACGACAGACCCTGAGGGGCATGCCATTACGGTAACTAAGGTCGAAATCGATCAAGGTCAGGGGCAAATTCAGAAGTTTGAGAACGTTGGTGGGGCGGATGACAATTCGATTAATGGCCCATACTGGGTATTCACGGCAGCTGATGATTACAATGGCGATGTTACATTCACCTATACCGTAGAAGATAACGGTACAACCAATGGCTCAAATGATTTCTTAACGGATACCGCGGAAATCAGCGTTGTGGTGCAAGGTGTCAACGATACGCCTGTTGTTAATGGTGACAGTGTCACCTCTCTTGTCGACGAGGATGCCGGTCAGCTATTGAGTGGTATCAATGTCAGTGACCCAGATTATGTGGATGCATTTTCGAATGACCTAATGACAGTCACACTGACGGTGGATTACGGCACATTGAACGTAGCTCTCCCGGCAGGGACGACGGTGATGGTTAACGGGAACAACACCGGTTCGGTCATCTTAGTCGGTACTCTGAGCGATTTGAACGCACTGATTGATACGCCAACCAGTCCAACTGGCGTTTACCTCGATGCGAGCTTGTCTCAAACCAATAGTATTGGATTAGAAGTCATCGCTAAAGACAGCGGAAACCCTTCAGGTATCTCGATTGAAACTGCGCCAGTGGTGTATAACATCGCGGTGACACCTGTGGCGAATACGCCAACCTTGTCTATTGACCCGGCATTCAACTATGTGAGAAACATTACGACCAGCTCATCTGTGGTCGCTAATAGTGGAGTCGCTTTAGTCGGAATTGTCGCTGCATTGACGGATATTACTGAAGAGTTGACGTTGAAGCTCAGTGATATTCCGGACGGCGTTGACGTAACCAGTGATGCGGGTACGGTTTCGCTGGTGGGTGATACTTGGATAGCGACGGCTGATGCGATTGATAGTCTCAGACTCGTCGAGCAACCATCAGCTGGTAAGCCGTTAACTCCGGGTAATTACACGTTGAAGGTTGAGGCGGTATCTGAAGAAACGGACAATAACGATATTGCGATATCTCAAAACATTGATCTAAACCTCAATATAGTTGCGAACCCAATAGATCTCGATCTGTCTTCTGAAACAGACGATGTGCAACTTTTAGCGAGTAACTTTGATACTAACCTCACTGGCGGATCAGGAAATGACCGACTTGTGGGTGGATCGGGTGACGATACGCTGGTTGGCGGTGACGGTAACGACACCCTGATTGGCGGTGGAGGCTCAGACATTCTGACTGGTGGCGATGGTATGGACTCGTTCGTATGGCTTAACATCGAAGATGGTGTTGAAGATACGATTACCGACTTTGATTTGTCGGAAGGGGACAGTATTGATTTGAGAGAAGTGTTGCCGGAGCTTAAAAATACATCTCCAGACATGACCGCGTTGCTACAACAGATAGACGCGAAAGTGGACGGGGATGACATTGAGCTTACGATCAACCCGGATGGCTTAGGTACTACGGAACAGGTGATTGTGGTTGAAGACCTTGCGCCACAGCTAACCTTAAGTGGCACCATGCCTTCAGACATCCTAGATGCGCTAGTACAGCAAAATGTGATAACTCACGGTTAAGCGAACCATTAAACCATAACGAAAGAGGCCAGCATTGCTGGCCTCTTTTTTGTTACGGTATAAACTGAAAAAGACGTTACTTAAGAGAGTTGTGGATCAGGAACTCTTCTTCAACACCTTTCAACTTCATTTCATCCATAATGAAGTTCACCGTGTTCAACAAACGTTGTTCACCTTTAGGAATCAGGTAGCCGAACTGACTGTTGGTGAATGGAGTTTCGCAGCGTGCCGCTTCAAGACGTTCGTCAGTCACTTGATAGAACAGGCCTTCAGGGGTTTCTGTCACCATCACATCAACTTTGCCTTCTGCTACTGCTTTCGGTACGTCGAGGTTGTTCTCGTAACGTGTGAAGCTCGCGTTTTGCAAGTTCGCATCGGCAAAGATCTCGTTAGTGCCGCCAATATTCACGCCCACACGCACAGAAGAGAGGTTCACCTTCTCAATGCTGTCGTACTGTTCTGCTGTGCCTTTCGCAACCAAGAAACACTTACCAAAGGTCATGTAGCCTTGAGTTTGTTCCGCGTTTAACTGACGCTGCATTTTACGCGTAATGCCGCCCATCGCGATGTCGTACTTATCGTCTTCTAGATCGGCCAGTAGATCTTTCCATGTGGTACGAACAATCTTCAATTCAACGCCTAATTGCTCCGCGATGTGCTGTGCAACGTCGATATCGTAGCCAGAGTAGCTTTTACCATCGAAGTAAGAGAAAGGCTTGTAGTCGCCAGTAGTACCCACACGAAGCGTGCCTGATTTTTGAATGTCTTCTAGCTGGTCAGCTTGTGCGACGCCAGAAAGTGCCAGAGCAATGGAAGCAAGTAATAGTGATGTTTTTTTCATTGTAATTGTCTGTTGTGTTTGTGTTGTCATTCAAAGTAACAGAAACAATCAGAGAAAGAGATCAAACCATTGGAAAGGTGGGAAAAGAAGATAAAACGAGGGCAGGAGATAGGTATTTCTACGGTTTGTGAGCATTGATCGAGATGCGTTTCATATTCTATTTTGATAAACCGAAGACAAACAAAAAGCCCATGTTATCGAATAACATGGGCTTCATTTTGGTTTAACTTGTTAGCTGCTTATTTAGCTATTTAGCTATTTGGCAACAGACTCGTTGTTCATCTTAGCCGGAGCTTTAGATGCGTTAACCAGTAGGATACCAACGGTTAGTACCATCGAACCACATAGTAGGAACAACAAGCGTCCTGTTGGTTCGTTTGGAATCAGAGCCATTGCTAGGATACCGAAACCTGCTGTGCTGATAAGCTTACCAAGCATTGAACGCTGTTTAGTATCTAGGTTTTGTTGCTCTTCACCTTCCGCTACAAGCGGCGTGTTCCAGTTAGTGAATAGTTGGTCAACTTCTTTCTCACGCTCTGGCGATAGGCCTTTGTAGAAGCGAGAAGTCATGATGAAGTAACCACCTGTGAACACTACGTGAGCAGCTAAGCTAAGACCTACTTTCAAGTCGCTCCATTCACGGCCTGTAAGCGCTGTTTCTAGACCAAATAGGTTCTCGATGTCTTCTGCTTGAAGAGAGATACCGAAGATGTAAGAAACGAAACCACCAACCACTAGAGTAGACCAACCAGCCCAGTCAGGTGTCTTACGAATCCACATACCTAGTAGTACAGGGATAAGCATTGGGAAGCCAATCAACGCACCTACGTTCATTACGATATCGAACAAGCTTAAGTGACGCAGAGAGTTAATGAATAGACCAATCGCGATGATGATAATACCCATCATGATAGTCGTTAGCTTACTTACAATAACCAGCTCTTTCTGAGTCGCATTTTGACGAAGAATCGGGCTGTAGAAGTTCATTACAAAGATACCAGCGTTACGGTTCAAACCTGAATCCATAGAAGACATCGTTGCAGCGAACATTGCTGACATAAGAAGACCAACCATACCTGCTGGCATTACGTTTTGTACGAATGCTAGGTAAGCAGCATCACCGGCTTTGTCGCCCATTGATGTGTATTGCTCAGCGAACTCAGGCATGAATGCACTAACGTACCAAGGTGGTAGGAACCAAATTAGTGGACCAACAACCATAAGGATACATGCTAGGCCTGCCGCTTTACGTGCGTTTTCACTGTCTTTTGCACATAGGTAACGGTAAGCGTTGATGCTGTTGTTCATTACACCGAACTGCTTCACGAAGATGAATACAACCCAAAGGATGAAGATGCTCATGTAGTTTAGGTTGTTACCTAACATGAAGTCGCCGTCGAAGTTAGCAACGATGTTAGTTAAGCCGCCACCGTGGAAGTAAGCTGCTACCGCACAAGTGATTGTCACGGCCATGATTACAAGCATTTGCATGAAGTCAGAAGCAACAACCGCCCAAGAGCCGCCCGTTACTGCCATCAATACTAGAACCATACCCGTTACCACAATGGTAGCTTCCATTGGGATATTGAATACTGCTGCTACAAAGATCGCTAGACCGTTTAGCCAGATACCTGCAGAGATAAGGCTGTCCGGCATACCTGCCCATGTGAAGAACTGTTCAGACGTTTTACCAAAGCGCTGACGAATAGCTTCGATCGCCGTTACCACACGAAGTTGGCGGAACTTTGGAGCGAAGTACATATAGTTCATGAAGTAGCCAAAAGCATTGGCTAAGAATAGGATTACAATAACGAAACCGTCATTGAACGCGCGTCCTGCGGCACCTGTAAACGTCCATGCTGAAAATTGTGTCATGAAGGCAGTTGCACCAACCATCCACCACAACATTTTGCCGCCCCCTCTGAAGTAATCACTTGTAGAGGTGGTGAACTTACGGAACATCCAACCAATCGCGATTAAAAAGAAGAAGTAGGCGAGAACAACAAAAGTATCAATAGTCATCTTTTCAGCCTTTTAAATATCATAATTAACTGGGCTTAGATTAACGCGTCCCAAGGTTTATTTGTACTACAATATGTCTTTAGTATGATCTAGGTCGCATTGATTTTTCGGGCTCTAATGTGTTTTAATGTAAGCATTTGTTTTTATTGAATTTAAATGTGCGTGTATTTTGTTTGAGATTTAAAATAAATTGAGGCTTAAATGTTTATATGTATTACAATATAAACAAAAGCACTTACTTTGCCGTATCTATAAGATTTTAATTATAACCGTAACAAATGTGCTACAAATTGGTGTGTTGTGCGACGACATTCACGTTAATTTGGAACCCTATACTGAAAACTTTTGTATTGAGATTTCAAGTGTAGCTCATTGTTTTCACTTCGCTATTTTCTGTTTATCTACGGCTATGAAGCCTTTCTATGCTATTTATTCATTTTTTCGTGCCATAGAGGTGCGTATTTGGAATTTTTGTCACTGAGTGGGCGTTAAACTGGGCGACGAGACACATTTTGCGGCTCACTTTGTCTATTGTGGTCTTCAGTGCATGCGATGAGAGATGCTTGATGACGTATCGAAAAGGAACATTGCTGGATAAGAAGCTGGATAGGCGACAGGGGCCACCAGTAACGCTTCGTTAGATGCGTGCTGAAGTCGATTGAAAGCTTACATTACTTGTTATTGCCTGTCTTAGTCGCGGAGCTGTGCGAACCCATAGAGAGAAAGGCGATAAGGTGTGGGGAAACAGAACGTTGATTGAGCGTGTTTTACGGTTAGTCAGCGCAATAAACGCCAGATAACAAAAAGCCCCACCGAGGTGAGGCTTCATCACTAAATCTAAAATAGATTAAGCGTTAACGTGATCAACTGCGTCACGAACCAGCTTGCCTAGCTCGTCCCACTTACCTTCGTCGATAAGGTTAGTTGGAACCATCCAAGTACCGCCACACGCAAGTACAGAAGGGATCGATAGGTATTCATCAACATTCTTCAAGCTTACGCCACCAGTAGGCATAAATTTAACAGGGTAAACCGCTGTTAGTGCTTTAAGCATGCCAGTACCGCCAGAAGGCTCAGCAGGGAAGAACTTCAACGTGCGAAGGCCCATTTCCATTGCTTGCTCAACTAGGCTTGGGTTGTTAACACCCGGTACGATTGCAACACCCTTATCGATACAGTATTGAACAGTGCGCGGGTTGAAACCTGGGCTTACGATGAAATCAACGCCAGCTTCGATAGATGCGTCAACTTGCTCGTTAGTCAGTACAGTACCTGAACCGATTAGCATGTCTGGAAATTCTTTACGCATGATGCGAATCGCTTCGATTGCACATTCTGTACGTAGCGTGATTTCTGCACATGGCATGCCGTTTTCAACAAGTGCTTTACCTAGAGGGATAGCGTCTTCAGCACGGTTGATAGCGATTACAGGAATTACTTTTAGGTTTGCTAGTTGTTCATTTAATGTAGTCATGAATTCTTTCTCACGTTAAATGTGGGCTTGCTTTCAACTAAGCAAACCCTTGATTAATAGTTAAAGTGCGTAATTATAGAGACAGATCAGGCGTCGCTTCTAGAGGAATGATAGCACCTGGATGCTGAATCACAGTCCCTGCCACAATATGACCTGCTAACGCTGCATCACGTGCATTGCCACCGCTTAAGCGCTTAGCTAGGAAGCCCGCGCTGAACGAGTCGCCAGCCGCTGTAGTATCAACAATGTTGTCTACTGGGTTTGGAGCAACGTACTGAGCGCTTTGGCTCTCAACCACTAGGCAGTCTTTAGCACCACGTTTAATGATGATCTCTTTCACACCAGATTCAGACGTACGTGCAATACACTGTTCAATGCTTTCGTCGCCATACAACTCTTGCTCGTCATCGAACGTCAGTAGAGCCGTGTCAGTGTACTTAAGCATCTTCAAGTACCAAGAAATCGCTTCTTGTTGACTTTCCCAAAGTTTTGGACGGAAGTTATTGTCGAAGAATACTTGGCCGCCTTGCGCTTTAAATTTGTCTAAAAAGTTGAATAGTTGCGTGCGTCCATTCTCTGTCAAGATAGCAAGCGTAATACCACTTAGGTAAACCGCATCAAAAGAGAATAACTTGTCAAGTAGAGCAGGTGTGTCTTCCTGATCAAACATGAATTTTGCTGCAGCATCATTACGCCAGTAGTGGAAACTGCGTTCACCAGTTTCATCGGTCTCGATGTAGTAAAGCCCTGGTTGTTTGTGATCAAGCTGAGCAATTAAGCTAGTGTCGATACCTTCCGCTTGCCACTTTTCTAACATGTCGGTACTGAATGGGTCAGTGCCTAGTGCTGTTACGTAGCTCGTGTTGATATCTTGCTCTTTTGTTAAGCGAGACAAGTAAAGTGCAGTATTTAGTGTATCGCCACCGAAACTTTGCTTAAGCCCGTCTTGTTTCTTTTGTAGCTCAACCATGCACTCGCCAATGACCGCGATGTTTAATGATTTCATATGCTTACCTTAGCAACTGAGGTTGCGCTGTTTATTATTTTAGGAAATCTTCACGCGCAGGGTTGAAGATATCAAGAAGGATGCTGTCTTGCTCTAGTGCAACTGCACCGTGCATCATGTGTTTACGAGCGAAGTAAGCATCGCCTTCTTTAAGGACTTTCTTTTCGCCTTCAATCTCAGCTTCGAAGCTGCCACGAACTACGTAACCGATTTGGTCATGGATTTCGTGAGTATGAGGGTGGCCAATCGCGCCCTTATCAAAACATAGGTGTACTGCCATTAGATCGTCAGTGTAAGCAACGATTTTACGCTTAATGCCGCCACCAAGTTCTTCCCATGGGTTTTCATCTAGGATAAAGAAAGAGTTCATTGTGTATCTCCTAATCTGTTTAAATCTTTTAAGTGTTACTTAACTTGCATCCATCATAAGGGAATGAGTTCAATTGTAATACAATATATCTAAATTTGTGTGATATTGATCAAGCGATACTTTATATAGCGTAAATAAATCAACAACTTAATAAATGGCTGATATTTACCATTAATCAGCTACATCAATGACTTATGGCTAATTGTGTGACTCTACTCATCATTTGGCGACGAATAGGTATAATTAAAGCTCATATTGTATTACTTTATATGGAGTTTGAAAATTTAATCAAAGTTTAAGCAGATAAACTCTTTATTGAGGGTGACAAAGAATATGACGACTAAACCAGTATTGTTGACTGAAGCAGAAATCGAGCAGCTTCATCTTGAAGTGGGCCGTTCTAGCTTAATGGGCAAAACCATTGCAGCGAACGCGAAAGATCTAGAAGCATTCATGCGTTTACCTATTGATGTCCCAGGTCATGGTGAAGCTGGGGGTTACGAACATAACCGCCATAAGCAAAATTACACGTACATGAATCTAGCTGGTCGCATGTTCTTGATCACTAAAGAGCAAAAGTACGCTGACTTTGTTACAGAATTACTAGAAGAGTACGCAGACAAATACCTAACGTTTGATTACCACGTACAGAAAAACACTAACCCTACAGGTCGTTTGTTCCACCAAATCCTGAACGAACACTGCTGGTTAATGTTCTCAAGCTTAGCTTACTCTTGTGTTGCTTCAACTCTGACACAAGAACAACGCGACAATATTGAGTCTCGCATTTTTGAACCGATGTTAGAAATGTTCACGGTTAAATACGCACACGACTTCGACCGAATTCACAATCACGGTATTTGGGCAGTAGCGGCTGTCGGTATTTGTGGTCTTGCTCTTGGCAAGCGTGAGTACCTTGAAATGTCGGTGTACGGCATTGACCGTAACGACACTGGCGGCTTCCTAGCGCAAGTTTCTCAGCTGTTTGCACCGTCTGGCTACTACATGGAAGGGCCTTACTACCACCGTTACGCGATTCGCCCAACGTGTGTGTTCGCTGAAGTGATTCACCGTCATATGCCTGAAGTGGATATCTACAACTACAAGGGCGGCGTGATTGGTAACACCGTTCAAGCGATGCTTGCGACGGCTTACCCGAACGGTGAGTTCCCGGCTCTGAATGATGCTTCTCGTACGATGGGTATCACAGACATGGGTGTTCAGGTTGCGGTAAGTGTTTACAGCAAGCATTACTCTTCTGAAAACGGCGTAGATCAAAACATTCTTGGTATGGCGAAGATTCAAGACGCAGTTTGGATGCACCCATGCGGCCTTGAGCTATCTAAAGCCTACGAAGCGGCTTCTGCTGAGAAAGAAATCGGCATGCCTTTCTGGCCAAGTGTTGAGTTGAACGAAGGCCCTCAAGGTCACAACGGCGCGCAAGGCTTTATCCGTATGCAGGATAAGAAAGGCGACGTTTCTCAACTTGTTATGAACTACGGCCAACACGGTATGGGTCACGGCAACTTTGATACGCTGGGTATTTCTTTCTTCAACCGTGGTCAAGAAGTACTGCGTGAATACGGCTTCTGTCGTTGGGTGAACGTTGAGCCTAAATTCGGCGGCCGTTACCTAGACGAAAACAAATCTTACGCTCGTCAAACAATTGCACATAACGCAGTAACGATTGATGAAAAATGTCAGAACAACTTTGACGTTGAACGTGCAGATGCAGTACACGGCTTACCACACTTCTTCAAAGTAGAAGACGAGCAAATCAATGGCATGAGCGCATTTGCTAACGATCATTACGAAGGTTTTGACATGCAACGCAGCGTGTTCATGCTAAACCTTGAAGAATTAGAATCTCCGCTACTATTAGATCTTTACCGTTTAGATTCTGAGAAAGGCGGCGAAGGCGAGCATCAGTACGACTACTCACACCAATATCAAGGTCAGATTGTTCGCACTAACTTTGAATACCAAGCAAACAAAGAGCTGAACACGCTAGGTGAAGACTTCGGTTACCAACACCTATGGAACGTGGCAAGCGGTGATGTGAAGGGCACAGCACTGGTAAGCTGGCTACAGAACAACACCTACTACACGTGGCTAGGTGCAACGTCTAACGACAATGCTGAAGTTATCTTTACTCGCACTGGCGCTAACGACCCAAGCTTCAACCTACGTTCAGAGCCTGCGTTCATTCTACGCAGCAAAGGCGAAACAACATTGTTTGCTTCTGTTGTTGAAACGCATGGTTACTTCAACGAAGAATTCGAGCAATCAGTTAATGCACGTGGTGTTGTGAAAGACATCAAAGTAGTGGCTCACACGAATATAGGTTCGGTAGTTGAGATCACCACAGAGAAATCAAACGTGACAGTGATGATCAGCAACCAACTTGGCGCGACTGACAGCACTGAACACAAAGTAGAGCTGAACGGCAAAGTATACAGCTGGACAGGCTTCTACTCAGTAGAAACAACTTTAAACCCAGAATTAGCAGAGCAGGGGAAATAATAATGAGCTATCAACCACTTTTACTTAACTTTGATGAAGCAGCAGAGCTTCGTAAAGAACTTGGCAAGGATAGCCTTTTAGGTAAAGCACTGACTCGCGACATTAAACAAACTGACGCTTACATGGCGGAAGTTGGCATTGAAGTACCTGGTCACGGTGAAGGCGGCGGTTACGAGCACAACCGTCACAAGCAAAACTACATCCATATGGATCTAGCGGGCCGTTTGTTCCTTATCACTGAGGAAACAAAGTACCGTGATTACATCGTTGATATGCTAACAGCGTACGCGACGGTGTACCCAACACTTGAAAGCAACGTAAGCCGTGACTCTAACCCTCCGGGTAAGCTGTTCCACCAAACGTTGAACGAGAACATGTGGATGCTTTACGCTTCTTGTGCGTACAGCTGTGTTTACCACACCATCTCTGAAGAGCAAAAGCGTCTGATCGAAGACGACCTTCTTAAGCAGATGATCGAAATGTTCGTTGTGACTTACGCACACGACTTCGATATTGTACACAACCACGGCTTATGGGCAGTGGCAGCGGTAGGTATCTGTGGTTACGCAATCAACGATCAAGAGTCAGTAGACAAAGCGCTTTACGGCCTGAAACTAGACAAAGTAAGCGGCGGTTTCCTAGCGCAACTTGACCAACTGTTTTCGCCAGACGGCTACTACATGGAAGGTCCTTACTACCATCGTTTCTCGCTACGTCCAATCTACCTGTTCGCAGAAGCGATTGAACGTCGTCAGCCTGAAGTTGGTATCTATGAATTCAACGATTCAGTGATCAAGACAACCTCTTACTCTGTATTCAAAACAGCATTCCCAGACGGTACATTGCCAGCTCTAAACGATTCATCGAAGACAATCTCTATCAACGATGAAGGCGTTATCATGGCAACGTCTGTGTGTTACCACCGTTACGAGCAGACAGAAACTCTGCTTGGCATGGCTGATCACCAACAAAACGTTTGGGTTCATGCTTCAGGTAAAACACTGTCTGACGCGGTTGATGCAGCAGATGACATCAAAGCATTCAACTGGGGTAGCCTGTTTGTAACGGACGGCCCTGAAGGCGAAAAAGGCGGCGTAAGCATCCTTCGTCACCGTGACGAGAAAGACGACGACACAATGGCGTTGATCTGGTTTGGTCAGCACGGTTCAGACCACCAGTACCACTCTGCGCTAGACCACGGTCACTACGATGGCTTGCACCTAAGCGTATTCAACCGTGGCCACGAAGTGCTGCACGATTACGGCTTCGGTCGTTGGGTAAACGTTGAGCCTAAGTTTGGCGGTCGTTACATCCCAGAGAACAAGTCTTACTGTAAGCAGACGGTTGCTCACAACACAGTAACGGTTGATCAGAAAACACAGAACAACTTTAACACAGCATTGGCTGAGTCTAAGTTTGGTCAGAAGCACTTCTTCGTAGCAGACGACCAGTCTCTACAAGGCATGAGCGGCACAATTTCTGAATACTACACTGGCGTAGACATGCAGCGTAGTGTGATTCTTGCTGAGCTGCCTGAGTTCGAGAAGCCACTTGTAATTGATGTATACCGCATCGAAGCTGACGCTGAACACCAGTACGACCTACCAGTTCACCACTCTGGCCAGATCATCCGTACTGACTTTGATTACAACATGGAAACAACGCTTAAGCCGCTAGGTGAAGACAACGGTTACCAGCACTTGTGGAACGTGGCTTCGGGCAAAGTAAACGAAGAAGGTTCTTTAGTAAGCTGGCTACATGACAGCAGCTACTACAGCCTAGTAACCAGCGCGAATGCGGGCAGTGAAGTGATTTTTGCTCGCACTGGTGCTAACGATCCAGACTTCAACCTTAAGAGTGAACCTGCGTTCATCTTACGTCAGTCTGGTCAAAACCACGTGTTTGCTTCTGTACTAGAAACGCATGGTTACTTTAACGAGTCTATCGAAGCCTCTGTAGGCGCTCGTGGTCTGGTTAAATCAGTATCTGTTGTGGGCCATAACAGTGTCGGGACTGTTGTTCGCATTCAGACTACTTCTGGTAACACTTACCACTACGGTATTTCAAACCAAGCTGAAGACACGCAGCAAGCAACTCACACTGTTGAGTTCGCGGGCGAGACATACTCGTGGGAAGGATCATTTGCTCAACTGTAAATGATTAATACCAATCACAGTAAGTAAGTGAGCAGAAATAGCGCAGGAAAAAAGCTTGAGAACAAGGCAGAATTTTTCGATAAGTAGTTATTCTACAACCAAAAATTCTAACGAAGTTATCGAGCTTTTTAACAAGCTAGGGTGGCCAGTTATTTACTACGATTGGTATCACACGCAAGTTATTTAACGATGGCTTGTGTTGATGTGGTGCTTTGCGGGAACGAAGCATCACATTGAATTCAGTCGTGATTGCAGAATCGTTCGTTGATACCAACAACGACTGAATACATCGGGAATAAGTCAAACCGAGTAACTCACTGTGAGTTGCTCGGTTTTTTATGCGTGCTGCTTTTATAAGAAGGGGTGAAGAGGATAGGGCAACGGAGCTTCCCTTTTCCTTCGAATCTTACAGAGTGGACTAAAGTATAATTTAGGATAAAAAAATGAAGGGATTCAAGGATGAAGTGGTTATTGGCAATAGTTACGATATCTGGCGTCGCATTGGCGGCAGAAAATAACAATGTTGAGGTGAGCAGCGAGCATTTCGTCCGTTATCAATACCAAGACAAAGTCAGCTATGGAATGCTAGACAATGACGTTGTGTTACCGGTCAGCGGCGATATCTTTGGAGAATATTCGGTAGCAAAAAATTCGATCCCGTTAGAGTCGGTTGAGGTGTTACTGCCGACAAAACCAGAGAAAGTTTTCGCTGTCGGGATGAACTTCGCTAGCCACTTAGCCTCACCTGCCAATGCACCACCGCCGATGTTTCTTAAACTTCCTTCTTCTTTGATTCTCACGGGCGAAGTGATTCAAGTGCCACCAAAAGCAAGAAACGTTCATTTTGAAGGCGAGCTGGTGGTTGTGATTGGTAAAGAGCTCAGCCAAGCCAGTGAAGAAGAAGCCGAGCAAGCGATCTTTGGTGTCACGGTGGGCAACGATATTACGGAAAGAAGTTGGCAAGGTTCGGATTTACAATGGCTCCGAGCGAAAGCTTCCGATGGTTTTGGCCCGGTTGGCAACACAATTGTGCGCGGCATTGATTACAACAATGTTGAGTTGACCACTCGTGTTAACGGCAAGGTGGTCCAACAAGAAAATACTTCGTTCATGATTCACAAACCACGAAAAGTCGTGAGCTATTTGAGCCACTATTTTACCCTCAAACCGGGCGATCTTATTTTTATGGGAACGCCAGGTAGAACCTATGCTCTGTCCGACAAAGATCAAGTGAGTGTTACGATTGAAGGGGTAGGGACTGTGGTAAACGAAGTGCGGTTCTGATGGTGAAAAATGTTTATTACGTTTCAACAAACGAAAAGCCTACTCACTGAGTAGGCTTTGGTCCTAACTAACCGTCTATTTGACGTTGTTTTTAGTATTTAGATAAGGGCTTTTCTTGCTTTGGCTGCCACCCATTCGGAGAAGATGACCGTCACTAGAATCGCACAAAAAATCACAGTCACTTGAGGCCATGCCAGCATCGCCATCGATTCTTGTAATTTCAAGCCGATACCGCCAGCGCCGACCAAGCCTAAAACCGTAGACTCACGAATATTGATATCCCAACGGAACAAGCTCGTGCCGATGAAGCTTGGCATCACCTGCGGAAGAATGCCGTAGTTCAACACTTGCAGCGGAGAAGCTCCGGTCGATTGGATTGCTGACATCTGTGTTGCGTTCACTTCTTCAATCGCTTCGTACATTAACTTCGCCACGAAGCCAATTGAACGTAGTGCTATCGCAATGATACCAGCCAACAAACCTGGGCCGATGATTGCTACCAACAACAACGCCCAAATTAACGAGTTGATTGAACGACTTGCTGCGATGATGAACAGCGCGATAGGTCTGATAAACGTCATGCTTGGCGTTGTATTACGTGCCGCTAAGAACGCAACTGGAAACGCGAGTACGATCCCTAACAGTGTGCCAAGTGTCGCGATGTTAATGGTGTCCCACAACGGACTCCAAAGAGACTCTAAGTAGCTCCATCTTGGTGGCCACATACGTGAAGAGATATCAGAAAATTGGTTGGGTGAGTCAGTTACAAAGTACCAAATCGTATCTTTGTTCATGACTTGCCATGCGAATACTGTCAAAGCAACAAAGCAAAGCCAGCCTAGCCAAAGCATTAGGCTCTGTTTACTGTCGTAACGCTGCCATTGGGTACGATTGATGGCGCTTGTCGGTGTTTCATTTAGCGTGCTCATTGGTCGTTCCTTACTGCACATGCTTACGGATGATGGTTGATAGGTATTCACACAACATCACAATCACGATAATAATCAATAGAATAGCAGCCGCTGCGCTGTATTCGTAACGGTCCATTGCTGTGTTTAAAGTTGCGCCGATACCACCTGCGCCAACAATGCCAATCACGGCTGACTCACGAAAGTTGATGTCGAGTCGGTACATCGAAAGTCCGATGAAGCGCGGCATCACCTGTGCTTGAATTGCGTAATTCACCTGTTGTAACCAACTCGCGCCCGTTGCACGCATTGCGGTGAGTGGTGCTGGGTCAATGGCTTCAATTTCATCGGCAAACAGTTTTGCGAGAAAGCCGATGGTCGCGAAGGTGAGCGTGACAAAACCCGCAAACGTACCAAAGCCAAATAGAGCAACACACAGAATCGCTACGATGATTTCTTGTAAGCTACGAGCAACCGAAATAAACGCACGACAGAATAGGTAAACGGGAGTAGGGGCAAGGTTTTTCGCTGCGCCTAATCCGAATGGGATAGAAAGAAGGACACCCGCCACGGTCGATGTCAGGGTCATGGTTAAACTTTCAATCAAACCTTGTGAGATGTTGTTCCAACGGCCACCAAAATCTGGATTCATGAAAGCCAAAATGAACTGCCAGCCGCGTTCGCTGCCTTCGTAAATTCGAGTCCAGTTGACGTGTACCGATTGAGTCGCGAGGTACAAGTAAACCGCGACAATGATGATTAAGCTCCAGCGTAGCCATGGGCTAGAAATCAGTGGCGGCTTTGTCCACTGTGTCGGGTATTGTTTGGAATTCTGTTTTCCTGACTTTAAATGCTGCTGAACTTGATTTGGATATGGTTGAGTCATATTGTTGCCTCAGACAGGCGAGGGCTCGTGATGATGAGGTCATCGGACTCTTCTTCTGCTTGTTGACTCCAGTCTTCCTCACCGTAGATTTGCGTTAAAACATCTTCAGTGAGCAGATTTGGTTTGTCATCAAATACGACACAACCTGCATTCAAGCCGACAACACGGTCAACAAACTGCTTTGCTAATTGAACATCGTGAATATTGATGATGGCAGGGAGCTGTTGCTCTGAACAAATCTCACTGATCAGTCGCATGATTTGGCGCGCAGTACGTGGATCAAGTGCGGCCGTTGGTTCATCAATCAACAGTAATTTCGGTTTCTGCGCAAGGGCGCGTGCAATACCAACACGTTGACGCTGACCACCCGACAGAGCATCGGCTCTTTTATTGGCGTGTTCTAACAATCCAACACGGTCGAGTAGCGCATAAGCGGCTTGGATATCCGACTCCGGGAAACGACGAGTAAAGCTTTGCCAGAAATTCACGTAACCCAAACGTCCTGAAAGTACGTTTTCCATCACCGTCAAACGCTCAATCAGCGCGTACTCTTGGAAAATCATACCGATCTCACGGCGTGACTGTCTCAGTTGTCGCTTAGACAGCGTTTCCAGATTGGTATTGGAAAAGATCACTTCGCCGCTGGTGGGTTCGGTGAGCCGATTAATACAACGGATAAGCGTTGATTTACCCGCACCAGATGGACCAATTAAACCAACCACTTCACCGGCATTGACCGACAAGCTAACGTTGGTAAGGGCTTTATCAGAACTGGAGTAGTGCTTGGTAAGCCCTTTAAGGGTAAGAGTAGACATAGAATTCCTATAAGAGCGGTGTACTAAGAGTTCGCCTGAGACAGGCATGGAAAGTAAACCGGAAAGAGTGGTGAATAACTGCAGGCGATTACACCTGCAGTTAGTTTTATCGGTGTGTGATTGGCTTTTTAGTTCGGTTGAACTTAGCTACACGTGTAAGAGACTTTGTTTGCCGTATCGATAGTGCGGATCACTTCCCAGTGCTCTTTGTAAGTAATAGGAACAAACTGCGCTTCGCCGTTACGTTCAAATTCTTCTTGAAGCTTTGTGCCTTCCCAATCGAAAGTGAAGAACGCTTTTTGAATCTTCTCTTGTAGCTCTGGCGTTAGGTTGTGCGCTGTGCCGTAAGCGGTAGTCGGGAAGGTTTGAGATTTGTAGATGCTCTTGATTTGGTCTTCTTTCACAACATCGCGTGAAAGCATGCGGTTCAATACTGAGTTAGCAACTGCTGCAGCATCGTAATCTTTGTGCGCCACACCCAAAATAGAGTTGTCGTGTGCGCCAGAGAATGCTGGTTTGAAATCTCGGTCAGGTTGAAGTTGGTATTCAGCGTCCAAAATCGCAGAAGGTGCTTTGAAGCCAGAGTTAGACGTTTGTGATGTGAACGCTAGGTTCTTATCTTTTAGGTCTTCCACTTTCTCAATGCCAGAACCAGGGTAAGTGATGATTTCCATTTCGTAACCGAAAGATCCATCTTCTGCAGCCATCATTGTGAATGGGGCAAAGCCTGCACAGTTAACCGCTAGTGGTGTAGAACCTGTGTTGAAACCTGCGATATGTAGGCGACCTGAACGCATTGCTTCAATTTGAGCAGCGTTATTTTGAACAGGGAAGAAACGAACCGTCTTTTCCGTTGTTTTTTCAAGGTGGCTCAAAAACTCGCTCCACACATCAGCGTATACTGCAGGATCTTCAACTGGCGTATAAGCAAAAATTAGCGTGTTTGGGTCAACCCATTGTGATTCATCTTGAGGAACATCAGCAACCAAGTTGCCAGAGCGATCTTCGTATCGTGTATCCATTGCTAATGCAGAACCAGAAAAAATCAGCGCAGCAGTAATAGCGCTCTTAAGCGTGAGATTTGTTTTTGTCGGTTTCATTATTTCAGTCCAATTGAGTTATGTCTTGGGAAGGGAGTATAGAAATCGAGGATGACAGAACCGATGCGTTTTGATGACGGATTTATGAATGGTGTAACATAATGTTTCTAGCTGTGCGGAATTGGATGCTTTGTAAGTGTTTGATTCATTGAGTAAATTAATAGAGCACGACTCGTTGCTATTTAACTCAATTGGCGCTAGGTTGAAATCCTGTTATAGTGATCCTTAAATAATACATAAACATAACATATAAAATAAGTGAACTTATGGTTAGCACTTTTAATTCAATCTCGGGCTCGAAGCGCAGCCTGCACGTGCAAGTAGCGCGTGAAATCGCTCGTGGAATCTTGTCTGGTGAACTGCCACAAGGTTCTATTATTCCTGGTGAAATGGCGCTGTGTGAACAGTTTGGTATCAGCCGTACGGCACTTCGTGAAGCCGTTAAACTACTGACTTCTAAAGGTCTGTTAGAGTCCCGCCCGAAAATCGGTACTCGTGTAGTAGATCGCGCATACTGGAACTTTCTTGATCCTCAACTGATTGAATGGATGGATGGTCTAACCGACATAGACCAATTCTGTTCTCAGTTTTTAGGCCTTCGCCGTGCGATTGAACCTGAAGCGTGTGCATTAGCGGCAAAATTTGCGACTGCTGAGCAACGTATCGAGCTTTCAGAGATCTTCCAGAAGATGGTTGAAGTGGATGACGCAGAAGTGTTTGACCAAGAACGTTGGACAGACATCGATACTCGTTTCCACAGCTTGATCTTTAATGCGACAGGTAACGATTTCTACCTGCCATTTGGCAATATTCTGACTACCATGTTCGTTAACTTCATCGTGCACTCTTCTGAAGAGGGCAGCACATGTATCAATGAACACCGTAGAATCTATGAAGCGATTATGGCTGGCGATAGTGAAAAAGCTCGTACAATGTCAGCCGCTCACTTGCAAGATGCTAACCACCGTTTAGCTACAGCGTAATAGAAGTGATTTAAAGTGTATCTGAGCCATCTCACATTGAGATGAATAGCCCACGTTCAGAAAAACGACTTATAAAGGTATGCCAAGTGCATGCCTTTTTTATTGTCTGTTTTTTGCAGAAATTGATTATTTATTGTGTACTAAAAAGCCAGAGACGTAGGTCTCTGGCTTTAGTTTTTTAACGTTTAGGTCATAAGTTAAATGCGATGTCTTAACCGCTATCCATTGAGCAAACAGTCAACTATAGACATTGTTCAGTTTCCTTTTGTTTCTGCTTCTTCTTCATTTTTAACGTTGAATAAACAGAGAATATAGCCAACACGATAAACGCGAGTGCAATAGGGCGTTCATAAAGGAAAGACCAACTGCCATCGTACATCAACAGTGATTTCCTCAGGTTTGTTTCTGCCATTGGACCTAAAATGATCGCAAGCAGAATAGGCGAAGACGGAATATCCAATTTAGTTAAGATAAAGCCCAACAGACCGAAACCGATCGCAATACCCACATCAAACATCGAGTTGTTAATCGCGTAAGCACCAACGATCGACAAGAAGACAATAATTGGGATCATAATGATCTTGGGTACTTCAATGATGCGGCAGAAGAAACGAATACCAAGTAAACCAATCACTAACATCACAAGGTTAGCAACCAACATCGAGCTAAATACGCCATAAACCACTTCTGGGTTTTGGGCAAACAGTAGAGGTCCAGGTGTTAAACCTTGAACAATGAGTGCGCCTAAAAGAACCGCTGCCACAGCATCCCCTGGAACGCCAAGTGTTAACAATGGAACCAACGAACCACCCGTTACACCGTTGTTTCCAGATTCGGCCGCTGCTAGACCTCGTACTGATCCTTTACCAAACTCTTCGGGGTTTTTCGATGAACGTTTTGCTTCGTTGTAACAAACGAATGCTGAAATATCAGCACCTGCACCCGGTACAGAGCCGATGGTTGTTCCCATCAAACCACTTTTTATTGCGGTTGGTAGCATTTCTTTAAGGTCGCCTTTGCTCAACAGTTTATGGTCAAACTTCGGCGCGACGACTTTCTTCTCAGAGAACAGTTTTTCTAACTGGTTTAATGCTTCAGATAGAGCGAACAGACCAATCAAAACAGGGATGACATTGATTCCGCTATAGAGATCCATGATGTCAAAAGTAAACCTTGGCACACTGCTGATTGGGTCGAGCCCAACGGTCGATACCAATAGTCCAATCGTACCCGCAAGTAACCCTTTAAAGATGTTGTTCGAAGAAACGCTCGCAATGATAGTTAAACCAAACAGAGCAAGTGCGAAGTACTCTGGTGCATTAAAACGCAGTGCAAAGGTCGCCAGTTTAGGTGCAATTGCAATAAGGACGATAGTACTGAGTAACCCGCCAATAAATGAAGCAACAGCCGAAATACTTAATGCTCTTGCTGCTTGCCCTCTAACAGCCATGGTGTGGCCGTCGAGTACACTTGCTGCAGACGCTGGTGTCCCCGGTGTTTTAAGCAGTATTGCGGCAATTGAACCACCGTAAATGCCACCAATGTATACACCAATTAACATCACGAGGGCTGACGTCGGTTCCATGCCAAAGGTAAATGGCAGGAGAATCGCAACGCCCATCGTCGCCGTTAGGCCGGGTAGTGCGCCTAGAATTACGCCACCCAGTACGCCAAAAACAAGGACAGGAAGCACTGCAAAACTAACAGCTGTTGCGAGACCATCGATTAGATATTCAAACATTATGACCTCCTATGACCAGGTTGCTTCAGGAAGCGCGATGTAAAACACCTCGCCAAACAAATAGTAAACCGCAAACACAAAGACAACGGCGACAACGTAGTAAATTGGCTTCTTAACTTTGAAGTAAACGAGGTAGAACATAAATGCAATCAAACTCGCGTAAAGGTAGCCAACCACACTGATGAGTAATGCGTATCCGATAAGAAAGACAACGCCGAAGATAGACATCTTGCTTATCATCGCTTCTTGTTGTTCTGAGACGCCTTTGAGTTTGTGTTGAACGATGAGAACAATACAGATAGCAATTTGGGCAATCACAATCATCATCGGGAAGAATTTTGCATCAACACTTGCATCTTGATACATCGGACGATCAAACTGAGTAATCAACGCGAGTGCGATTACGCTCAATATGATGATTATGGAAGGGAAAACGACATTCCGATTTAAGTTGGCGTTAGACATAGAATTTACCCCTAAAAAGTAAAGCAAGGGAAAGATACAAACTAATAACAGAGGCACAACTGATAAAAGTTGTGCCTCCGAACAAAGGTTATTGAATTAATTGAGTCAGTGATTTTGTATCTTCTGCGACAAACTCAGTGAAGGCTTTGTCATCAAGGTTGTGAATCGTCATTGCACCTTTCTCCATGAAAGATTTGAACTCTTCACTTGCCATTGCTTCATCAAATGCAGCACCCAGCTTCTCGATTACTGCATCAGGTGTATCTTTTGGAGCACCAATACCGCGCCATGTACCTGTTACTACATCAATGCCTTGCTCTTTCAAAGTAGGAACATCTGGAATGTACTGAATACGTTCTTCAGACATGACACCTAATGCTTTTAGTTGGCCTGAACGAAGTTGAGCGATAGCTTCACCCGGTGTCACCATGGTTATGTCTGTGTGGTGGCCCAGTACTGCAGGAATCGCTTCAGATGCACCGTTATAAGGGATAGCGTTGAGTTTAATATCTTGGTCTTTTTCAAGAGACATTAAGTAGAAGTTTGGTGCAGCGGTTGAAGCAAATTTTACGCTACCAGGGTTTTCTTTGGCTTCTTTAATCAGATCATTAATGGTGTTGTATGGGCTATCGGCTGCAACTAATACGACCGCTGGGTCCAGGTTTACTAAGCGAATGAGTCTAAAATCGTCTGCCGTATGGCGCATCAAACCCATTTGAGGAAGCGAAGCGATTTCACGAGTGACCACTGTTAACGTGTAGCCATCAGCACGCTGCTGGGCACCAAAGCTCATTCCAACGGCGCCAGCTCCACCCGTACGGTTCATGATTGAAATGTTCTGCCCTAGAATGTCTTTCGCACTATTTGCAAGGGTACGGCCAACGGCATCTGTACCGCCGCCCGCGCCAAATGGGACAACTAAGCGAATGTTTTTGCTTGGGTAGTCTGCTGCAAACGACGTTGCAGAAACAAGTATGCCGGCAGCCAGCATGATGGATTTCAATAATTTACTCATATTAAGTTCCTTCTGTTTCTAATTATTAGCGATATGTTTTTGTAGGGTTTTCTGCTTTTTCTGTTTGGTATTCGTGCATTGCTAGCTGTTCAATAGCTACAGCTATCCAGCCACTGATCAGCATGTCATACCATTGTTGTACGCCACTGCAGGCAACAACCACGTTTCCGTAAACAAACGAACCATAAAACAGTAAGTCTTCGTCACGTAATGAAGATGGGTGTTGGGAATGAAGTGTTAGATTGCTTGTTGATTCTCGCCATGCTTGCTGAGCTTTCTTACGAGCAAGGTGATCAAACTTGATAGTCCAGTTAACAGGGGTTCCTAAAGACTCTTCATAAAGAATGGCGTCTTCAAAAGAGGCTTCCCAAGGCTTGAGGTGTGGATTCATAACGACAATATGCAGTTCTTTTCTATTGGTTCTTTCAAACAGTTTGTCGATAGAGGGTTTAACGATATCGATAGCGTCTTGAGTGATATCTTTCATTGAGCGCATGCCACATGTCCTTATGTCTGGTTAGATATATAGAATATTGTATGACAATAATTTTTCAATTAACGAAAGCTTGGAAGCGGGGAACGATCACAAGTGAAAGTCTTCTAACAAGACGTCGGTCTTGTTTTGACCATGTTATGTCGGAAATAGTGTGATTCTGGTCTTTTATTGAGCTGGATATACATGCACTCAGATCCAGTTATTTTGGCGTGATAACAGAGCACCCTATAAAACAATGGGATACATACGAATATGCTAGCGAGCTAATCGGTTTGTTTTTAGGAAGTGTGTTGCACTGTTTTGGTTCAATCATTTTCCCATATTTCTTAAGCTATTCGGGTTGCTCACTACCCCTAATCTTTGCACGTTCTCTTTATCACTAACAGAAACAGCATCTTAAATCTCCTCTCTTAACTCATCGGAAATGGTCAAAAGAATCATTCGATTTAGGCGGTTTTTCATCCATTTATATTTAGATCTAAAGATAAGAGCACTACACAAATTTGAATTGAATTCTAACTAGAACAACTTATCAATCTGTCAAAAAACACTGGTTTATTGTGTGATAAATGAGGATGGTTCAGATCTGATTTGGCTTTTATTATTTTTGAGAATTTTATATTTATATGTGTTTGGTTGTATTTGTTAATAAGTGTGCAAAGTCTCACTTTTTTGTAAGTCTTTGATTTTAATGGGTGTGATGTTCTTTGGTCTTGGTTTTTTGAGTTTTCACCTCAAACACCAATAATTTCCTTAATGGATTGGCCATATTCCATCCTATGTCATATATATAATTAACTTAATCAATCAAAATAAGATCGCCATCACTTATTTGGATTATTGTACTACAAATAAAGTTTGAGATTTCCTATAGTCCTCGTAACAAAATACAACGGACAAAGGATACACGATGGAACTCAACACGATTATTGTCGGCATTTATTTCCTATTCTTGATTGCGATAGGTTGGATGTTTAGAACATTTACAAGTACCACCAGTGACTACTTCCGCGGGGGCGGTAACATGTTGTGGTGGATGGTTGGTGCAACCGCCTTTATGACCCAGTTTAGTGCATGGACATTCACCGGTGCGGCAGGTAAAGCGTATAACGATGGTTTTGCAGTAGCGGTCATCTTCGTAGCCAACGCATTTGGTTACTTCATGAACTTCGCATACTTTGCTCCAAAGTTCCGTCAACTGCGTGTAGTAACGGTAATCGAAGCAATTCGTATGCGTTTCGGTGCGACTAACGAACAAGTATTCACTTGGTCTTCAATGCCAAACAGTGTTGTTTCTGCAGGTGTATGGTTAAACGCACTAGCAATCATCGCTTCTGGTATCTTCGGTTTCGACATGACAGCAACTATCTGGATTACCGGTTTGGTTGTATTGGCAATGTCTGTAACGGGTGGCTCATGGGCGGTAATCGCATCTGACTTTATGCAGATGGTTATCATCATGGCAGTAACCGTGACATGTGCTGTTGTTGCTGTTGTTCAAGGTGGCGGTGTTGGTGAAATCGTGAATAACTTCCCAGTAGCGGAAGGCGGTTCTTTCCTTTCTGGTAACAACATTAACTACTTAAGCATCTTCAGCATTTGGGCATTCTTCATCTTCGTGAAGCAGTTCTCTATTACTAACAACATGCTTAACTCTTACCGTTACCTAGCGGCTAAAGACTCAAAGAACGCGAAGAAAGCAGCGCTACTAGCGTGTGTGCTAATGCTTTGTGGTGTATTTATCTGGTTCATGCCTTCTTGGTACATTGCAGGTCAAGGTGTCGACCTAGCAGCAGCTTACCCAGATGCAGGTAAGAAAGCGGGTGACTTTGCCTACCTATACTTCGTACAAGAGTACATGCCAGCAGGTATGGTTGGCCTTCTAGTTGCGGCGATGTTTGCAGCGACAATGTCTTCAATGGATTCTGGTCTAAACCGTAACTCGGGTATCTTTGTTAAGAACTTCTATGAGCCAATCGTTCGTAAAGGTGCGGCTAGCGAAAAAGAGCTAGTAACTGTTTCTAAGATTACTTCTGCCGTGTTTGGTATTGCTATCATCCTTATTGCACAGTTCATCAACTCGCTTAAAGGTTTGAGCCTGTTCGATACCATGATGTATGTAGGCGCACTTATCGGCTTCCCAATGACAATTCCTGCATTCCTTGGCTTCTTTATTAAGAAGACTCCGGACTGGGCTGGTTGGGGTACGCTAGTAGTTGGTGGTTTTGTTTCTTACTACGTAGGTTTCGTTGTTAACGCTGAAATGGTGTCTTCAATCTTTGGTCTAGAAGAGCTAACAAGCCGTGAATGGTCTGATGTTAAGGTAGCTATCGGTCTGATTGCTCACATTACGTTGACAGGTGGTTTCTTCATCCTATCAACTCTGTTCTACAAGCCATTAACTGAGAAGCGTCAAGCAGACGTTGATAAGTTCTTCGGCAATCTGTCTACTCCATTAGTTGCGGAGTCAGCAGAACAGAAAGTACTGGATAACAAACAGCGTGAAATGCTTGGTAAACTGATTGCGGTAGCGGGTGTTGGTATCATGCTAATGGCTCTACTTACTAACCCAATGTGGGGGCGCCTAGTCTTCATCCTTTGTGGTGTGATTGTTGGTGGTGTTGGTGTGCTATTGGTTAAAGCGGTCGATGACGGCGGTAAGCAAGCGAAAGCAGTAACCGAAAGCTAATATAGAGAAAACGTTTATAATAGAATGCGACGACTCGAAAGGGCGTCGCATTTTTTGTTCTGCGAAACGGAAAAACTGTCAGGTGGAAGATATCTGACCTAAATCACGAAAACTGTACAAAATGGTTCAATCGAACCGAAATAGATTCAATTGTCCTACAATAAGACGTATATTGTTGCTAATTCCTTTCAATCAACTTGAAAAATAAGTGAGTTAGAATGAGCGACCAAAAATCTCTTGATGCAATCAGGAAGATGAAGCTGGAGAATGATACTTCAGCAGGTAATCTTGTAGACCTACTCCCTATCGAAGTACAGACACGTGACTTCGACCTATCATTCCTAGACAACTTGAGCGAAGCACGTCCACGTCTTCTTGTTCAAGCAGATCAGTTAGAAGAATTCAAAGCGAAAGTGAAAGCTGATGAAGCTCACTGCATGTTTGATGATTTCTACAATAACTCGACAGTTAAGTTCCTTGAGACTGCTCCTTTCGAAGAGCCTCAAGCGTACCCAGCTGAGACGGTAGGCAAAGCTTCTCTATGGCGTCCTTACTGGCGTCAAATGTACGTTGATTGCCAAATGGCATTGAACGCGACACGTAACCTAGCAATTGCTGGTGTTGTGAAAGAAGACGAAGCGCTAATTGCTAAAGCAAAAGCTTGGACTCTAAAACTGTCTACGTACGATCCAGAAGGCGTGACTTCTCGTGGCTATAACGATGAAGCGGCTTTCCGTGTTATCGCGGCTATGGCTTGGGGTTACGACTGGCTACACGGCTACTTTACAGATGAAGAACGTCAGCAAGTTCAAGATGCTTTGATTGAGCGTCTAGACGAAATCATGCACCACCTGAAAGTGACGGTTGATCTATTGAACAACCCACTGAACAGCCACGGTGTTCGTTCTATCTCTTCTGCTATCATCCCAACGTGTATCGCGCTTTACCACGATCACCCGAAAGCAGGCGAGTACATTGCATACGCTCTAGAATACTACGCAGTACACTACCCACCATGGGGCGGTGTAGACGGCGGTTGGGCTGAAGGTCCTGACTACTGGAACACACAAACTGCATTTCTAGGCGAAGCATTCGATCTATTGAAAGCATACTGTGGCGTAGACATGTTCAACAAAACATTCTACGAAAACACAGGTGATTTCCCGCTTTACTGCATGCCTGTTCACTCTAAGCGCGCGAGCTTCTGTGACCAGTCTTCAATCGGTGATTTCCCGGGCCTGAAACTGGCTTACAACATCAAGCATTACGCAGGTGTTAACCAGAAGCCTGAGTATGTTTGGTACTACAACCAACTGAAAGGCCGTGATACTGAAGCACACACCAAGTTCTACAACTTCGGTTGGTGGGACTTCGGCTACGACGATCTTCGTTTTAACTTCCTTTGGGATGCACCTGAAGAGAAGGCACCATCGAATGATCCACTGTTGAAAGTATTCCCAATCACAGGTTGGGCTGCATTCCACAACAAGATGACTGAGCGTGATAACCATATTCACATGGTATTCAAATGTTCTCCGTTTGGCTCAATCAGCCACTCTCACGGTGACCAAAACGCATTCACCTTGCATGCATTCGGTGAAACGCTAGCGTCAATCACTGGTTACTACGGTGGTTTCGGTGTTGATATGCACACGAAATGGCGTCGTCAAACGTTCTCTAAGAACCTTCCACTATTTGGCGGTAAAGGTCAGTACGGCGAGAACAAGAACACAGGCTACGAAAACCACCAAGATCGCTTCTGTATCGAAGCGGGCGGCAACATCTCTGACTTCGACACTGAATCTGATGTGAAGATGGTTGAAGGCGATGCAACAGCGTCTTACAAGTACTTCGTTCCTGAAATTGAATCTTACAAGCGTAAGGTCTGGTTTGTTCAAGGTAAAGTATTCGTAATGCAAGACAAGGCAACGCTTTCTGAAGAGAAAGACATGACTTGGCTAATGCACACTACTTTCGCAAACGAAGTGGCAGACAAGTCTTTCACTATCCGTGGCGAAGTTGCGCACCTAGACGTAAACTTCATCAACGAGTCTGCTGATAACATCACGTCAGTTAAGAACGTTGAAGGTTTTGGCGAAGTTGACCCATACGAGTTCAAAGATCTTGAAATCCACCGTCACGTTGAAGTGGAATTCAAGCCATCGAAAGAGCACAACATCCTGACCCTTCTTGTTCCGAATAAGAACGAAGGCGAGCAAGTTGAAGTGTCTCACAAGCTTGAAGGCAACACGCTAATGCTAAATGTTGACGGTGAAACGGTTTCAATCGAACTGTAATTCGCTGAAGCAACAGAAGCTAGATATTAAAAACTCCGAGTGAAAGCTCGGAGTTTTTTTGTTTTGTTAGCTAGCAAGTTGGATACTCAGTTAAATTGTATTAGTTGGCAAAGTTGGGAACCCCATCAGGTTGAAAGGAAACTAAATGGCCAAGAGATCAATCGCTTCTCGATGCCAAGCCAATAGCTCGATGGCTGAACCTGGAAGCTGATACACACAAAGGCTGGGCATGTACTTAGCCACGATGTTCAATGAAATGTGAATGAGTCGTATACGAGACTCGCATGTATCGCTTTGTTAGAAGAATAGGGCGCCAACCCCTTTTTCGTAAAAACTGATATGACTTACTTCTGCGTGAACAGTCTAATCACTGGCTGATTACGGGAATAGTGCACTATACATAGGTAAAGGCGTAGCTTGTGCTTACTAATCGTATGACATTTAACGTATGTTATTTCATCAATAGACGGTTTTTAAAGTGGCAAATAGTTCCTGTAAGTACAAAGCGTGACCCATATTTTCTCGTAAAGTGAACCCCCGTCACAACTTACGTCTAACCATTAAATCAATGCCCTAAAACTATTGCGTAACGAGAAAGACGTAGTTATTATAATGAGCATATAATCATACAATACTATATTTGGAGTTTGAACATGACTAAACCTGTAATCGGTTTCATTGGCCTAGGTCTTATGGGCGGCAACATGGTTGAAAACCTGCAAAAGCGCGGCTACCACGTAAACGTAATGGATCTAAGCGCTGAAGCTGTTGCTCGCGTTACAGATCGCGGCAACGCAACTGCATTCACTTCTGCTAAAGAACTAGCTGCTGCAAGTGATATCGTTCAGTTTTGTCTTACAACTTCTGCTGTTGTTGAAAAAATCGTTTACGGCGAAGATGGCGTTCTAGCAGGCATCAAAGAAGGCGCAGTACTAGTAGACTTCGGTACTTCTATCCCTGCTTCTACTAAGCAAATCGGCGCAGCTCTTGCTGAAAAAGGCGCGGGCATGATCGACGCACCTCTAGGTCGTACTCCTGCACACGCTAAAGATGGTCTTCTGAACATCATGGCTGCTGGCGACATGGAAACTTTCAACAAAGTTAAACCTGTTCTTGAAGAGCAAGGCGAAAACGTATTCCACCTAGGCGCTCTAGGTTCTGGTCACGTGACTAAGCTTGTAAACAACTTCATGGGTATGACAACTGTTGCGACTATGTCTCAAGCTTTCGCTGTTGCTCAACGCGCTGGTGTTGATGGCCAACAACTGTTTGACATCATGTCTGCAGGTCCATCTAACTCTCCGTTCATGCAATTCTGTAAGTTCTACGCAGTAGACGGTGAAGAGAAGCTAGGTTTCTCTGTTGCTAACGCAAACAAAGACCTTGGTTACTTCCTTGCTCTTTGTGAAGAGCTAGGTACTGAGTCTCTAATCGCTCAAGGTACTGCAACAAGCCTACAAGCTGCTGTTGATGCAGGCATGGGTAACAACGACGTACCAGTAATCTTCGACTACTTCGCTAAACTAGAGAAGTAATCGACGTACGACCTCGCTAGGGTATTGCCTGTCTTTTTAGGCGGCGATACCTCAGCGAGGTTCGTTTTTATCTGCCATATCCAAACCTTTGTTCCCTCGTTAAACTCTTCTACTTCAACTTCCTCAGCTACACCTACTCAAAACTCTGTTTGACTATTTTACTGCTTCAATTCCTATTTTTTCTATATCTATTTGTAAATTCAAAGCCTTCTAGCACCCACTCGTTCACTTACTTTTCTACGTAAACTTAAAACCAGTGCACTTACAGGATTGTTGGTGATGACTTAACACCGCTCGTGTATCGGGCCTGAAAAGAAAGTAAAAAAAAGCCCACACAGCTGGTGACTGTATGGGCATGTTCGGACGAGCCGTCTGGAAAAACAAATGATCAATAGCAAGTGAAAAAACGAATAACGAGATCCCCCGACAGTTTCTACGTTAAACGCGTTCAATGACCTTAAAGCGGCTGCTTCAATTATCACTTTGAATTGAACAAAAGCATCCAGAAAGAACTTAAGTTATGATTCAAATACATCATAACTTAAGGCTTATTGTATTACAAATAAATTTTAAGATTGAATGCCTTTAGTGAATGGTTAGTTGGTAGAAGTGTGAGTTGAGACTCACTTTTTTACTCAGCTGATTGAGAGGAAGAAGAAGAGTTTCCGAAAAAGTGCTATCGGAGAAATGATGAGCTAATTATCTAAAATCGATCTATTTGAATGCGTTATGCGTCAATGTTTAACTTCGAACAAAATCCAAACTCATAAATGATACCTATATCACAGGGCGATTTTAGCCAGTTTTAATATATCAAGATCGCTCACAGAATAGTTGGTCAATTAAACATACAATATTAATTAAATTGATGGTTGTGACGATGGATCGGCATGAACGGGTTTCACTTCCCGTATCTTCGAAAATGCAAAAAATAACCATTTCATTCGGATAAAAATAATAGACATAGGTTGATATGGATGATGAGTTTTATGAATTCAAAATTGTCTCTAGGGTTTAAAGGAAAATTGATTTTAATGGTAGCGATCGTCAGCTCTAGTGCTTTGGCATTTACGAACTGGTTTACGCTTAACTTGGCCACTGAACAGGTAAACCAAACGATTTATAACGAGATTGATCACTCGCTTACGATAGAAATCAATCAAATAGAAAATACCGTTCAACGCACCATTGATACCGTTAACTCTGTTGCACAAGAGTTCATGAAATCCCCATACCAAGTGCCGAATGAAGCACTCATGCATTATGCTGCAAAACTCGGTGGTATTGACAAGATTGTAGTGGGTTTTGACGACGGCCGTTCTTATACCTCTCGTCCTTCAGAGTCTTTCCCTAACGGTGTTGGGATAAAAGAAAAATACAACCCAACCACTCGACCTTGGTACCAACAAGCTAAATTGAAATCAGGCTTGTCTTTTAGTGATCTGTTTTTCACTAAGAGTACTCAAGTGCCTATGATCGGTGTGACCTACTCATACCAAGATCGTGTCATCATGGCCGATATACGTTTTGACGATTTGGAAACTCAGCTTGAACAGCTGGACAGCATCTACGAAGCCAAAGGCATTATCATCGACGAGAAGGGGATGGTAGTCGCTTCGACAATCGAAAACGTACTTCCGCAAAGCAATATATCTTCTGCAGATACTCAAATGAAACTCAACAGTGCCATTGAACAGCTTGATCAATTCATTGAGGGTGTGATTGATGGCAACCAGAGAATTTTGATGGCCAAGAAAGTGGATATTGGCAGCCAGAAAGAGTGGTACATGATCTCTAGTATTGACCCAGAGCTCGCACTCAATCAGTTGAATGGTGTGATGTCGAGTGCACGCATTCTTATTGTAGCTTGTGTGCTTGGCTCGGTGATATTGATGATTTTACTTCTGAATCGCTTCTACCGCCCAATCGTGTCACTGCGCAAAATCGTCCACGATCTATCTCAAGGTAACGGAGACCTGACTCAAAGGCTTGCTGAGAAGGGGAATGATGACTTAGGGCATATCGCCAAAGACATCAACTTGTTCATCATTGGCCTGCAAGAGATGGTTAAGGACGTCAAATTTAAGAACTCGGATCTCGATACTAAGGTACTGAGTATTCGTGAAGGTTGTAAAGAAACCAGCGATGTACTGAAAGTTCACACTGATGAAACGGTTCAAGTGGTCTCTGCAATTAACGGCTTATCTGAAGCATCAAACGAAGTCGAGAAGAGTTCTCAGTCGGCGGCAGAAGCAGCAAGAGAGGCAGCCGTGTTCAGTGATGAGACGAAACAGATTAACACGGTGACGGAAACCTATATCAATGATCTTGAGAAGCAAGTCTGCACCACTTCTGATGACATTCGCTCAATGGCGAATGAAACGCAGAGCATCCAGTCTATCGTGTCTGTGATTGGCGGCATTGCGGAACAAACTAATTTGTTGGCATTGAATGCGTCTATTGAAGCGGCGAGAGCGGGTGAGCATGGTCGAGGCTTCGCGGTGGTTGCTGATGAAGTCCGTGCGTTAGCCAACCGAACGCAAATCAGTACTTCTGAAATTGATGAAGCGCTGTCTGGCTTGCAGTCTAAATCAGATGGTTTGGTTAAATCGATTGAGTTGACTAAAAGCAACTGTGAAATGACTCGTGCTCAAGTGGTTCAAGCGGTAAATATGTTGGCGAAGCTAACGGAACAGATGGAAACGGTGAGTCGTTTTAACAATGACATTTCGGGTTCGTCTGTTGAGCAAAATGCACTTATTCAGAGCATCGCTAAGAACATGCATAAGATTGAAAGCTTTGTTGAGGAGCTTAATAAGCTAAGCCAAGATCAGTTGACTGAATCAGCAGAAATCAAAACACTTAACGGCAGCGTTAGTGAGTTGATGAGCAGCTTTAAGGTTTAAGTTTTTTAATATTTATATATAAAAATCAACACACTAAGTTTAGTTTGTGATCTGAGAGCCACTCAATAACTTGCGAGTTTAGAGTGGCCTTTCTGCGTTGTTCTTGAGTCTAACTCTACGTAATATCCGTTCATTTCACTTCATTTGCCGCATCTCATATTCTGATAAATAGGCAATTGACATAAAATAGTACAAATATACATTATCACTCTACTCTTATGGATAAGTGAGATAAATGTGAATAAACCAATCTTCGTCGTAGTACTCGCTTCGCTTACGTATGGCTGCGGTGGAAGCAGTTCCAGTAACTCAAGTGACAGTAGTGATCCTTCTGATACCAATAACCCAGGAACGTCTTATGGTGTTGTTGCTCCCTATGATATTGCCAAGTATCAAAACATCCTTTCTAGCTCAGATCTTCAGGTATCTGATCCTAATGGAGAGGAGGGCAATAAAACCTCGGAAGTCAAAGATGGTAACTTCGATGGTTATGTCAGTGATTATTTTTATGCTGACGAAGAGACGGAGAATCTTATCTTCAAAATGGCGAACTACAAGATGCGCTCTGAAGTTCGTGAGGGAGAAAACTTCGATATCAATGAAGCTGGCGTAAGACACAGTCTACATGCGGAAATAAGCCTGCCTGATATTGAGCATGCAATGGCGAGTTCTCCCGCTGATCATGATGAAGTGACCGTGCTACAGATCCACAACAAAGGCACAGACGAGAGTGGTACGGGTTATATCCCTCATCCACTATTACGTGTGGTTTGGGAGCAAGAACGAGATGGGCTCACAGGTCACTACTGGGCAGTCATGAAAAACAATACCATTGACTGTAGCAGTGCCGCTGACTCTTCGGATTGTTATGCCACTTCATATAATCGCTACGATTTGGGAGAGGCGGATCTCGATAGCTTCACCAAGTTTGATCTTTCTGTTTATGAAAACACCCTTTCGATCAAAGTGAACGATGAAGTTAAAGTCGACGAAGACATTACCTACTGGCAGCACCTACTGAGTTACTTTAAAGCGGGTATCTATAATCAATTTGAAAATGGTGAAGCCACGGCTCACTTTCAGGCACTGCGATACACCACCACACAAGTCAACGGCTCAAACGATTGGGATATTAGCGATTGGAAGTTGACGATTCCTGCGAGCAAAGACACTTGGTATGGAAGTGGCGGTGACAGTGCTGCTGAACTAGAACCTGAGCGCTGCGAATCGAGCAAAGACCTTCTCGCCAACGACAGTGATGTCTACGACAGCGATATTGGTCTTTCTTATTTCAATACCGATGAAGGAAGAATGCACTTTAGAGCTGATATGGGTTATGGCACTAGTACACAAAACTCTAACTATATTCGCTCTGAGTTAAGGGAGTTGTATCAAAGCAGTACTCAGCCGGACTGCAGCACCAGCGATGAAGACACAAGTTGGTATTTGAACGATACAAGAACCAATAAAACTAACCATCAGCTCATCGCTACCTTGCGAGTTGAAGATTACCCGAACATCAACAATCAAGATCCAAAAGTGGTACTTGGACAAATCCATGGTTGGAAGATCAATCAAGCATTGGTGAAACTATTATGGGAAGGAGAGAGCAAGCCAGTAAGAGTGATACTGAACTCTGATTTTGAGCGCAACAACCAAGACTGTAATCATTGTGACCCGTTCAGTGTCGAGTTAGGGACTTATTCGGCAAGCGAAGAGTGGCGATATACGATTCGTGCCAATCAAGACGGTATCTACTTGGCGACTCATGATTTAGATGGAACCAACACCGTTTTTCATTTAATCCCTTGGGGACAAGATTACACAGATAAAAATGGGGACACGGTCTCGTTAACATCAGATTGGACATCGACAGACATCGCTTTCTATTTCAAAGCGGGCATCTACCCACAATTTAAGCCTGATAGCGACTATGCGGGTGAAGTGTTTGATGTGAGCTTTAGTTCTCTTAGAGCCGAACATTATTGAGTTAGCTGACGTTTGAGTAACAACAATGACTGCTTTAAAGACCATATTGATTCCTAACAATGTGGTCTTTTTTTAACTGCTGCGACACTGGTGAATGAGATGTTCTGAACGACAAATGCTCTGTTCGAGTGATGCAAATTCTCACCATTACCGCTCGGGTTTTTCGCCCTTGATAGCCCATTTCGCATTCTAAATTTTTATATATTGTCTTTTATCAATAGGAAGTGTGATCCAGTTAAAGTATGGAAAAAGCGGAAAGTGTTCCCAGTCTCATTTATTCAACGAAGTGTTTTATTTGTATTATAAGATTACGTAATATTTTTATGTTGTCGCAAATGCTGAGAGAAGAAACGCCTTATAGCTCGTGTTTGCCAATTTTGCTTTCACTTACAAACGCTGCCTTTGTAATATAATAATGGATTAAATATGAAACAAATCACTCTAAAAACCTTACTCGCTTCTTCTATTCTACTTGCGGTTGGTTGTGCGAGCACGAGCACGCCTACTGCTGATTTTCCAAATAACAAAGAAACTGGTGAAGCGCTTCTAACGCCAGTTGCGGTTACCGCTAGTAGCCATGATGGTAACGGACCTGATCGTCTCATTGACCAAGACCTTACAACACGTTGGTCATCTGCGGGTGACGGTGAGTGGGCAACACTAGACTATGGTTCAGTGCAAGAATTTGATGCGGTTCAAGCATCTTTCAGCAAAGGTAACGAGCGCCAATCTAAATTTGATATTCAAGTGAGTGTTGATGGCGAAAGCTGGACAACCGTACTTGAAAATCAACTGAGCTCAGGTAAAGCGATTGGCCTAGAGCGTTTCCAATTCGAGCCAGCAGTGCAAGCACGCTACGTAAGATACGTTGGTCACGGTAACACCAAAAATGGTTGGAACAGTGTGACCGGGTTAGCTGCGGTTAACTGTAACATTAACGCTTGTCCTGCTAGCCATATCATTACTTCAGACGTGGTCGCTGCAGAAGCGGCAATGATCGCTGAAATGAAAGCGGCGGAAAAAGCACGCAAAGATGCGCGCAAAGATCTTCGTTCTGGTAACTTCGGTGTAGCAGCGGTTTACCCTTGTGAGACCTCAGTTGAATGTGACACACGCAGTGCACTGCCAGTTCCGACAGGCCTGCCAGCAACACCGGTTGCAGGTAATGCACCGAGCGAAAACTTTGACATGACGCATTGGTACCTATCTCAACCATTCGACCATGACAAAAATGGTAAGCCTGATGACGTTTCTGAGTGGAACCTTGCAAACGGTTACCAACACCCAGAGATCTTCTACACAGCTGACGATGGTGGCCTAGTATTCAAAGCTTACGTGAAAGGTGTTCGTACCTCTAAAAATACTAAGTATGCGCGTACAGAGCTTCGTGAAATGATGCGCCGTGGTGACCAGTCTATTAGCACTAAAGGTGTTAACAAGAACAACTGGGTATTCTCAAGCGCGCCTGAATCTGACTTAGAAGCAGCAGCTGGTATTGATGGCGTTTTAGAAGCAACGTTGAAAATCGATCACGCAACAACGACAGGTAATGCGAACGAAGTAGGCCGCTTTATCATTGGTCAGATCCACGATCAAAACGATGAACCAATTCGTTTGTACTACCGTAAACTGCCAAACCAAGCAACGGGTGCGGTTTACTTCGCACACGAAAGCCAAGATGCAACTAAAGAGGACTTCTACCCTCTAGTGGGTGATATGACGGCTGAAGTGGGTGAAGATGGTATCGCACTTGGCGAAGTGTTCAGCTACCGTATTGACGTTAAAGGCAACACGATGACTGTGACGCTAATGCGTGAAGGCAAAGACGACGTTGTACAAGTGGTTGATATGAGCAACAGTGGCTACGATGCAGGCGGCAAGTACATGTACTTCAAGGCCGGTGTTTACAACCAAAACATCAGCGGCGACCTAGATGATTACTCACAAGCGACTTTCTACCAACTAGATGTATCGCACGATCAGTACCAAGGTAAATAACTCGCAGAGATTATTATTAAACAACATAATCTAATAATGAATGGCCGGTAAATTAATAGAGTAATAATATTACTTTGTTAATTTACCGGCTATTTTTTTATTAATGTCGCTACCATATTAAAAAATTAGTTTGATTATATATTAGTTAACCACAAAGTATATGAGCTTAGTTTTGTATTGCTTTGTATTAATTAAAAGTATTCTGAACTAAAGGAGGGACTAGTTTTTTCTATCACTTGATTTGAGCTCCAGAGATACTTAATCTGAAGTGTTTTTGTGAGTTAATAATCATATTATATACTTTCTATTGGCTAGCATAAATGGAAAATAAAACGTCAAATTTAAATATTAATGTGATGTATGCATTAGTTCTCTAACCTAAATGGCGGTGACTGTGAGAGAGGTCATCATATTAAATATCCATGATTGCTGATTAAGCCCTTTTGTCTGACAATATCATTTAAGGGATTAATGATTAATGTGAAAGAGAGTAAATTATGCAAATTTCTAAAATTGCACTTGCAGTAACTATGTCTACAGGTTTGTTGTTCGGTTGTGACACAGATGTTGAATTCATTCCAGAGGATGTAGCAACACCACCTGCACCTACATCACCTCTTGATGGTGGTATGTGGGAAATAGGTACAGCGACGGTCAGCACCAGTGCGTTGCCTGCAGCAATGTCTACCGACCTACCCAATGTCTATGTATTTGCTGATGGCACACAAAAATATTACTACGATGATGCTGTCCCAGGTACGTACGAAATTAAAACCGCAACGTATGCAGAAGATCTAGACGCTGAAACAATCTCGTTTACCTATTACGGCGCAGATGCTAATGGTGCAGTTGTTGATGGTGGTTACTCTGTAACGAATGGCGAATTAGTGGTTGATACTGCAACTGAAGGTGAATTAGTAGGGGTTGATGAAGCGACTAATACATCTGTAAGTGACGCTGTTAAAGATGCGAATGAAGAGTCTGGTGTGAACAACTATGTTCAAATTATTGATACTTCAACTTCTGACACAGGTGAACTTAGATTAAAGCTTTCTGATAATAACCTTGATAACATTACTTCAGGTCGCTTAACAGTAGATCTTGTTTACCAACTAGATGAAGACTCTGTTGGTGATGATAACAGCAAAAATGCGTATGTTTCGGTTTACGCTTCTGATACATCAACAGCAAACTTACATGGTGAAATCGCTTTTGAAGCAGGTGTTATTAAATACCGTGATAGCGCAAAACAACTGAATGCTATCGATGGCAGTTATACTGAAGGTGAAACATTAACAGTAGAAGCAACTTGGAGTGATGGTGTATTTAGCTTCAAAGTAAATGATGTTGAACATTCTTACCTAGCCGATGAGATCCCAGAAAGTGGTCCTGTCCAAGTGATTGCATTAAGATTGGGTGATAACGGCAGTACGAATAACTTTGAGTTACTTGCCGATAACCTAAAAGTATATTCAAGTGATAGTGGTTCTGAAGAGTTAGTATTTGAAGATGACTTCAATGGTTACACTATTGGTAAAGTATTAAATACAACGCCTTACAACAGCAGTAGCTCTGAAGCAACGGTAGCTGGTGATGGAGACACTCCAACAGATCCAGATCCAACAGGCAATCAAGTTGCGGCAATTACGGACCAAGATGATAGCGACACAGGCGAATTGCGTTACAAGTTTGCACAAGGCATGACTACTGGTACACATAAAGTATCTATGTACTACGATGCTGCAGAAACAGAGTCAGCTTACGTTTCTCTTTTTGATACTAAAAACTCAACATCATCTTTGATTGGTGAATTGAAAATTGATGAAGGTGCAATCACGCTACGCGGTGAAGACGAGCAAGTAACAACGTTTACCCCTGGTACTTGGATTGACCTTGAAATGTCTTGGAATACATCTTCGACGACTGAAACTGGTACTTATACAGTTAAAGTCGATGGTGTGGAGTTTGGTCCTTATGACTCTCAGAACGCAGGTAATGACGCAAATCACTCAGATTCTAGTGTTCCAGTAACGGCAACTACCATTAAGTTCTCTTCAAATAGCGGAATGGCAGAAACAACATTATACGTTGATGACTATGAAGTTTATTCTGATGAAGCGGGTCAAGAAGAAGTCTTTATTGATGATTTTGACTCTCGTTCTATCGGGGATGTGTTAGGTGGTGTGGATTACAATTCAAGTACATTCTCTGTAGTTGTTGCAGCAGACCCAATGGACAAATAATCTTACTTACCTAAAAGTAACTCATACATACAAAACGAAAATCTAGCGCCGTTCATTGACTGAACGGCGCTTTTTTTGTGACGCATTCAGGCCATTCTTGAGCGCTTAGTAATAGGTACCCATGTATATTGATACCCATAGAAACAACTATTAATCTAAATATCTATGTAAAAGGGTTTATATAAACCCTTTTACCGTTCCTTTATGCAAGAGGCGTTTAATACCTCTGTTAATCAACTATGAAGCTGTTTAACGGCTCTTTATATATCTGCTAGTCAATGTAGCCTTTACTTCAATGTCACCCTAGAGAGGCCGGTACATAAGCTACTCAAATCTCTTAATTCGTGTATAGAAGCCTTCTTGCTAGTTTAATAATATAGCGCTTTTGTAATCTCTTTTAAGTACAGGCTTGTTGACGAGTGTTTAACAGGTTAAAGGGCATTCATCCTTTTAAACGGACATACACGTCTTAAAAAGACCATAATCTCAATGGTACGAGTGGAAGTAATGCGTTATCAAGATAGCGGTCATTGAGGGTTAATAAAGTTAGATTGAAGTTAAATAATGGTTTCTCAATACGCAGGCCGCGGTTGTCTACGAAACCTTTGGAGCGGTAACCAAACCACTAGTATTGATCATTCACTTCAGGGTGCAGCAAGCGGAAGCTGTCTACAAAGCCCCAGTCCATCGGTGTTTTTAACCATCCGTGCTCTTCTGGTTGGAAAAAACATTTACCTGTTTTTAGCCTACGATCTTTCTAGATAACAAAAAAGGCTTAGCGCAGTGCTAAGCCTTTTTTAACCAAGTCTAATAATACTTAGAAGCTGTATTTAAGACCAAAACGTGTTTTTAGTTGACGTTCATTCTCAGCAGATGAACCATAGTCAGATGACCAGAATTCCATATAAGGAGTGAAGTCACCCATTTTATAGCCAACCTTAAGACCAAGATCCCATTCCCAGTTCTTATCGTTTGCGAGACGAACATCATCATAGTTCACGTTGTAGTTTGCTTCGTAACTAAGCTTTAGGTTTTTCCAAGCTTCGTCACTAAACTTGTATGAACCAGTCAGCGTTACTTTACCTTGTTGCAGAGTTTTGCCATCACGCACAATACTACCGCCGCCCGCTGCGCTTGTTGTGCCCGTGCCAGTTTCAAACGTTTGTAGCTCATGACGATAGCGTAAAGCAGTAGTTAGACCGAAATCAGCTTTGTAGCCAACGCGGAACTGAGGTTTATACGTTGTTTTAGTTTCGGCAAAAGTAATCGGCATACCAGGTTGGATGTACCACTTATCATTTAGACTGTAAGTCACGTCCCAGCTAAACTCAGAATCGCCGCGAACCACTTCTTTCCAAAAATCTGTTTGATCACTACTTTGGAATTTTTGTTCTACACCAAAAGAAAGTTTCGCTTGGTCATCAAGAATTTTAGTATTTGCACCAATTTTAATACGGTGCGCGTACTTTTCGTCTTCATGCTTGTACTCGCCACGGTAATCAATGGTAGCGGCAGCGGCAGTGCCCGCCAAAAGTGTGGTTGTAACGAATAGTGCAATTTTTGTTACTGGTTTCATACTTATCATCTCGCTATGATTTATAATTATGGATACATCCTTAGTACCCTTTTTTTTCATCAAACAACAACAATGTTATTGAATTAATGTATGACAAATATGGTATGTATTATCGTGTTTATATTCTGTGATACCAATCAAAAAGTTCCTATCAACCCGCCTTAATTATAACTAAACGTTATGATTGTCTCATTTTTCGTAAAGTGTTGAGCTCTAAGCTTGATGATGATCTCATTACTCAAAATGTTACTTTATTTGCTTGTTGTAAAGTAATACAAATGTTGTTGTGTCATGAAGATAAGATCAACTTGGTCTACTCTCTAGATAGAAATTACTGATCACGCATATTTCTTTGGTGTGTGGGCATTGGTAAGTATTAGTATGCCTTGATGTGTATATCTCTGATTGTTTTTATTGTGTTAATAGTATGTTGTCTCCTATGGTTTTCTGGCATATGGATATGACTATGAGTACGAATATATGTACAGATAACGGGCTAGTTAAATATTTAATGAATTATTTAAAAATAGTTTCTATAGAGTTATTTGAAAAATTGACGTCGAGGTAAATATGCATTACATGATAAAGACGACCTTATTATCATTGGCCGCTTCAACTGCGTATGCGTCCGATTTAGGAGTCCCTACTAATTCCTCTCAATTCAAAGAGATTTTGAAAGTTTCTAAGCTGCAGATGTCTGACCCTAGGGGGAAGCCCGGGAATAAAACGGACTATGCGAGTAAAGGTGAGTTCGATGGGCTGGCGTTTATAACCAATTTAAGAATGGTGAAAGCGAAGCTCATTTCTACAAGTTAGCTTATTCAATAAAAAATAAACCTGTTATTACAGATTAGGGTAGTACTGCCTAGTTTAATATTAATGGGTCTACAAATACTCGTTTGTTATTAAGGATAATTTGGATGTTCAAAAAAAATATGCTTGCTGTAGCTTTGCTATCAGCAGTACCTATTGTGTCGTTTGCAAATAATGGTGTGTCTTACCCCGTACCTGCCGATAAATTCGATATGCATAATTGGAAAATAACCATACCTTCAGATATTAATGAAGATGGTCGCGTTGATGAAATAGAAGGGGTCGCTATGATGAGCTACTCACACAGTGATTTCTTCCATCTTGATAAAGACGGCAACCTTGTATTTGAAGTGCAGAACCAAGCGATTACGACGAAAAACTCGAAAAACGCGCGTTCTGAGTTACGCCAGATGCCACGTGGTGCTGACTTCTCTATCGATACTGCTGACAAAGGTAACCAATGGGCATTGTCTAGCCATCCATCAGCAAGCGAATACAGTGCGGTTGGCGGCACACTAGAAGCGACACTAAAAGTGAATCACGTTGCGATTAACGCTAAGTACCCAGAAAAGTACCCAGCTCACTCGGTGGTTGTTGGTCAGATTCACGCTAAAAAACATAATGAGCTAATCAAAGCTGGAACTGGTTACGGGCATGGTAATGAACCACTAAAGATCTTCTATAAGAAGTTTCCTGACCAAGAAATGGGTTCAGTATTTTGGAACTATGAGCGTAACCTAGAGAAAAAAGATCCTAACCGTGCCGACATCGCTTACCCTGTGTGGGGTAACACTTGGGAAAACCCAGCGGAACCGGGTGAAGCGGGTATTGCTCTTGGTGAAGAGTTTAGCTACAAAGTGGAAGTGAAAGGCACCATGATGTACCTAACGTTTGAAACAGAACGTCACGATACGGTTAAGTATGAAATCGATCTGAGCAAGGGCATTGATGAGCTTGACTCACCAACGGGTTATGCTGAAGATGATTTCTATTATAAAGCGGGAGCATACGGCCAATGTAGTGTAAGCGATTCTCACCCTGTATGGGGCCCAGGTTGTGGCGGTACTGGCGATTTCGCTGTCGATAAAAAGAATGGCGACTACAACAGTGTGACTTTCTCGGCACTTAAGTTGAACGGCAAATAGTATATAGCTAGTAGTCTAGCTAGACACAGCCCTTAAGGAGTGTTTTCGAAGACCACATTAACTGAATGTTGAGTGGTCTTTTTGTTTATTTAAAAGCACGGGGATCGAAGTGCTTCTTATATGACTTTAAATATTTCATCCAGAGAGAGTCGTGCTTTTGGTAGCCCGTGGTTGTAGTCTTCGCCCTCTAAGAAGTAACCCATTGCCAACGCAACTTCACAGATGTGCCCATCAAGCTCTTCGCTAAATTCTTGTCCGATTAAGTCCATATCGACTCCTTCCATCGGTGTAGAACCTATTTCAAGCCTCGCAAGAACGTGTAGGGCGTTACCTAGCGCTAGGTAAAGTTGCGCTTTGGTCCAGTTACCATTAAAGCCGTTATCATCAGTATTGAGGTCTGCAAAAGCGTAACCGCCATTGAGCATGTTGTCGTACATTTCTGCAGGTAAGTGACCAGATTCAACTTCAACATCCACGCGGTGAGCGTATTTGTCTTTGGTGTAGTTTGGGTCGTAGGCAAAAAGAATGATGTGCGATGACTCAATTGCGTGATGTTGATTGAACTGGAACTTGATAGCGAAAGTGTCGTGGAAGCGTTGCTTGGCTTCTTCGCTCTCTATCAGAATGAATTTCCACGGTTGTGAATTAATAGAAGAAGCAGAAAGGCGGATAGCTTCTTTGATGATCTCTATTTTTTCAGAAGAAATTCGTTTGCTAGGATCGTATTTTTTGACTGTGTAGCGCTTGTGAAGATCTTGAATAATGTCATGCATAGTGTGTTCACCCAATTCTCTTAACGATTAATCTAAGCTGGATTGATGAGTCTTTTGTTGCTGAGATGTGTTAGCCACTGACCCAATAAATGCCTACCTTCAAAGTAGTACAACCTTGCCAAAGGACAAGGTTGTATTTTGGAGATTTTGTGCGAACTCTCTTTATTTCAAAAGCTTAGTGTTAAATGTGATGTCTGGACTCATCCAAAATGATTTTGGACTTAGTCATACATCAACTCTTTGGCTTTATCGGCATCAAACTCTTTAAGAGACTTACGAGCTAAGTGACGGAATGGGAAAGCTTTAACGACTTCTTCGAATGGTTGGATAGCAAAGGCCCAAAAGATAGAGCCATCTAAACCAAAGATGATCAATGCACACAATGGAATTGAAATTACCCATTGACCAGTAAAGTTGATTTTGAAGACTGCGGTCGTTTTTCCTAGTGCTCTTAGTACATTCCCATGAACCGTGTTGTAGCCACGAACAATTGGCAAGAAAATGTAGAGTGGGGCGATAACGGCCAATGCTTGATAGGTAGACTCATCCAAGTTCGGGTAAATGTCACCAATGACCAGACTTAATCCTGCGAACAAGAGTGCACAAACGAAAGAAATGACGACTGCAATATCGATACTGGTATCGACGTTTTTGACTAGGTCATCCATCTTTTTGGAGCCAATCGCTTGGCTGATAGTAATCGCGGAAGAGTGAGCCCAAGCGGTAATAAATTGAGAGACAGCCCTGATCCAAGGCATCACCAAAGTAATCGCTACGTAAGCGTTGATGTTAAGTTGCGAATACAACAATTGATATATCGTTGCGCCAATCAAAAGCATGGTCACGTTCGCTGCTACGGGGAATATTTCGATAAAGTGACGGCGAACGTTAGTAAAGAATTCAGATCGCTGAGCGTCTAATTTGAGTGAAATCGCAGAGCTTAAATGCACGCACAAAACCAAATACAGCAAGCGGATCGTTATTGCAATAATGCTGCCTAATGCAGCACCTTGTACTCCAATCCCTTCAAAATTAGAAAAGCCATGAATCAGCACATACGAGAGTACAGCATTGATAGGCAGTTCAATTAAGTAACCTTTGAATGGGACTTTAGTTCTGCCTAGTGCATTAAATAAAGCAATGATCACCTGCGTTAACGCGGTAAAAATAACGATGTATTTCGAGATATCTAGATAGCGGCTGATTTCTAAGTGAAGGGAAGCGTCGTCTGTTAATGCTTGAATCAAGGGTTGTTCGAAAAAAGTAAGTAGAAGCCAAAACAGTGTTGCTACGCCAAGGTTGATAAATAACCCTGCCCAAAATGCTTTAGATAATGACGCGGCGATGCCAGAGCCCACTGCGCGGCTTAATACTAACTGAGTACCGTTTGCCAACGCCATTTGAATTCCCAGTACAAAGGCAACGATAGTCGTCGCAATCCCCATTGCAGCTAAAGGGATTTCACCAAGAGGAGATACAAGCAGTGTGTCGATCATCAACATCGACTGCATTAAGATACCGTTTAAGGCGAGGGGCCAGGCGAGAGAGAAATTTTTCCTTACGTACGATTGCGAAGACACAAACAACACCTTATGTGTATAACCGTAAGCTTTCTCTGAGGTGACGGAGTAGAGCGTTTAAAGAAAACACTACGGTAGTTGATGGTTAAAAAATGGGTGCTAAAACAAGACTGACTTGTGTCTTTGAAACACAAGTCAGTTTGGTTAATCTCAGTTATGCGATGGCTAATTCAACCCTAGAGAGTTTTTGGTTCTCATCGTCTAGCAGGACTTGAGAAGCAATTCGAGCTTGCTTGGCATCGCCTGACATTATCGAGTCGTAAATCGCTTTGTGTTGTTCTAAACAGAAGCGACCGCCTTCAGCGGAGTGGTCGATAAACTGCTTGAAGATAGTCGACAGAATATTGGCGAATGGAATGTAAAACTGATTACCTGTTGATAAGAAAATCGTTTGGTGAAACAGGTGATCGTTGGTCGTCCACTCTTCATAATCGAAGTTATTTGCCGCGATGGTCATTTTCTGGAAAAGAATCGAAAGCTCTTTGCGTTGCTCAACGGTTGCATTGGTTGCAGCGAGTGCACACGCTTCCGGGTCAATCGCTTTTCTTAAGCCTAAAAACTGAGACAAGAACGGCTTGGTATCTTCTAAATCTTGAATCCAGTACAGCAATTGCGGGTCCAAGAAGTGCCACTGTGTTCTCGGCTTGATACGAGTGCCCACTTTTGGCTTCGACTCGATTAAACCTTTTGCCGAAAGTAGCTTAGTTGATTCTCGAAGGGCAGTTCTGCTCACTCCAAAGATATCGCACAGCTCCATTTCGCTGGGTAACTTTTGATTTTCTTCTAACTCGCCTGACAAGATCTTGCGAGCAATTTGTCTCGCCACTTGAACATGAATTCGGCGGCTTGAATCTTCCACCAATGTAAATATTGACATTTAAACCACCTGAAATTGAAACTTTGAAAACACCAAAAACCAGACGAATCTGGCGTTTAGTGTCAGTGTATACGTCGAATTTAGCGTGAGGTTTTCCCTCATCTACTCGGGTCTGTTGACCTTATATAGTGTGGCGAACTTAAATCGCTGAGATAGCTTATAAAAACCAGCTAACTAAGGCGTTATTTGTCCGCCATTAACATCTAGGATTTGACCTGTGATGTAACCGCTGCAAGCGTGCGATGCAAAGAAAGCAAATGAAGGAGCAACTTCATCAATATTGCCAAAGCGTCCCATTGGAATGTTGTTAGCAATGGTCGCTTTCAAATCGTCGCTCTTGTCATCGTGAAATACGGTGTCGATAGTGCCCGGAGAAACAATGTTGAAACGGATATTGTCTTGCGCGAACTCTTTCACCCAATTACGGTGAATGTCGTGTAACCAAGCTTTAGATGCGGCATAGATGCCAGCACCAACACCACCGCCTTCGCGAGCGGCAATAGATCCTGTGCTAATCACACAAGATGTTTGCCCGGACTCAGCAGCAGAGGCGCGTAAGTGCGGGATAGAGAACTTAGTTGTCATCAGTGCAGAGCGAACATTAAGGTTCATTACGCGCTCATAAAACTCATCATCGATATTTTCTAGATTGGCGCGACCACCAAGGCCACCGGCGTTGTTAATCAACACGTCCATGCCACCAAAATGATCAGTAAACTCTTTGACTAACCTTTCGCACTCTAATGTGTCCATTAGGTTTGCAGGGAAAAAAGCAACATCGCCACCCAGTGCGGTAAGTTCAGATAGAACGTCATCGACTTTTGGGCTGAAAGCACGACTATTGATGCCGATTTTTGCGCCGTATTTTGCAAAGACACGTGCGGTAGCTAAACCCATACCGGCAGTAGAGCCAGTAATTAGAATGCGTTTGCCTTTTAAATCGTTAAACATCAGAGCCGCCTATATTGTAGATTATTTACATCAATAAATCATACAATAACACTTGCTATATTCAAGGGTGTTCATCTAAAAACGGGTTATTACCGACATAAATAGTGAGAGTAAGGGTGGTTTTGTGAGTTCACGCATACATTGAAATTGTAAATGAGAACTATTTGTATGAATTAATGGGTTGAATTGGTTTTATAAACCTAAAGATGAGCAGGTTTGTGAAATATTGCTCCAGCCTTTATTGGTAGTGACCTCACGTTATTCTGATGCTGTGTTGGTGAAGATATAAATCAGTGCTATAGTCCGGGTTAAATAATACATATCTAATAAGTAAGTAGACACATGGCTGGCTCTTTCAATTCTATTTCAGGCTCTAAGCGAAGCCTTCATGTGCAAGTTGCACGTGAAATCGCCCGTGGTATTTTGTCGGGCAATTTGCCTCAAGGTTCTATTATCCCTGGTGAAATGGCTCTGTGTGAGCAATTTGGTATCAGTAGAACAGCATTTAAGAGAAGCGGTTAAGCTTCTGACTTCAAAAGGCCTATTAGAATCTCGTCCTAAGATCGGTACTCGCGTTGTTAACCGCGCGTTCTGGAACTTCTTAGATCCACAATTGATCGAATGGATGGACGGTTTGGCCGATACAGACCAATTCTGTCATCAGTTCTTGGGATTACGCCGCGCGATTGAACCAGAAGCGTGTGCTTTAGCTGCTCAGTTCGCGAGTGCAGAACAACGCATTGAGCTCTCTGGTATTTTCCAACAAATGGTAGAAATCTCTAGCGAAGAAACGCTTGATCAAGAGCGTTGGTTAGATATCGATATGAAGTTCCATAGCCTGATCTTCAATGCAACAGGTAACGACTTCTACCTTCCATTTGGTAACATCTTAACGACCATGTTTGTTAACTTTATTTCTCACTCTTCTGAAGAGGGAAGTACTTGTATTAACGAACACCGCCAGATTTATGAAGCAATCATGGCAGGTAATAGTGACAAAGCACGCCACGCGTCAGCAAGTCATCTGTTAGAAACAAACCACAGATTACCAGCCGCTAGTTAATTGTTTTCACTGTTATTTTAGCTTTGATCGTTTTGCATTATCGACGAGAGGTCATTCTCGTAAAACTAGGGTAGTCAAAGTTAAAATTACGGTTGTACAGAAGCTCACTTCAGTAGCGACCTCTAAAAAGCACGTTTCATACGTGCTTTTTTTGCATCCAAATTTGATGAAAACCTGACTGGTGTCCAATATTTAATCTATTATTTGCTGTTTCGTTAAAAGCACTAGTAACCAGTATTTTAAGTTATATAATAATACTAATTAAATTATTGTGAGTGTGATTATGCCCCAGTCTCTACTGCCAAATATTCTTCAATTCATAGGTCAAATCGACCCATTCGATAAGATCCCTAAACAAGCACTTCGCGAACTTGCCTCTAACGTTCAAATTACTTATCTCGGCAAGGGAGATGTGGTTGATTTGTGTGAGTCGGGGAAAGAAAAATCGCTCTATATCATTCGAACGGGCTCTATGGAGCAACGAAAATCTGATGGTGTGCTTCGTGCTCGCCTAGGCAGTGAAGATTTGTTCGGCTTTACGTTCTTAGATTCTGAAGTCAACGATGAAAAAGGCTACAGAGCTGTCGCAATAGAAAACACCTTACTTTATGTGATTCCACACTCGGCACTTCAAACGCTTTTCAAAGCCTTTCCAAGTTGCGCAGAACACTTTGCTTCACAGGCGCAGGTTCGCTTGAAGTCGGCACTGGATGTGGTTTGGTCAAATAAAGAGAAAGGCCTATTCATTCGTAAAGTCGAAGAAGTAGCAAGCGGGCAGGTTGCGATTGTTAAGTCTGAGCAAACCATCCAGTCGGTTGCGGTTGAAATGCTTCATCAACGCTCACCTTGTGCCGTGATCTATGAAGGTGAAACCATTGTTGGTCTGATCACCGACCGAGACATGACGAAGCGAGTGATCGCCCACGGCGTGAGTACTGATAGTTTGATCTCTGAGGTCATGACGCACTCTCCACTTACAGTAAAACCGGATGATTTAGTGCTACATGCGGCCTCTATCATGATGCAATTTAATATCCGTAACTTGCCCGTTGTGAAAGAGAATAAGGTTGTTGGTCTTCTTACTACGTCTCATTTGGTTCAAAACCACCGTGTTCAAGCGATATTCTTGATCGAGAAAATCAAATACGCGGGCAGCGTGAAAACCATGTCTTCGTTCACCTCAGAGCGACAAGCTATTTTTGAAGCGCTGGTGGAAGGTAAAGTGGCGCCTGAAACCGTCGGCAAGGTAATGACCATGATTATGGACGCCTACACCCGTCGATTGATTCAAATAGCGATTGATAAGTTAGGCCCACCACCGTGTGATTTCTCTTGGATCGTAGCCGGATCGCACGCGCGTAATGAAGTGCACATGCTATCGGACCAAGACAGTGCGATTGTTCTGGCTGACGATGCAACAGACAGTGACCGTATTTACTTCAAGCACTTAGCGATGATGGTGACCAACGGCTTAGCAAGCTGCCACTATCCACTATGTCCAGGTAAATTCATGGCCGCGACGCCGAAATGGTGTCAGCCACTCAGTGTTTGGAAGCACTACTACAAGAAGTGGGTGGCTAACCCAGAGTATGAACGCTTACTTAACATCAGTGTGTTCCTAGAAATTCGTACTATCTACGGCAACAGTGAGTTCGAAGGCATTCTTCGCGATGAGCTGCATAGCAATATTCGCGGTAACCGTGAGTTTTTAAGCACGTTAGTGAAAGACGCGGTTAATACCAATCCACCACTTGGTATTTTCAATAGCTTAGTGTTAGAGAAGTCAGGTGAGAATAAGAAAACGTTGAACGTGAAGAAGTACGCGATCAACTTGATTATCGACTTAGCGCGTATCTATGGCCTTGCTGTGGAGTGCGATTTGTCGGCGACTGACGAACGTTTCGCTGCTGCCAATGAAAAAGGTATGCTGAGCGACGACGCATTCAAGAACATTCTGGGTGCTTACCAGTTCATTCTCTCTTTCCGTTTTGGTCATCAACTTGAAGCGCTGAAGAACGGGGATGTGCCTGACAACAACATCAACCCAGATAGCTTTGGTAGCTTTGAGCGTAAACACTTGAAAGATGCCTTTAGGATCATTGCTGACCTTCAAGAAGCGGCGAAAATTCGTTTCGGAGCACGTTAATGAAAGCCTTGTTAAACTATTTTCACCCGCTTGAGCGAATTAAACGTAAACGTAAGCAATATTTGGGAACGGTTAAGTTGCCAGAGGCGTTACATGATCTCGTAGAGCAGCCTTGTCCTGAAATGACGGACTTGGCCAAAGACAGCGAATACATTATTTTAGATCTCGAAACCACGGGCTTAGACAGCGAGCAAGACCTTATCTTATCTATGGGGTGGGTCGATGTGGTTAAAGGGAGAATCGATTTAGCGTCAGCCAAACATATTTATCTGAATAACGATTCGCAGATCAACGCTGAAACCGCTGTTATCAACCATATTACGCCGCAAATGTTGGAAGAGGGCGCGTCTATTCATGATGCGATGCTGACATTTTTCGAAGCAGCAAAAGGCAAGATCATTGTCGCGCACGCTTGTGTGGTCGAAGAGAAGTTCATTAGCCAATACCTTCTTCGCTGCTACGGTTTACGAGCGATTCCTCTGCTTTGGCTTGATACCTTGTGTATTGAGAAAAGCATGGAGAAAGCGATCAGCAATCATGAAGAAGTCGATTTAACTCTGGCAGGGACTCGCGAAAGGTATGGGCTTCCTGAGTACAACAGCCACAATGCATTAGCCGATGCCGTTTCGACAGCGGAATTGTTTTTGGCTCAGCAGAAGCGAGTTGTGCCTAACGATAATGTGACCGTTGCCTTTCTCTATCGGATCAGTCACTAGGAAAAAGAGCTGCAAGTGCGCGGCTCTTGTTTTGCTGATTTTAAAGGAAAAAAAGCCAGCGATTAAGCTGGCTTTTGTTTAGGTCTTAGAAAATTAGGACAGTAATTATCTTAGATCATTCATATAGCTATCGATTAGAAGCTGTAAGTTAGACCAACACGGCTACGCAGTTCACGAGTCGCTTTAGTTGATGAAGTGCTCACATCACCAAACTCTACATATGGTGCCCATTGACCCATAATATGGCGAATGCTTGCGTTTAACTCGTAGTTAGTATCATCGTTGTCGTAGATATCGTAGCCATCAGCTTTGTAGTAGTTACCTTCAAAACCAAAGCGCCAGTTGTCCATTGAGTAGTTAACGTTTGCCGTTAGACGGTGACGACGTTGGTTTTCAATGTTTTTCTCAACACCGACAATTTCACCATCACCGTCGATCTCGTACTCAGTTGTGCTAGTGTTCTGTCTCATATCGTAACGGTAACGAGCACTTAGGCTTAGGCCATCAACGCTATCCACTTTGTATGTTGCACGAACTTGAGGCTTGTATGTAACGCCAGATTCACGACCTTCAATTGGCATACCGTAAGTCATTGTCCAGTTATCGTTTAGTACATGACGGTAATTTAGACCAAGCTCCCAACCATTGTTCTTCAAATCTTCCATGAATTTACCGTCTTCTCCCTTGAATTTCGCTTCGATATCTACAAGGAAGTTGCCAATGCTATCGCCAAGTTTTACACGAGTAGCGTGTTGATCTGTATGACTCTTGTATTCGTGTCTCATATCGAAAGACGCAGCAGATACAGAGCCAGCAGCGAGTACAGATGCCACAGCAATCACGATTTTAGTTTTATTCATGGTATTAATTCCATATTTATAGGTTGAGTATTGGCCATAATTACGAGCCAAATAGAGTAGTTCTTGTCTTCAATGCATTTTGTTTTTGAAATTATTTCTTGGTTATTTCAAACTTGTTTTGCATTTAAATAATACAAATATGATAACGATCCGAAGCGTGATGATCTGTGAATTTGATCGTGTTGTTAGGACAAAACCACTATTTACAAAGGGTTACAAAGTTGAGTTGTTTCATTAAGTTGATGATTTTTAGTGATTTATTTGGCTGTTAATAATGATTTTGAAGAGTTTTGTTCGTCAATAAATGTGCGCTACAGCAAAAAATTGAACCTTTAGATATCATTTTTATTTGTAATACATTATTATTTACTAACTTTCTGTAGCAACACATAACTTTGCTGTGTTGATTGGATACACTGACGGTGTGAAGCCGAATAAGTAAGAATGTTCTTGAAGCTAAATGGATTAAATCCAATCGCTTTAAGAACATGAGACATTTACTTGAGGTGATTTAAAGCTCAATCAGAGAAGGTTTGAAATGTAGTAGGCAAGGCCGTGACATAGCCTGCTATATGAGTACGAACTTGATAGGAATGAACAGGGTTCGAATAGTTACCCGTTGTTCTCATCAGCGACAAAGAAGAAATCGTTGAAGTGCTTGCGAAAGCATTTTGATTATTGCTCCCAACTATTCTAATTATAACTTCTGCTTTCGTTTAGAAAGGTAGGAGACGGTAGTCGAAGATCTGCCCTTGCGCTCATGTTGATACAGGCAACATGAGCGTTTTTTTATCTGAAATTTGAGTAGAGAGTCGTTTGAGGCTCAATAAGCGTGTAAACCACGGCTTAATAGCTAGGCTTTTAGGTTGATGACAGCGCGTTCAAGTGAGTCTGTTTGCTCTACGACTGAAGTTGCAGAAGCTGCGTTTTTTGAAGCACTTTTCACATTGGTCATTGTCAGCTGTTTGATGGCGTCTACGTTTTCGATGATCTCTGATGTGACCTCACTTTGCTCCTTCATGGCATTGGATACCTCTAAACTGTTATTTAGAATGGTTTCCATATCTGCGATAACCGATGTGATTCTTGAATGTGCCTTCTCACAAGAGTCGACACTGGTATTCCCTTTGTCACAGCAATTTTGAATCGTGTTAACCACCATTTGGGTCTGGTCTTGCACCCCTTGAATAATGGTTGATATCTCTTCGGTTGAAAGTTGTGTTCTGCCTGCCAAGGTTCTCACCTCATCCGCAACAACCGCAAAACCACGACCTTGCTCTCCAGCGCGCGCTGCTTCAATGGCGGCATTCAAAGCGAGTAGGTTGGTTTGTTCAGCAATGTCTTTAATCACCTCTAGCACGGTATTGATCTTCTCGGAATGAACAGAAAGACGATTCACTTCTTCACTCGCGCTAACGAGATCGGTTGAAAGGGTATTGATTGTGTCTCTGGTGAAGGCTACATCGTTCAGGCCATCATTCGCGGTGGCGAAACTGGTTTGTGCATTTGATGACGCGTTTTCACTATTGGTAGCCACATTTTGGATATTGCTGCCCATCTGGTTTATCGCGGTCGCAATATTCTCTGTTTGTTGTTGCTGCTTGTTCAACGCGCCTTCCACTTCGATACCGTCGTGTTGCAACTGGTTAGAAATGTTGCCCAGCTCCTGAATCGACCCCTGCACTTGACCAACAAGTTGGCGAATGTCTTCTAGTACGGTGTTAAACGACTTGGCAATCTCAGCAATTTCATCTGAGCCGCTGTCTTCCGCTGTGACGGTAAAGTCACGTTGTTGGGAGACGAGTAACATGGTTGCGTTCAATGAGGCTATCTTCTTTGCGACACGTGATGAGATCCCAAAAGATACGGCTATCAGTAATACCGTGACGGCAATTACTGAGCTCGCAATAAACGTGGTAATAGTTTGTTGAATCGATTCGACCTGTTCTTCCAAACGGACTTCAACGCCGGTGAATATAGAGATGATATCTTCAAACAGCATTTTCATTTCTGATTTCAGTTCACTGACCTTTTCTGGGTTGCGGTCTATCGCGTCTATCATCAAGGAAAAATCTTTGTTGTATTGCTTCACCTCTCGATTCAGCTTATCTAACTCAGGCACCGCTATGTCTGACTCTTCAAGTAAGGCAGAGAAGCTATTCATCAACTGTTGGAAGTGTGAATACTCTTTGGTGAATTCAGGCTTGAGGGTTTTATCGTGACTGATCAGAAACTCTAGTTCTGCTCGATTCAGTTGAAGCATAGAAACTTCAAGCGACTTCACCTTGATCAGAGTTTTCTCTAGTTTGATCAGCTTTAGATTGGCGATTTCAGTAAATGAAACGACAACCAATAAAGAGACAATGGATAAACAAGCAAGGCTAAAAAGGGAGGTTTTAATTTTCATAGGCAGGCACCAAAGCAAAACAATATGACTCAACAACGTATTTGGAATCGTGTTTCTCTTATTTGCGTGTAGATAGCTTACGAGGTCGGTAATTGAGATCTGACTCGCAACGGAAACGTTTGCTTACAGTATTTTATGGAAAGGTTATGCGCAAGTTAAATATTTATTATTTTCAATGACTATTGGTGATTGTTTTATCACTAGATAGAGTGCTGTAAATAACAGTGAAGGGAGATAGGCAAAGTTGGAAGGAAGTGACGAGGGAAGAGGTCGTGAAAAGAGCAAGTGAAAAAGCCACGAACATTCACGCTTAATCACATGAATGTTCGTTTCTCTTCTCTTGTCTCTTAGTTGCAGACGTGCAGCTGCAAACTTTAACAGCAGGCGTTTAGCTATATCAAAGAGCTCAGTGAGAGCCGTTCTTGAGGCTTAGCTTTCTGTAGGCATCCACACCTGTTTAGAGGTGACTTTGTGGTCTTTAAAGGTCAGTTCTTCAACCTTGTCACCGTTAGTATTCCAGCGAGTAAGTTTTCCGTTCGCGACTTCACCTTCATCAAACTTCGCTTGGCTGGCCTTGTTACCGTTCGGGTAGTAGTCCGTTACCAATCCATCTTTTTGTCCGTCGCTGTATTCAGCTGTCAGGCTTTGTTCCCCGTTGGGATACCAGCGAGAGGCGGTGCCTGATAGTTCATTGTCTTTATAATTGAGTTCTGCTTTTTTCTGTCCGTTTGGATACCAGGTTTCAGCTTTGCCTTGCAGTTCACCTTTTACGTAATTCACTTTAGAAGCGACTTGGCCATTCGGATACCAGTTCGTTTCTAGCCCAAGTTCTAAGCCATCGGCAAACTGAGCTTGGGTCGCGACTTGGCCGTTATCGAACTTCTCTTCAAATTGACCAGTGAAGGGTTTTGAATGGTTTACTTGGTAAGCCACGCCTTTACGCATCTGTAAGTAGTCAACAGCATCTTCACGTGGTGTTGCTGCATAGCTCATAGAAGATACCGTACTAAGAGCAATTAAGATTGGAACGTATTTCTTCATAATGACACCTTTTTATTGGACGGGGAAAGTGTAACGGGTGTGTTAAAAGCATTTCACTTCCGTGTATCCCTGTCAGTATCTAATAGTGGTTTTCAAGTTTTCATTATTGGCTGCCTAATATAGGGAACTTTTAAAAGCAAATTCTTAATCTTATTTGTACTACAAATGTGTTGATTTGATTCATTTTTATAAATTATATCTAACGATATTTTTGCTGTTCTTCTTTGAGTTTTGATCGTCACGAATAATAGTTTTTAACGATGCTCCTTCGATTTTTAGAGACTTTGTTCATGTTTTTCGGGGTTTTGGTCGAAATTTAGTGCGGATAACTGCACTGACTTGAGGAATTGCGCTCCTAGGTGGTGCAACTTTGAACTCGATCACTTGTATGATTAATTGAGTGTCAGACTGTAAGATCACTGTCACGCATTTAGATTATTGTAGTACAAATATACTTGCCATCTATCTATAGTGACCCCAACAAAAAAACATAAATAAAAGGTCTAACGATGGAACTCAATACCCTGATAGTTGGCATCTACTTCCTATTCTTAATTGCGATAGGGTGGATGTTCCGAACGTTTACAAGTACGACAAGTGATTACTTCCGTGGGGGAGGTAATATGCTGTGGTGGATGGTAGGTGCAACCGCATTTATGACCCAGTTCAGTGCTTGGACATTTACTGGTGCAGCAGGTAAAGCCTTTACCGATGGCTTTGCCGTCGCGATTATCTTCATCGCGAACGCATTCGGTTACCTAATGAACTACCTTTACTTCGCTCCGAAGTTCCGCCAACTGCGCGTTGTGACGGTAATTGAAGCGATTCGTATGCGTTTTGGTAAGGTGAATGAGCAAGTATTTACTTGGTCTGGCATGCCAAACAGCGTGATCTCTGCAGGTATCTGGTTGAACGGTCTTGCGATCATCGCATCGGGTATCTTCGGCTTTGATATGACAACGACGATTGTCCTAACGGGTCTGGTTGTACTGGTGATGTCAGTAACGGGCGGCTCTTGGGCGGTAATCGCATCTGACTTTATGCAGATGGTTATCATCATGGCGGTAACGGTGACGTGTGCTGTGGTTGCGATTTACCACGGTGGCGGCGTTACGCAGATCGTTAACGACTTCCCAACGGATTCATTCATTACGGGTGATAACCTGAACTACATGAGCATCTTCAGCATCTGGGCTGTGTTCATCTTCTTAAAGCAGTTCAGCATTACCAACAACATGCTTAACTCTTACCGTTACCTTGCTGCGAAAGATTCAAACAACGCACGTAAAGCAGCACTGCTTGCTTGTGTATTAATGACGCTTGGTCCAATCATCTGGTTCATGCCTTCTTGGTTCATGGCTGGTCAAGGTGTTGATTTAGCAGCAGCTTACCCAGAAGCTGGCAGCAAAGCCGCTGACTTCGCTTACCTTTATTTCGTTCAAGAATACATGCCTGCAGGTATGGTTGGCCTTCTGATTGCCGCTATGTTCGCAGCAACAATGTCTTCAATGGACTCAGGTCTAAACCGTAACTCAGGTATCTTCGTTAAGAACTTCTACGAGCCGATTCTTCGTCCTAAAGCGACAGAGAAAGAGCTAATGGTTGTTTCTAAACTAACGTCTACTTTCTTCGGCATCGCGATCATCTTGGTTGCTCTGTTCATCAACTCTCTTAAAGGTCTGAGCCTTTTCGACACCATGATGTACGTGGGCGCATTGATCGGCTTCCCAATGACAATTCCAGCATTCTGTGGCTTCTTCATCCGTAAAACACCGGATTGGGCAGGTTGGGGTACGCTAGTTGTAGGTGGTGTAGTTTCTTACTTCGTCGGTTTCGTTATCACAGCGGACATGATTCAAAACTGGTTCGGTCTAAATGAACTAACAGGCCGTGAGTGGGCTGACCTGAAAGTGGCTATCGGCCTTATCGGTCACATCGTATTTACTGCTGGCTTCTTCGTACTTTCAACACTGTTCTACAAGCCTCTTGCTGAGCACCGTGAGAAAGACGTAGACAAGTTCTTCAACAACCTTGCGACACCACTAGTTGCTGAAAGTAACGAACAGAAGAAACTGGATAACAAGCAACGTCGTATGTTGGGTTCACTTATCGCGGTAGCGGGTGTGGGCGTAATGACTATGTTCGTACTGCCAAACCCAATGTGGGGACGCATGGTATTCGTTCTGTGTGGCTTGATTGTGTTCTCTGTTGGTCTGTTACTTGTTAAAGCAGTCGATGACAAAGTCGAGCAACAAGACGAAGTGACTCCAGCCGAAGGCTAATTTAATACGCATCCTAAATAACATCACGGCCACCTGAACGGGTGGTCGTCATTTTTATAATCCAAACTTTAATGTGAGATGTACGATGAACAAAAAACTATTATCGGTAAGCATTATTAGCGCGTTCACACTCGCTTTTGCAACAGGCTGTACAACACAAGAAAAAACAGCACCTGTAGTTAGTGTCGCTGAACAAGCTGCGCCAGCTATTAGCGAAATCGACCGTAGTTACCTATTGAGCAGTGACCGCTTAACTGAGGTAGATGGCGACACTTTAGCTGTTGCGTCAGAAGAACAAGTGGCTGCGCTTAAAGCACAATTTGAAAACCTAAAAGATGGCGACGAAGTGGTTATCCCTGCCGGTAAATACGCGAACTTAGGTCAAGTAACGATTACGGCGAATGACATCTCTATCAAGGCAGAGCGAGCAGGTTCTGCGTGGATCACGGGCTTGATTCAGTTTGAACTGAAAGGCGATGACATCACGCTTGATGGCTTGGTATTTACTGAAGGCGGCCCTAACGAACGCTTTGGTGCAGTTCGTATGATGGGTAATGGCAATACGCTTCAAAACTCAACATTCTACTACTTCAACCACGATTACACGTACGAGCCAGACGAGCGTCGTTCTGAGTATCCAAAGTACCTTTGGGTTTCTCTATGGGGTAAAGACGGCAAAGTCATCAACAACCGTTTCGAAGGTAAGCAAAAACGCGGCACTTTGATTGGTGTACAAAAAGATGACACAGCTGACAACCACCTGATCGCAAATAACATCTTCATGGATCAAAAGCCTAACCAGTTCAACGAATTCGACATCAAAGAAGCGATTCGTTACAACGGCAACAGCTGGGAAGCGATCCGTATTGGTGATTCTAAAGCTTCACAGTGGGATTCAAGTTCTAAGTTCGTGAACAACCTAATGATCGATATGGATGGTGAGCGTGAGCTTATCTCGATTAAGTCGGGCGACAACACGATCTCAGGCAATACGATTTTCCAAAGCACGGCGCTTATTTCACTGCGTCACGGAAAAGGCAACACGGTTGAGAACAACATGATTCTAGGTAATGGAAAGCGCCTAACGGGCGGCGTCCGTATCTACGATGAAGATCATGTGATTCGTAACAACTACATTGCAAACACTCGAGGCCGCGATGGCTTGATTGAAGGCAATGCTGACCTACGTGGCGGTATTGTTATTAACACGGGCATCATCGACGTAGCGAATGGTGAGCAGCTAGATCAATCGGTGAAGGGCAAAGAGCTGAACAAGCAATGGACGCCGAAAAACATCACCATCGAGAACAACTCTCTAGTCGACACTGAGTGGGGCATTGTTTACGGCAACCAAAGCCACCGTGTAAGTTTGTTTGACAACGCAGAAGTGGAAGGCATTTATGCGGGCGTTGATGTGGCGTTCAAACACAACGTGGTTGATAACTCGCAGTCACCTGAGTTTGTAAGTGTACGTGCAACGCAAGACTTCCCATTAGTTGGCGCAACCTACACAGACGAAACTTACGTAGGTCAAGTAACGGATTCTGAACTGATCGAAGGCTACTCGGTAGAATTACCAAAAGTCGTTGTAGAAAATGGCATTAACGCTTACCAAGGTGAAGGCGCAGACGTGTCTAAACTTGCGGTCGTGACGGCTGAAACAGCGGGTCCGGACTACGTGCTTGAGAATACGACTAAGTAAGTTAGTCGTTAGTGGCTAATGGCTAATGGCTAAAGGTCAATGGTTTAATGGCTTGAGCTATCAAATCAATTCACGATAGCTGTCCTGACCATAACACTTAAAAAGCCTCAACAGATAATGTCTGTTGAGGCTTTATCGATCTTAGGTCGTGACCATCTCAATCTTACGTCGCGACTATTTTAATCTTACGTCGAGACTATTGTGATTTATACTTATGCAGCAGATCCCAAGGGATATGGCATAAGTGGTGATCTTCAGGGAAGTGACTTAAGTGGTGCTGGTGGATGTCGTCGCTGGCAACATAATTGGTCAATGGCAACACCTCAACAGCGATACGGTCGGCATCATCTCTTGAAGAAATATAGTGCTTAGCTTCGGTTAAGTGTTCTGCGTTAGTGCTGTAAACGCCTGTGCGGTATTTCTCTCCGATATCAACACCTTGTTTATTGACGCTATAAGGGTCAATAATCTCAAACAAATGTTCCATCAGAATAGTGACTGATGTGATACTTGGATCAAATTCAATTTGTACGCACTCTGCGTAGCCATCGTAATCGTTTTGTGTGCCGTTGCTTTGAGTCGTCTTGTTCTCTGTTGGCTGGGCGCTTCCATTTGCACGGCCTGCTTCTGTGCTGATAACACCAGGAACGTACTTAATAAATTCTTGTACACCCCACAAGCAACCGCCAGCTAAATAAATTTGTTCCATACTTCTCTTTGAGCTCTCTGTGTTTGTTGATGTTCGTTAGGTACCCGAATCAATACGATGATACCCGCACGTATAAAAAAGCGTCTATAAAAAATGAGCGCGCAAATAAAAACAAGCGTTTAGGCATTGTAAACCTGTGCGACTGAACAAACATAAGTTTAATATGATTTGTGATTATATAAGTCAGTATTGCTTTGTCATCAACTCGAATCTCAACATCAAGTGAGCGTTACTCTAAACATGTTTGATCAAATAAAAGACTTCATTAATCCGAGCAAGAACCCAGACTTGACTCAGGCTCATGAATATCAGCGCAAGCATCTTCCTACATTGTGGCTGTTGGGCAAAACGGGGGCGGGCAAGTCATCGTTTATTCAAGCGGTGACTGGTGACTCTTCTGTAGAAGTGGGTAATGGTTTTGCGCCTTGTACCATGACGGCGATGTCGTATGAGTTTCCACAAGACAAACCGGTGATGCGCTTTCTCGATACCAGAGGACTAAGCGAAGCGAATTACGATGCGAAAGAGGATCTGGAAGAGATTGGTCAGGCAGGTAATGCGTTAGTCGTTGTGATGAAAGCCGACGAGCCTGAACAATCCGCCGTGCTTACTGCTCTAAAACAGATTAAGAAACAGAAGAAGATTAAACACTTGCTGCTGGTTCATACGGCGGTGTTGTCTTACAGTGAACCAGATCGAACAAGGCAAATTCAATTCAACACTAACCAAGTAGAGAAGACTTGGGGTAAAGAGTTTGAATCGGTAGCAGTCGATTTTGAAGTCGATGACTCGAGCAATAACAGTGGTTCAATTTACAATTATGACATCTTGTTAGAAAAGCTGACCAGTATTCTTCCGGTGATCGGAATGATGGTGCAAGACAAAGAGCATTCCACGCAAGAAGAAGCTAACTTTGATCAAGTAGAAAACGAAGTGCTTTGGTATGCAGGAAGTGCCGCGGCGAGCGATTTGATTCCGGGTGTTGGTTTGGTATCGGTACCTGCGATTCAAGCCAAAATGCTTCATAGCTTGGCGAATCAATATGGGGTCGAATGGAACAAGAGAGTCTTCAGTGAGTTGATAGGCACTCTGGGAAGCAGCTTTGCTTTGCAATACGGAATGAAGCTGGGCACTCGACAGTTGATAAAGCTGATTCCAGTTTATGGTCAAACGGTAGGCGCGGTGGCTGCAGCGGCAATGAGTTTCGGCACCTCTTATGGTTTAGGTCGCGCGGCTTGTTTTTACTTCTATCATAAGAACAAAGGTGAAGAAGTGTCTGAACAAGAGATGCAGAAGATCTACAAAGAATCCCTGAAAAAAGGAAAGGCGGCGTCGGGTTATGATGAAAATTAGAAACCTATTTCGATTACTGGCGGTGCTATCGAGCGGCCGCTGGGGCATTGCCCTGATTTCGGCCATCTTCCCAAGCATTATCATGATGGGCTTTGGTGTGTTCTTGGCGGTGAAATACGGTTATCTACTCGAAATGTCGATTGCCATTGCCGTGAGTACCTTGGTGTTCACCATTCCCCTGTTTATTTCTAGTCGTTCTTCACGCGATTCTTCAAGCCACTCTTCACGCCGATCTTCAAGTACGGAGCCCTTCTCAAATAAAGAGAGCGACGACCTTGGCGAGGGAAGTTCTGAATCTGATTCTGAATCACAACATAACAAAGCTGATATCAACGATGCATTGGTTAAGGCTTCGGCTGATTGGTCTCAAAAAGAACTGTCGATCTGGAATGATTCAAAACATCATGTACGCCAACAATTAATGGTCGACATCGAATGGGGCAACTTAGACCAAACCGGTTTAGAGGTACTTGAATTCGTTGCGAAAAAGTTTGATAAGAAATCGCTCGATTTCTCGATTCCTGAAGGGCTAAAGCTGTTCGAAGAGGTCAGCCGACGTTACAAATTGGTCGTGCGAGAGCATATACCCGGCATTGAGTACCTCAAGGTTTCTTACATCAAAGCGGGCTACGAAGCCTATGACAAATATGGCGAGCTAGGGCAAAAGATCGTTAAGGCCGCTATTTGGGGGAATCACCTTAAAAACCTCTATTTGAACCCATTAAAAGTGATTTCCGATTTGGGTCGAGAACAAGCGACCGCATCGATGACAAGAGGTGTGGTTGATGACATGCAATACGCCGCTAAACAAGCCTTGTTAGATGAAGTCGCTGCGGTGGCGATTGACCTCTATAGCGGACGTTTCAGTATTGAAGATGAAGCTCTGCAAGCGTCTGATGTTTCTGAACTCGACGAACAACGCTTTGCTCCAGAGTTAGAACCCGTGCGAATCGTGCTGGTGGGGCAAACCAGTTCTGGTAAATCTTCACTTATTAATGCACTCAAGCAAGAGTTGGTTGCAGAAGTGGATGTACTGCCATCAACCGACACTTCAACCGTATACAACGCGTTTGTCGACGACAATGATGTTCGCGTTGTTGATCTTCAAGGGCTTGATGGCAATCCTAAAACCGAAGCCTTAATGCTAAAAGAGATGACCCAAGCCGACGTAGTGTTATGGGTGCTTAAAGCCAATCAATCTGCACGTGATTTGGATAAGCAGTTGAAAGATAGATTTGATGCTTTCTATGACGATCCTAAGAACATCTCACGTAAGAAACCGATTGTGGTGTCGGTTGTTAATCAGGTAGACCGATTAAAGCCTGTAGACGACTGGCAACCACCGTATGACTTAGAGAACCCAACATCGGCCAAAGCGAAGATCATTGCTCAAGCGCTCGAATACAATCATATATTGCTGCAAACCGATATCGCGTTACCGCTGGCGATTGCGCCAGAAAAGGTACAGTTTGGTTTAGATACTTTAAGGCAGACGTTGATCGAGCGTATCGCTGACGCAAATAACGTTCAGAGAAATCGCCAACGTTTAGAAGCCATGAAAAGAGGCACGTCGGTTAAAGGCCAACTGAATAAAGCGGTCAAGGCGGGTAAGAAGGTTGCCCCCAGTGCATTGAAAGCAGCGACGCCAAAACTGGCTGAAATGGCCATCAAGCAAGCTGTTAAGAAGAAGTAAGTCATTCACTGCAAAACGGTTCTGGTGAGGCTTGAGGCTCATCAGAACTGAGTTTTTTGGAGCGTGAGAGCTTATCTTTATTTAGTTAAGGCTGAGAGCTTTAGTGCTTAGCTTTTCTAGATCGGCGAATTTTAGAGCTTGGCTTTTTAGCTCTCTAGAAGATGGATTCCTAGAAGATAGCTTTTTAGAAAACAGTCATCTTCGCCCCTTATTAGAGAGGTATTGAGTTTAAAAGAGATTCGATATTATTAAGCAACTCTCTGAACTAGTTTAATAGTATATAAACAGCTGTGATTCACAGTTTATATAACACGCTATCGTATTTAATTACCATTCTAAATATTGATCACATTTATACTTCTCTAAGCTTTATTTATAAAACAATTGCACTATATTTAAATTTCGGATCATTTTGATTTCAACGTAGGGATATATTGTGAACATGTATCTGAAATGGCAATCAACAACTTGGCTAACCTTGTTAGCTTGGTATACCTTAGATCACCAGCTCTCGTTCCACCTTTCTTCAGAGTAGTAACCTCTAGGCGTCACGCGCCAGCAGAGCCCATGAGCTTTGCCCAATCCTATTAATTTTGTCTTTAAGATATGTCGTAACTCATGCGTTTAGTCGTTGTTTTTTGTGCATGGGCTTTTTGTCTCTTAGATATTATTAATTGGAGTCTAATCAATACGTCATTGATTAAATAATCTATTTCTAGCTATTAATTTTTATCGTAATTATCACGAGTGTGATCGTACGTGAAATAAAATTAATGGTGATGACTCGTGACATCTAAAAATAATGAATTTGGCTTTTCGCCTTAGGCTGAATTTGTTGAAAGGTACTATTATGGAAAATTTCAAACATCTACCAGAACCGTTTCGTATTCGTGTTGTAGAGCCAGTAAAAAGAACAACTCGTGCCTATCGTGAACAAGCCATTGTCGAAGCGGGGATGAACCCATTCTTACTTGATAGTGATGATGTGTTTATCGACTTACTGACAGACAGCGGAACAGGATCTATTACTCAGCGTATGCAAGCCGCGATGCTAATGGGTGATGAAGCTTACAGTGGTAGCCGCAGTTACTACGCATTGTCGAATGCGGTTAAGGATATCTTCGGTTACGAGTTGACGATTCCAACCCACCAAGGACGCGGTGCAGAGCAGATCTACATTCCTGTTCTTATCAAGAAACGTGAGATGGAGAAAGGGCTCGACCGAAGCAAAATGGTCGCGTTGTCGAACTACTTCTTCGATACAACACAAGGTCACACCCAAGTGAATTGCTGCGTGGCGAAGAACGTTTATACCAAAGAAGCGTTCGATACCTCAGTGAATGCAGACTTCAAAGGCAACTTCGATGTGGTGAAGCTGGAAGAAGCGATCTTAGAAGCGGGCGCAGCCAATGTTCCTTATATTGTGAGCACCATTACCTGTAACTCTGCTGGTGGACAGCCAGTGTCTATCGCTAACCTAAAAGCCGTGTATGAAATCGCTCAGAAGTACGATATTCCTGTGATCATGGACTCGGCACGCTACGCTGAAAATGCCTACTTCATTCAACAACGAGAAGCGGGTTATCAAGATTGGACAATCGAACAGATCACGCGTGAGTCTTACAAATATGCGGATGGTTTAGCCATGTCTGCCAAGAAAGATGCCATGGTCCAAATGGGTGGCTTGTTGTGCTTTAAAGATGACGCTTTCATGGATGTGTACACAGAGTGTCGAACCTTGTGTGTGGTGCAAGAGGGCTTCCCAACCTATGGTGGTTTAGAAGGCGGCGCGATGGAGCGTCTTGCGGTTGGCCTGTATGACGGCATGCGTCAAGATTGGTTGGAATATCGTATTGGTCAGGTTCAATACTTAGTCGATGGCTTAGAAGCGATAGGTATCGTGTGCCAACAAGCGGGTGGTCATGCTGCGTTTGTCGATGCGGGTAAACTGCTTCCTCATATTCCCGCGCGTCAGTTCCCAGCACATGCTTTGGCGTGCGAGCTGTACAAAGTGGCAGGTATCAGAGCTGTTGAAATTGGTTCCTTGCTGCAAGGTCGCGATCCTGCCACGGGCGAGCAACATCAATGCCCAGCAGAGTTATTGCGCCTTACCATTCCTCGCGCGACGTACACACAAACTCACATGGACTTCATCATCGAAGCATTCGAAAAAGTGAAAGAGAACGCGAGCAAAGTGAAAGGGCTCGACTTTACCTATGAACCGCCGGTGTTGAGACACTTTACCGCGCGCTTAAAAGAGGTTGAAACCGTTGAAAAACAGACAGAAAAAAAGAATGAACAAACGCTCGAAGAAGCATTTTAAAATAAAAACATAAGCGAATAGTCACTAGAAACATAATCAAAGGCTCCCTCGGGAGCCTTTTCTTTTTTTAGATGGTAGGGGAGTTAGGCAGTTAAGCCTTCAACCCGTTAAAAGCTGAACTACGCTTGTTTGTTTTTCAGGGTAGATTTCAACATTTGGAATAACCACTGATTCAAAGGTGCGTCTTTTTGCGAGCGGCGACAGCTCATCACATAGCTCACATCTATGGTCAATTGTTCTGGCAAGTCCATACTGCGACAGCCTTCTGGCACGCTGCCACTGAGAGTGATACCAAAATAGTCGGATTTGAATATAACATCGTGAATCATCGCAGGGTGGTCGACTTCCACTCTTGGGTTTACGTGAAAACCGATATTTCTAAGACGCTCAAGGACCGGATATTTATTGTCATTCCATCCTGGTGTTTTAAATAGAGCGATTGGATAGTTGGCCAGTGATTCAAAGTCTTGCGCTGGATGATCGTCTCTCACGAAGAAAACCACTTTTCCTTCCCCGAACGCCTTTTGAGATATCGACTGTGGCAAGGTTTCATCAAAGTAGTGAACTGCAATGGACTCCTCACCGTCGATGAGCCTGTTCCTCGCGTTGCTTCCCCATCTAAGAAATGAATAGCGAGCATGCGGTGCCGCTTTAGTCAGAGCAAATAAGAGCTTCGAGCCAAAGCGTTCCCAGAATAGAGTATTCGCGTAGATTTTGATATTGCCTTGGTAAGTCTCTGGCGAAAATACTTGATGCTTTATCGCTTCGATACTGCTGAGTATCTGCTCAAAATTTTCGATGTTGGTTTCAACAAAAGTCGTGGGTTCAAAACCGTTTTTGGTTTGAATGAACAGTGGGTCGTCGAGCTGCAACTTTAACTTCGAGAGGTTCTTGCTGATCGCCCCAGAGGTTTTTCCTAGCGACTCCGCCACCAGTCCAACATTGCGAAGTTCATACATACGCTTGATGACGAGGATATTTTGAATATCTAGATTGATGTCCACATTTTCTCCAAATGATTCCTTTTATAGGCAGCAATCTCTGTGCGGTTGGCGTACAGAAATTATGTGACTCTAATATCATAGTGGCAGTGCAAAACGGATAAGACAGCACAGCGTCAGAACTTCGCTAATCCCTTGATTTTCCATTTGGTAAATCTTGCTTTTCCTCGAATGGTTCATGTTCGATTGTTAAAGTTACTCCAACAAAAACACAGATACCAAACGAACAAAGAATTAGAAATACAACGAGGTGATGTATGAACAAGTTAATCGCACTTGGATTGATGGCTTTATCTATGAACACGGCTTTCGCGGCTGACGGTACTTATGCGAGTACTCTCGATATGACGAGAGGCGAAGGTAATCAAGTAAAGGCTGAGCGTGTTGAATCTGAGCCAGTACTTGAAGGAAGAAATGACGCCACTAATGGCGGAATAAAATTCCACAAGAGCGCTGATCAAGACCAGACGATCCAGCTTACGGGTCGTCGTGATTAACGTATAAACGTGCTTACCATTGTCATGAGAAATGCTGCGCCCTTGGGTGCAGCATTTTTGTTTGGGGGTTTGAGTTATTTTATAAACTCTAGTGTTCTAGTCTTGGCATGTTGTGTAACGTGTGGCATTTTGTTGTTCTCTAACTTTAGAACGCTATTGGGTGTTGGTTAAGCATTACAAACCAATAAGCGAACGACTCGAAAAGGACTAGGAATGACTCGAAAAGAAACGGGAATGATTCGTCATATTTTACTGATTAAGTTTAAAGAAAACGCTGAGGCTTCAGAGGTTCAAAAACTAAAGATGTTGTTCGAAGCGATGCCAAACAAAGTTGAAGGGGTGACTTCAGTGGAGTGGGGGCTAAATGACAGCCCTGAAAACAAGAATCAAGGTTATACCCATTCGGTGTTAATGACGTTCGCCGATGAAGAAGGCCGTCAGAAATACCTTCCGCACCCTGAGCATGATGCGCTGAAAGATGTGTTTCGTCCGCTTTTAGAAGACATCATTGTGTTTGATTACTCCCTGTAATTAGGTTCTGAGTAGGTTTCTTATGTTTTACTTAGCTTCGATAATGAAGAGTTAGGGCCTAGCGATTAAGCCCTAACTCAATAAGAAACGGCTTACTCTGTTGGCGAAATCGTGACTGGTGCAAACGACGCGACAGCATTCCCGCCTGCGCCCGGACGGTCTTCATAAGGCGTGTTCTGCATTAAGGTGTAGTACACATCTACGAAGTCATCATCATTCACTAATACACCATCAGGAATCACATCGATAATCTTGCCTGTGATCTGAGGGATGATCGCGTAACCCTGAACTTCTGGATCAGGAATCATCTTCAGTATCTCTTCTGCGGCTTGCACCAAGAGTTTTGCTAGCGCTTTGTAGTCTGTGCCATCATCGTGCTCCATTAAGATCATATCTGCAGCGCCCCAGCGGTAGCGAGGCCAGAAGATGACGGTCTGATTTGGATAGTACGTCTGTTTGTCGTAGTCCAGATAAGGCATCTCAACGAGGTCTATTTGTGGCTCTAAGCGACTTGAATCGACACCCGTCACGATAGCGTAGATTTCCGCTTTGCCAGAGATCCAAGGTTCTTGGTCGACGGCTAAACGGATTTTGGTTAATTGTGTGGTGTTCAACGGCTCAGGTTCCGACAAGGTCATCGAACGATGTGCCTTGCTCATCAAAGACGGTTTTTGAGGTTTACTCTCGTCGGTATTGATAACGCTATCAGCATTGATTTGCGTTGTGGTGCCTAGCTTCTGCATCTCAGCCTGCATTGCCATTAAGCCGGCTTTGAGCTCTTCCGCACCATTACTATCAACCACAAACACTGGGACGTCTGGCATTTGGTACACATCTAATTGATGAACTTGTCCGTATACGTCGTACGCTTCAATATATTGCCAATTCGAATCATCACCTGATGGTTCAAACGCAAATAATGGGTTTTCGCCATTCTTCCAAGCTTCAATCATCGCTTCATCAGCCATGCGAATCTCTAACACAGAGTCGCTGAAGTTATTGATCCCTTTCATCTTGCGATAACCAAGGTCCGCTTTCTGCATCTTGCTTGAAAACGCGGAGTAGGGCTTAGCTGAGTTAAGCTTGTCTATCGGTGTAGACAGTTGCTTTTCTGTTATCTGGTCTTTTAAAGAAAGCTCAAGATCGGAGTAGCGGGCACTGATTTGCAACGCCAGAGATTGCTTTTGCGCTGCGCTACTTTCTGCAATACCTAATGAATCAGTTGTCTCAATATTTTGCGCATAAGACTGGAAGCCAACCACTGTCGTTGCAAGCACCATACTGATAGAAATAGATGGTCTCATAAATAATCCTTATTTTAATTTTTATCATTAATAGAGCATTTGCCCTATAAGGATTAACCTATCAGTAACGTGAATGTGTTCAAAAGTTAGGCAGCCATTTTCACTTCGTTGTGCAGCACAGGATCTCAATTTAAACAATTTATAAAATATTAAAATAGTGCTGGCTTGATATATCTGAATTTATAAACCAATCAATAACTTAATGATGAAATTATTAACTGCTGAGTGGTGTTTGGTCTATTTGGGGATTTATTAGAGACTGCGAAGAGTGACTTCTGATGGCGCTTTTAGAGGGGGAGATCTATAGGAGCCCCCTATATCTACTATAGCCACTGCGTTATTTCGGACTTGATGGTTTCCGGTATAATTCGCTTCCCTTGATAAAAAGTAACGAATCAAAGCAACGCCTAAACGGTCCACAACGCTCACCAGATTGCTCTGAACATCAAACGCACTTTACACATCAACGTACTCTGTCCAACAACGTAGATTGCAATCGTACAACGTTAAGAAATGTTCCTTTACGTTGAATCGCTTCTAGCCCGATAGCTCACAAGCAACACCTAGCATTATTGAGGGTTTTGGCTTAAACGCATTAGGAACAATGAATATGACGAATTTTAATGGCGCTTCACGTTTATCGAAGGTGTTGGTTTTTCTTTCTCTTATTTCCAAATCGACTCTTGGTTTTGAAATACCCGACAACGCACTCGAATCCTATGTGGGTGACTTCTCTGCGTTGCGTGAAAGAGGCGTTGTGCGTGTCTTAGTGTCTGGTGATATGGGGTTCTATCATATTGAAAATGGTAAGCCGAAAGGGATTCTTGCCGAGCAGATTTATTACTTTGATCAAGAGCTAAAGCTACGTGACCCTTTACTGCGCGTTAAGGTGATTCCGGTTGAGCGGAGTGAGCTACTCAATGCTTTGAATCTGGGGCAAGGTGATATTGCCATCGCCAACCTAACCGTGACCAAACAGCGTGAGCAATTGGTCGATTTCAGCATTCCCATTCGTAGCGACATTGATGAGTTACTAGTGACAAGCCGTTCTACACCTTTGATTAACGACATCACTCAGTTACAGGGTAGAGAGGTTTGGCTAAAGCAAAACTCCAGTTATATCAGCAGCGTTTACTCAGTGAATAAACAGCTAGAGAAGAACGGTTTAGCGCCCATCTATATCCACTTGTTAAGTGACAACCTCCAAGATCTCGAATTGCTCGATTTGATTAAACGCGGACAAATTACCGCAACCATCGTGGATAGCCACAAGCTTGAACTATGGGGAAACTTAGAGCAAGACATCAGAATCCATCACAATCTTGCCTTTAGGCACAATGCAGATATTGCTTGGGCGATTCGCAAAAATAGCCCGCAGCTGAAAGCCAAAATCGACCAATATTTGCAAGATTCAAAGCAGGGGACGTTGCTGGGTAATGTCATCGACAATCGTTATCTCGAAAGTACGTCATGGATGAATAGAGCCTCTAATCCGATGCAAAACGAAGAACGGGATAAGCTAGAAAAGCTGTTCATGGTTTATGGGGAAAAGTTCGAGATCGATTGGTTTATTTTGTTAGCAATGGCTTTTCAAGAATCAGGCTTGGATAACTCAAAAATATCACATCGTGGTGCGGTGGGTATTATGCAAGTGATGCCTAAAACCGCAAAAGATTGGTATGTCGATATTGATAATGTTTACGACTTAGAAAGCAATATTCATGCGGGCAGCAAGTATCTGCGTTTTATCTATGACCGATATTTCGATTTGCCGGAAATCTCGGATATCGACAAGATTCATTTTAGCTTAGCGGCTTATAATGCTGGGCCGGCTAAGATCAGACGAATGCGCGTGCTTGCCGCCAAGCAAGGTTACAACCCAAATAAATGGTTTAATCATGTTGAAGTGGTCGCAAGACAAAATATTAGCCAAGAGCCTGTAAAATACGTCGCCAACATCAATCGATACTTCACTATTTACCAGCGATTGGATCAGTTTCAAGACATACGAGAAGCGCAGCTGAGTAATATGACTCGTCAGCTAAACGTGAAACGTTTCTCTCCTTTTTTTGCTTATTAGTGGCGGTTATTCGCCATAAACCAAAATAAAAACGACAAACAAAAAAGAGAGGTTAGCGACTAAGCTAACCTCTCTTTTTTATAGGTACTGACTAACTGAATTGATTGGGGGTGTATCAGTTAATTCTACGTTGCTTAAGACTGATCAGCCGATGCCATGTACATCTGCATCTCTTCCAAGCTTGTTTTTGCAATCACTTGGTTATCAATAGAGTAATGAACTTCATCGCCGAAACGTTGACCCGTTAGAGTCGCGCGAGTACCGTCGTTGTAGGTTAGCTCAATTGCGATTTCGTCTTGGTTAAGTACTTTCATTTCACTGTGGTCAATCACATGCTTTGCCAATGGGTCGATAGGCGCTTCTGTTAGGCTGTCATCCAGTTGGTCATTAACATCAATGTAGGTATCTACTTTGGTATCAAAGATGTGAGGCTTCTTGTTGATTGGGTTCTTGCCCGTCCAAAACTCTAGTGAGTTAAACACGATGTAATCGGCAGCAACGGTAATACCGTAAGCAGGGGCAAGTAACATGTTTAGGCCACCACGAGCGTAACGGTTATCAACGGCTTTAACGTTAAACTCCATTAGTTTACCTGTTACTGCGTTACTACCTACGCAGCCAAATAAAGTCACTAGGCTCATTGAGATTATTATCGGTTTTACAAATCGGTTCATCATTCTCTATTTCTATATGTGTATATTTAGGAACCGATAATTATGTCAAACTCAAGCGTCTTCTAATATAACGCCATGCCTATACTAGATATCAGGAAAACCTATATCTTTATAAAAACCAGACTGTTACCGATATTTGGATCTTGTTCCTTAAATACTACCGTACTAGTTCGTGTTATTTTGTTTTGGCGTTTTAACAATGTTCTGTCATAACCATAACTAAAATATGGGAATGGGGAGCGATAATTCACAGTCATTTAAACGATATTATTTTTATCGTTTATTTAATTACATGACTGCCTGAAGAGCTCGAATGAAACGATTTAACCTCAACCTCATATATTACTTTATCGCGATATATGAAGAAGGAAACCTGACGTACGCGGCAGAAAGGCTCAATATATCTCAACCTAGTCTCAGCGCGCACCTAAAGCAGCTTAGAGACGAATATCGGGATCTCCTCTTCGTTAGAAAATCATACACACTCGAGCCTACGCCAGTCGCGAACGACCTGTACCCAATCTTCAAGCAAGCACATAAGCTGGTTTCACACTCACTCCCTGAAACTCACGATTTCGACCCGAAAGAGTGTAATTACACCTTCAGAATTGCTGCGATGAGCATTTCAAGCAGCGTGATCTTGCCTCGTATCTTGGACAGGATTCAAAAAGAAGCCCCCAACTGCGTTATCGAAGTGGTGAACATCAAAGAAGACATGGCAACGGATATTCGAGAGAAGAAGATCGACCTTGTCGTCGACCTTACTAATGCCCACCCGACACTGCAGAGCCAAGAGATCTGGGGCGATGAACTGTGCGTGGTATGCAGCCAAAACCACTCGCAGATAGAAGAACAGATAACTTTAGAACGCTACTTAGCTGAAAAGCACGTGATGTTGACGCATGATAATTATCGAGTAAACCAGTTAACCGAGCTTCACAGCCCGATCTTTTCCGAAAGAAAGGTGGCGAGAAAGCTCAATTCCATCGCTGACTTTTCTGACACGATTTATAACAGCGATTGGATTGCAACTTTCCCTAAAGGGGTCGCGGACGCGTATTTTGATAAAGACAAGATAAAGTTGCTAGAAGTGCCATTTGAATACCTTACACCTTCATTGAGCGTGTATTGGCACAGCAACCGCAATGACGACATCGTGAACTTGTGGCTACGCGAACTGTTCAGTAATGAAGTGCTGAAATTGGCGTCGTGATACAAAAAAGCCTACTCATGAAAGAGTAGGCTGAAAAAGCTCAATAGCGATCAAGTTTAGAGTCGGGGAGCGACTACTTATTTTCAATCAACATAGTACCTGCGCCAGTATTTGAAATAGGTGCGTGATAGTCACTTTGTAGAACATTTAACTCGCCATTCAATGCACCACGCATCCCCATCCACATGATGAATTCAGGACCTTGAGCACCGCCATTGGCAATAAGATCGTGAATCGTCAGTTTAGATAGCTCGTCGGGGGCGCTGATTAGCTTATCCATGCAGTACAGGTCAAACTCTTTGTTGATGTAGCCCGCACGTTCACCATCTAGCTGGTGGGATAGGCCGCCAGTACCTAACACCACAACTTTTAGATCTTTATCGTAAGAGTCGATAGCTTCACCAATCGCTTTACCTAGGTTGTAACAGCGTTTAGGTGACGGCATAGGGTGTTGCTCTACGTTCAAACAAACAGGAATCACCTTCATGTGTGAGTAGCTGTTGTTTGGCCACATCAACTGCATTGGTACTGTTAGGCCGTGATCTACCTTCATCTCTTGGCAGATAGTGATGTCGAACTCACTCTCAACTAGATGATTACAAATGTGCCAAGAAAATTCAGGATCACCCGGAATTGCTGGAATTGTAGGGATTCCCCAACCTTCATCGGCGTTCATGTAGCTCGCAGCGGCACCAATAGCAAAGGTTGGTTTCTTGTCTAGGAAGAACTCAAGGCCATGGTCGTTGTAGAATACAACGGCAACATCCGGTTTCTCTTGTTCTAACCAAGCGTGAATTCCCGGGAAGTTTTTGAAAAACGGCTGCCAATATTCTGTTTCTTGAAGGTTGTTTTCAATCGCTTTCCCGATTGAAGGAATGTGTGAAGTACTGATACCACCAATAACTCTAGCCATGATTATTTCCCTGCCTCAACCAACATTTGTTTGAATTCTTCAACGCTCATGCCTGTTTGCATGGCGCCAATGTCTTGCATGTTTAAACCAAACATACCAACGAATTTCGCTAAGTAGTAGATACTGCCGCCTTCGTTTAGAAGTGCCAATACATCGCGTTCTTGGACTGCTTTTTTCTGAGCATCACTCAGTCCAAATTTGTCACAGTATGCCTGTTCGTCGGCTTTGAATTCATCACGACCAGCCTGACCATTTAGCGTGTAGCACATCTTGTTTAAGCCATAGCCTTTTATGGCCATTGATCCATCGAACAAAACGGTGCCTGGGATATTTCCTTTATCTTTCAAATAAGTCATTGCGGTTACTCACTCTCTGGCCAGTATAATTTCATTGGGTTTGTCACAAGCAGTGCTTGTTGAAGGGCATCGGTTTCAGCAATCTGTGGAATCACATCAACCAAGTGTCCATCATCAGGTGTGTGTGATTTCATGTTTGGGTGTGGCCAATCTGTCCCCCAAAGTACGCGGGTAGGGAATCGCTCGACCAAGGTCTTAGCAAAAGGCACAACATCACTATAGTTTGGTGGTGTTAATGTTAGACGCTCTGGGCAGCTGACCTTTGTCCAAATGTTTGGGTTGTTTTCCATAAGGCGGATGAACTTTGCAAAGGCTTCACTATTGTTACCTTGTGCAATGTCTGGTCGGCCCATGTGGTCTACAACAACCGTCATATCGAGTTCGTCGAGGAAAGGGGCAATGTCGTCGATGTCTTGAGATTCAAAGTACACCACGATATGCCAACCTAAAGGACGAACGCGATCCGCAATTTTCTTAAGGACGTCTTTTGGTGTGGTATCAACTAAGCGTTTTACAAAGTTAAAGCGGATACCGCGCACGCCTGCTGCGTCCATGGTTTGCAGTTCTTCATCAGTGACAGTTTCATCGACGAAAGCCACGCCGCGTGCCAGTTCACCAGCGCTGTCTAGGGCATCTAGCAATGCTGAGTTGTCGGTGCTATGGCAAGAGGCCTGCACAATCACGTTACGACTAAAGCCAAGGTGATCGCGTAAGGCGAACAGTTGTTCTTTTGAAGCATCACAAGGCGTGTATTTACGCTTAGGTGAATATGGGAATTGCGCCGCTGGGCCAAATACATGGCAGTGAGCGTCGACAGCACCAGCCGGAGCGATAAACTTAGGCTTACTTGGGTTTTGATGAAACGGTAGGTAATCAGCGTCCATTATTCTTCCTTGTTGTTACTGGTGTCCAAACACTGTGCCATCAAACAGTTTTCGCGCAGTGCGAAGAATGGCAGCTGATTGAACTTGGTTGTTTTTGATATCTAAAACCACACTCATTTTTCCAATAGGATGTTCTACATCTAGAGCAACTTTCATGCTGGTTTCAGTTTGTGTGGCGAGTTGTTCTGCCTGGCTCGATGAGTTGATTTGAGCAAGTTGTTTTGCTGGAGCGTTATCGAGTATGCAAGCACTGGCAACACTAACCGCGCCTAGTACACCGATAGAAGCATGGCAACGGTGAGGGATGAATGTGCGAGTAGAGATTGCGCCGCCATATTGAGGCTCGCTGACCAAAGACATCTTAGGGACAGAGAGCTCAGAAACATCACCAAGGTTCATTAATGGACCAGCTTGAAGTCGTATAGATTCCAAACGCTGTTTTAAAGCTTGGTTATTGTCGAGTTGTTCACGCGATTCGTCACCTGTGATGCCGAGATCTTTCGCACACATCACAACAACTGGCATTCCGTTATCAATTAAAGTGACATCGATACCGTCAATTGTATCAATAACATTTCCTGACGGAATTAACGCACCACATGTTGAGCCAGCAGTATCCTCAAAAGTTACCGCAATTGGCGCTGATGAAGAGGGCACGCCATCGATATGGCAGTCGCCTTGATAGGTCACTTGTTTGTTTGGGGTTTGAACTTCTACCGTAGCGATTTGCTGTGTGTTTTCCATGAAGATACGAACTGATGTAGTTCCTTCTTTGGCTTCAACTAACCCACGCTCGATAGCAAAAGGAGCGACCCCTGCAAGGATGTTTCCACAGTTTTGTTTGCTGCTAACCAATGCTTGGTCGACAAACACTTGTAGAAATAGGTAGTCGATGTCTACATGTTCTCGACTCGATGGTTCAACGATCGCTACCTTAGATGTCAGAGGGTCAGCCCCTCCGATACCATCGATCTGGCGTTCATCTGGCGATCCCATCACCGACAGCAAAAATGCATCGCGTTCAGCAGAGTTGATAGGTAAATCATCTTTCAGAAAGTAGGCGCCTTTTGAGGTGCCAGCTCTCATCCACATGCATGGCGCTTGATTAGACATACTTCAGGCCTTTTTCTTCTAGTCGACCACGCATGTCATAGATGTCTAGACCAAGCTCACCATTCGCTAGGCGAACGCGTTTAGCTTCTTCGCGCTCCATACGCTCTAGTGACGCATGCAGTACTTGTTCAGCCTCTTCTCGGCGAACCACAACCACTCCGTCTTCGTCTGCGACCATGATGTCACCAGGATTAATGATTTCTTCTGCACACGTCATCGGAACATTGACTGAACCTAGCGTTTCTTTGATGGTACCTTGGCTAAATACGGCTTTTGACCACACAGGAAAATTCATTTCGCGTAAGTCACGAGTATCACGAACACCGCCTTCGATGATTAAGCCAACCACACCACGTGCCTGTGCTGACGTTGCTAATAAATCACCGAAGAAGCCGTGGTTTGAAGGTGAAGTAGGGGCGAACACCAAAAAGTCACCCGCTTTCGCTTGCTCGATGGCAACGTGCATCATCCAGTTGTCGCCAGCAACTCCTGAGATTGTTAGAGCTGAACCTGCAACGGCGTCACCTTGAAAAATAGGGCGCATGTAATCGGCCAATAAACCACGGCGACCTTGTGATTCATGAATGGTTGCTACGCCACATTTGCGTAAGCCTTCAATGATCTCTTTGTCTGCACGTTTAATGTGTTGAACAACGATGTTCTGACTCATGATGAATTCCTTTTGCTCTTTGCTTATGCTTCTTTTTTAGAGAAAGTTTGTTCGAAGTGCCCATTCTTAAATGGGTAGAGTGGCATTAAGATGTTTTTAGTCGGCTGAATACGCGACGAGCGTTACCCTCAAAAATCATCGATTTCTCTTCGGCCGTGACCTTGTCACTGGCATCAATGTAGCGTTTCGTGTCGTCATAGTAGTGGCCCGTCTCTGGGTCAACACCGCGCACTGCGCCAATCATTTCTGAAGCGAACAAGATGTTCTTCGCTGGCAAGATATCAAGCAGTAGGTCGATGCCTTTCTGGTGATAAACGCAAGTATCAAAGTAGATATTGTTCAACACGGTTTCTTCAAGCGGTGGCAATCCCATATCTTGCGCGATACCGCGGAAACGACCCCAGTGATAAGGTACTGCGCCACCACCGTGTGGGATGATGATTTTCAACTCAGGGAAGTCTTTGAACACGTCAGAGGTCATTAATTGTTGGAAAGCCGTCGTGTCTGCGCCCAAGTAATACGAAGTTGTGGTGTGCAGACATGAGTTACAAGAGCCGCTTACATGGATCATTGCGGGTACGTCTAGCTCTACCAGTTTTTCATACAGAGGGTAGAAAGCACGATCGCCCAAAGAGGCATCTTTCCAAAAGCCACCTGTTGTATCTGGGTTCAAGTTACAGCCGATGAAGTCCATCTCTTCAACACAGCGAACCAACTCAGAAACCGATTTTGAAGGGTCAATGCCTGGTGATTGCGGCAGTTGAGCAACCGGTGCAAAGTTTTGAGGGAAAAGGTCGCACACACGACGAATAAGATCATTTTGATGTTCTGTCCAAAAGCGGCTCGTGTGCTCATTGCCGATGTGATGTCCCATCCAGCTTGCTCGAGGAGAGAAAATCGTTAAATCCGTACCACGTTCTTTCTGTAAACGAAGTTGATTATTTACGATACTTTCGCGAATCTCATCGTCTGAAATGTGAATTGAACCTTTGCTACCAATGTGGTTTGGGTTTTCAGCTAGCGCCGCTTTTTGGCTTTCGCGGTAGTCGCCCACCTGAGGTGGTGTGGTTGTGTAGTGTCCATGGCAGTCGATAATCATCTCGGCAGTCCTTTGTTGTTTTTGTTGCTAACAACTATAACGACCAAGGCTTATTCTCGACTATTTCAATTTATTTCGAAGGTATAAGATTTTGAGATAGAGAGCTGCAATGACGGCAACGAAAAAGCGATATTCCATATGGGTTGGTGCCATAGAAAATAAAAAATGAATAGGTGTTGAATAAAAGTGATTAGCGTTGAATAACGTGATTCTGGTAGCTTTAAATAAAATCCCGAAGAAGGTGAAGTGAAATGATTAATTGTCGACTTATTGGTGCCAATATTGATAAATCCAAGTCACCCGAGTTCCATAACCTATTAGCGGAACAACTTAATATAGAGCTCGATTATCAATTAAGCCCATTAGAGAGTGGAGATATACTCGATTTTCGAGCGCATTCATCTCAAATGGAAGAGAGTAATATTCACGCGACTAATGTGACTTATCCCTATAAAGAGATGGCGGTTCAAGTGGCTGACTTTTTGGATACGTCAGCAAAAATAGTTGAAGCATCCAATACATTAGTTTTTCGCCCAGAAGGTACGTTTGCTTACAACACTGATTTCTCTGGCTTCATTAATGCCTACCATGTTTTTCGGCATTGTAAGCCCGGTAAAACAGTGCTTATAGGCTGTGGCGGTGTGGGTAAAGCGGTGGCAGCGGCTTTAACAGAATTAGAAACCGAACACATCGCGCTTTATGACCGTGATACCGAAAAAATGCATGGTTTAGCTCAGCTGTTAGAAAAAAGAAATGTTAAGGTAACTTGTCTTACAGAGACAACGTTAGAGCAACACGTTAGAGAGGCGGATGGCCTTCTTAATTGCACTCCAATAGGGCATTACAAGACACCGGGCATACCTATCCCAAGTGATTGGATAGAGAACCAGAAGTGGGTATTTGACGCTGTTTACACGCCAATTGAAACTGAATTTATCAAAGCTGCGATGGGGGCGAACCTCGCAGTTTTAACTGGCTTTGAACTGTTTTTTCATCAAGCGGTTGATGCGTTTCAACTGTTCACCGACCGTGAATTAACACCTCAAGAGTTATCTCAATTTCGTCAAAATCAATTTTCAAATCCCGTCTAAGGATAGAAGTAAGGAAAGGAACAATGAAAAAATTATTAGTGTTGAACGGACCAAACCTAAACCTACTAGGAACTCGTGAGCCTCAGCAATATGGTCATGAAACACTGGCAGATGTAGAAGAAAACTGCCGCAAGTTAGCCGCTAAATATGATTGCGAAGTCGAATGCTTTCAAAGTAACACCGAAGGTCATTTGATCGATGCCGTGCACAAAGCCGGTCGTGAATTTACTGCCGGTGAATGCGTAGGCGTGGTATTCAACCCAGGCGCTTACACGCACACATCAATAGCTTTGCATGACGCAATAAAAGGCGTCGATGTTCCTGTTGTTGAAGTGCATATCTCAAATGTTCACGCGCGCGAAGCATTTCGTCATCACTCTTACATCTCGCCTGTAGCCGCAGGCACAGTGATTGGTATGGGAACTAAAGGTTACGGCTTAGCCATTCAGTTCTTATTAGACGACTAATACCTCTAATCAACATAAGCAGAAAAATTGAGCCTCTAGCATCGCTAGGGGCTTTTTTACGGCTTGGTTTTCTGAAGTAGGGTAAAACACAGTGCACTCGACTGCATCGGGATGAGTGCACTAAGAAGCTCTTGCCCAAAAATTTGTTAGCCCTCCTACAAGCCCATGAACTAAAAACACCAGAACCTAGACAAAAAAAACTGCACTTACCGAAGATGAGTAAAGTGCAGCAAAGCTCAAGAAGAAAAATAGCAAGTTAAGCAAGTTAATATATCTGCTGCCATACAAGTGAGGTTGTATCCAACGGATATATTTGGTGAAAAAAGTTAGGTAACAATGCCTGTTAGAACTGATTCGCTTGTGACGCTAGACGAATGAACGCGTTAGTCTCGCCGTATTTGCTGTAGTCTCCTACGCGTTGAACGACTTCGAAGAACAAGCCATTGATCTCTTTGGTGTAGAAATGGAAGAAGCTGCCTGTTTCGTCTTCCGTGTACAGAATGTTGTTTTCACTTAGGCGTTGAATCAACTCATCGGGTAAATCAAATTGCGCTTGAATATCCAAGTAGTAATTATTTGGGATCTTCAACTGATAGATAGGAGAGAGATCCTGAACCGCTAAGAAGATGTCTTTACACTCCATGGCAATTTGGTTGATGCTCGCACCATTAGAGTCATTCAAGAAACGTTGAGCAGAGGTTTGCTTAGCACTGGTGCTGTTCAATGCAATCTTGATCTTACTGTTAGCGCTCTTGATGGTGCGGCTAGTGATTAGGCCATTCACATCTGGCAAGTCAAAGCTCTCTTCAGGTACAAAGCCGAAGATGGATTTGTAGAAGAACAGGTTAGACAGCAATGAATCAGGTGCTACAACTTGCCCCATGTGGTCGATGCGGACGAAGTTGTTGTCCATAGGCGCATGATCAGCGACTGGTTCAAAATCTACTTCATAGAACTTCGATGCTTCGTTCTCTTCAAGAAGGTGAATCAGCAAGTTGCCAGAGCTTTTGAGAGTAGGGATATCTAGCTCATTCTCTTGACGTGTTTGATGAATGGTTGGGCTGTTGTAACGGCTCGCTAATTCAACAAGACGGCTTGAATCTTCAGTGATAACGCCGAGCGCGCATACCGATTCACCATGACCTTCACGGTAAGTTTGCGCGTTTGAATTCTTCTCGTAGTTGAATATAAAGTTGATGTCACCGCGTTGGTATAAATCAACATTCTTACTCTTATGGCAATGAGTCTTTTTGAAGCCTAGAGACTCAATCACATCCGAGAAAGGGTTGTTCTCACGCTCTTTAACTGCGAATTCAATAAAGCTGAGGTCGTGGATCTTAGGTGCATTGAACGCGTCGTTAGTTTGATCTTCTAGCCATTTCAAAGAACGCACACCATCGATCGCTTTCTCGATTGGCGATGATGAACGGAACTCATCGTTAAAGACTTCATGGGATAAATAATCGTTGTAACCTTTGTCTTTAAGCGCTTTTACGAAATCGATAACTGGGAAGTCACCTTGGCCAGGAAAACAACGATAGTGGCGGCTGTATTGAAGAATATCCATCTGCATTTTTGGTGCGTCGGCCACTTGAACCAGAGCGATCTTATCGACTGGAATATCGTTCTTCAACGTATCCAATGTGTTTCCGCGTGCAAACATGTGAAAGGTGTCGAGAACCACACCAAGGTTAGGGTGGTCGACTGTTTTCACTAGGTTCCAAGCGTCATCATAATCGGCAATGTGGCGACCCCATGCTAGAGCTTCATAGCCTAATTGCATGTCTTCACGCTTTGCCAGTTCTGCTAATGCGTATAAATCTTCAGCACACTGTGCAACGTTTGGAGATGACTGAGGATGCACGTTACTGCACATCATTAAACGGCTGGTGCCTAGTTGGTGGGCGAGGTCCATCTTGCGCTCAAGCATGCTGTACTTTTTTTGGCGAAGGTGAGCGGGCATGCCTTCCATGTCGCGAAAAGGTTGCAGTACAAGAATCTCTAAGCCAAGGCTGTCTGCGATGCGTTTAACGTCAGAAGCGGAACCGCGGTATTGAGTGAGGTCATTCTCAAAGATCTCAATAGCTTGAAAGCCCGCTTTAGCGGCAGCATGCATTTTTTGTTCTAGCGTGCCAGACAAGCACACAGTCGCGATTGAATATTTCATGGTGGCTCCTTACTTAAGCTGCGGTGTTACATCTTGAACGGGTACGTATTGTTCTGTTTCACAGGCTTTGATGATCGCGTCGATAACCAATAGATTTTGTAGGCCATCCCAAATGCTGACTTTTGGTGTTTGTTCTTCGCCGCGAATCAATGCGCAGAAGTGTTCAAGCTGACGTTTTAGAGGATCTTCACGGTGAATATCTTCTTTGCGCTCAAGCATTTCGTTCCACCATGATGGCGTGACGTCTTTCGCGAATGATTTCACCTGCATAGTTGGTATAGAAAGGGAGCCATTGGTGCCTGCTACGTGGTAGCAATCTTCGGTTTCGTACGTCGCGTAAGACTTGTTCTCTTGTGAGGTTTGTTCCCAGCTGCGTGGGCTTGCTGAAGCGTCAGACAATAGGAAAGAGCCTAGTGTGCCGTTTTCAAAGCGCAGAGAGATGACTGTTGTGTCTTCGACTTCAAAGTCACGTGCACTGCTTGAGCTCATCGCCTGAACACCGACAATATCGCCAACAAGGTGACGCAGGTTGCCTATCTCGTGAATCATGTTGATAAGGATAGGGCCGCCGCCTTTTACTTTGCGCCAGTCGCCTTCATTAAAGTAGTAATCTGGCTTGTAAAATGCCGCACTGCCCATAATAGAAACCAGTTTGCCAAGCTCACCGCTGTCGATGATCTTTTTAGCGGTTTCCAAAAGCGGACTATAAGCGCGGTGATGACCAACCAGTATTTTACTGTTCTCATGTTTTGCATGCTTCAATAACTCAACCGCATCTTCGATAGAATCTGTCACTGGTTTTTCGACGATAGCTGCCACACCAGCGGCAATGCATTCGTGTGCTTGCAGAGCGTGTAACTTATTTGGGGTCGCGAGGATCACACCGTCTGGCTTTGCATCGGAAAACAGCGCTTCTAAGCTCTCATAAACGGGCACACCGTAATCCTCGGCAATCTCTTTCGCCGCTGGGAACGGATCAACGATAGCAGCCAGTTCGCATTGTTCATTTTCAACAATGAGCTTGATGTGTGTTTTCCCGATTAAGCCTGCTCCAGCAACAGCAATTTTAACTTTTTCCATGTTTAAGACCTTATGAGTGAACGTTTTAGTTATTGTTATTTGAGTTATGAGTTATGAGCGAAACAACGATAGACAAGGTAAATCCAGAGGCCAGCGTCGTTATAATCAATGTGTTTGCACAGAAGTTTTGTTGCTTATAAATCCCGCCAAGAATGGGGTAGATAGAGAGCATTGGTGATGCACAAAAGATAAGCAGTACATATTTTAAATCTCCTTCTACCGGCCAGACCAAAAGTAAGCCAAGCGCAATAATGGGGAAGCAAACCAGTTTGATGCTAGTAACCAGCGCAATGCGTGATTTTTGGTTTAGCACCAGTGATTGCCCCAAAATTCCACCAATCGCAAATAATGCTAAAGCGACTGAGGTTTTGGCGAGAATGCCAACGCTTTCTCCAATCACGACTGGCAGCTGAATACCTAACAGGTTGATGCTCAGTGCCAAGGTGATCGAAATGATGATTGGATTCTTTCTTAGCCTGTTTCCAATCTCGATAAGTTGATCTTTGAGCGATGAGTCGGTTTCATTCGAGAACTCCAGTAACACCAAACACACAGGAATAAACACGAGATTTTCAATCAACACGCTCATTAGAAACGCTTCCGCGTACTGACCATTAAAAATCGACAACACGATAGGGAAGCCTATGAATGCGCTGTTTGGCATCCCGCTACCTAGAGCATTGATGAAGCAATCTTGCCACTTCAACTTCATGATTAATCGGCTATACAACACTGCGATGGTCATACACAGCAACCCGCCTACGGCATAGATCAACATGTAGTTTTTGTTGATCGCTTCGCTCAAATCTAACTGAGTGACACTGCCAAAAATGACCGCAGGAAGTGAGATATAAAGAACGAATTTGCTTACGTCGCCGATGAAATGGCGAGAGAAAAAGCCATTTTTAGTCGTGAGAAAGCCTGCCGCGACAATCAGTATCAGCGGCAGCAATATTTCATATACAGACATGGTTTTGTGTGTGCTCTAGTATCCGAATAGCTGTGGCAAGAACAGCACGCTTTGCGGAACAAAAGTGATGAAGAACAACACCAATACTTCAAGTAGGAACAGTGGAATCACTTGCTTAGAAATCGCGGCGATTCCGACCTTGGATATGGTGTTGGACACAAACAGACAAATCCCCATTGGTGGTGTAATCAAGCCAATCATTAGGTTGAAGATAACCACGATACCGAAGTGAACAGGGTCGATACCAAAGCTCATCGCAATCGGGTGAAAGATTGGGATAAGAATCAGCATTGCAGCTATGCCTTCAAGGAATAACCCAACGACCAGCAAGATAACGTTCACCATAATCAAAAACATGATTGGGTCGCTGATGCTGCCTAAAATCTGTTGGCTGATGAACTGAGGAACGCGAGAGAAAGTAAGAATCCAGTTCGCTACAGATACAACGGCAATCAGGATCAAGACAATTGAAGAGTCTCGCATTGAACGCATAAACACTTCTGGTAGGTCGCTGAAACTCAGAGATTTATACACGAACATACCAACCAGTAGCGCATAGAAAGCTGCGAACGCTGCTGCTTCAGTTGGTGTCACAATACCCATCAAGATTGAACCAAGGATGAAGATTGGCATTGTTAGCGGAACAAACGCCTTTACCAATGCTTTACGGCGGCTTTGACGAACCACGTTGCTTTTTATGTTGTGACGAGTCGCGTAAATAAACACGAAAATAGACAGAGCAACTGCAGACAATACGCCAGGAACAATGCCCGCTAAGAACAGGGCAGGGACAGATACGCCACTCGCAATAAGCGCATAAATGATCACTGGAATACTTGGTGGAATCATCGGCCCAATAACCGAAGACGCTGCCGTTAACGCTGAAGAAAACTCTTTGCTGTAGCCTTCTTTTTCCATTTGAGGAATAAACACGCGGCCAAGTGCTGATGTATCAGCGACTGCAGAGCCTGAGATACCAGCAAACATCACTGAAGACCAGATATTCACTTGAGCTAAGCCGCCACGGAAGTGACCCACTAATGCGTTAGCGAAATCGATGATACGGCTGGTGATACCACTCTTGTTCATTAGCTCACCCGCAAGAACAAACAGAGGAACCGCAAGGATAGAGTAAGAATCCAAACCACTAAAAATACGTTGGGCTATTAGGCTGATAGAGATGGGAGTACTAGAGACGTAGAACGACATCGCCAAGATGATGCTGAATACGAGAGGAATACCAAAAATTAGCATGGATCCCATTAAGGCAATTGAAGGCATAACGATTCCTTATACGTCGCTTTGGATAGCTTGAGTTCTTGTGGATACACGCGCTGATTTCACGTGCTGAATTAAACGCAGTGTAGCGGCTATAAACAGGCAAGCGCCGCCAACAATCAATGCTGATTGGAAGTAGTACATAGGGACTCCAATACCAGCTGACTCAATGCCTCCGCGTTTGATCACAAATAGGTACGCTGAGTAAGTCCAGATCACCGAACATAACAAAACAGATAGGTCGACAATGACTTCCAGCGTTTTTTGAAATGCTTTTGATTTGACTGAATCAAGAACAGAAAATTTGATGTGTAAGCCTTCTAAATAACACAATGATGTAGCGAACATAACGCCATAAATCATTGAGTATTTGCTCAGCTCCTCGCCCCATAGGATAGAGGTATTAAAAAAGTAACGGCTGATTGTGGTGATCAACATCACTGCAAACAAATTGAAGAGTGAAGCCCCTGCGAGAATCGCAAGTAGCTTTTTATATTGCTCAATCATGTTCCCTGTCTCCTTGGGAAGAGTCGTTATACATCAGAGGTATAACGACTCATTTCTTATAAGTACTGCTGTAGGGTTTTTGTATTGATTATTCGGTTATGAATTAGTTAGTCGCGGTTTCTACTGCGTCTAGTGCATCATCAATCCATTTTGAATCGATAGTGCCTGATAACCATTTGATCACAGCGGGCTGCGTCTTATCGCGGAATTGTTTCTGTTGCTCTGGCGTTAGCGAAGTAATCTTCATGCCTTTTTGAGCAAGTACTTCTAAGCCTTCTGCTGAATTCACTTGCTGAATAGCTCGACCTACTGTACCTGCAACTTTTGCAGCGCGATCAATGATTGCTCGGTCTTCGGCATTCAAAGATGTGTAGAAATCGTCATTCATTAATAGGAAATCAGTGCCATAAACGTGACCGTCTAGAGTGATGTATTTTTGAAGTTCATAGAATTTGTTCGCGTTGATTACGCTGACAGGGTTTTCCTGTCCGTCGATAACGCCAGTAGTTAGAGCGGCAGGAACTTCAGGGAATGCAATAGGTGTAGGCTCTGCATCCAATGACTTCATCATTTCAACGTAAAGTGGTGTTGTCATTACACGGATTTTAAGACCGTTTAAGTCTTGCGGCGTAGTGATTTCACGCTTTGAGTTTGTGAAATGGCGGAAACCTGTTTCGCCATAAGCGAGGTTGCGTAGACCCGTCGTTTTCAAACATTGGTCATTCAACTTTTGACCAAACTCACCATCTAGCACTTCCCAAGCAATAGGAGCTGAAGGAAACAGGTAAGGGATTTCTAGTACGTTAGCTTCCTTACAAAGCTTAGAGTAGGCACCAGAAACCATAGTCATGGTTAACATACCTTCTTGAGTCGACTGAAGTAGCTCTGTCTCGCCACCAAGTTGACCTGAAGGGTAGATATTTACATTAATTCGACCACCAGATTCAGCCTCTACAAGGTTCTTGAAAACCTGTGTTGCAGCGCCTTTCTTAGAGATCGTCCAATCTTGTGAATCTACATGCCCAATAGTGATGTCCAGAGCAGCAGCAGAGCCTGCATATGCAAGCGATAGAGCGAGTGTAAGTTTAGTTATTGTTTTCATTTGTGAACCTCCTGTTTCTACGTCGATAAAGTTATCACCTAAAATTAACAACCGATAATTCATATAGTGAAAGTGTTATTCAATTTTGAGATAACATTAACTATTCGTGTTGGGGTTACAGTTTGATATTCCATTTGCATTGCACTATAAAACAGTGAGTTACTGATATATAGCTGTGGGTTATGTATTAAAAAAGGGGATTGAAAATGAATTTTCGTGTATTTCTTTTTTGGAGAATGAAGTCACATCTTTACCTTGGTAGAGTTACATTTTATCTACATCAACTCACAGATTTCAGCTTTTCTGCTGGAAGAGTATTCAAAAAATGTGCTGAATGTGTTCGATAGTTGACGGGGTTTAAATGTGGCATTTAGCACCGTTTTGAAGTTGTTGTTTGTATTTGGAATTTGAATGCAAATGGCAGTTTGACAGCACTTTTGAGGCGATAACATGTTAAATATTCCAAACTTGAGACACCTAAGAGCGATATCAGAAGTGGTGAATACTGGAAGCATTAGCAAGGCTTCGGAAGTGGTGTTTTTGTCTCAGCCCGCTATCACACAAGCGATAGCGAAACTGGAAAAAAACATTCATAGTGAGTTGTTCGAACGTACCACCGATGGCATGAAACCGACCGAACAAGGAGAAGCGTTTTCATTTCGAATTGAACGTGCGTTGGAGTACATCAGTAAAGGCATTACTGATTCGCTAAAAGTCGCGAAAGGCCAGCGAAAAAGCAGCGTTCAGCGCTATTTATTCAATATAACAACCACTCAATTGAAAGCATTGATCGCGGTTTCTAACGGTCAAAGCTTTACTGAAGCCAGTCGAATTTTGGAAGTGTCGCAGTCGTCAGTGTATCGTGCATCTAAAGATCTTGAAGAGATCCTTGGTATCACTTTATTCGAAAAAAACAGCACGGGTATTACGATTAGTAAGGCTGGTAGCGCTCTGGTGATGTCGAGTAAATTAGCCTTCGTAGAAATCAAGCAAGGTATCGAAGAGGTTGGCTTATTGAGTAACCGCCATAACAGTGTGATTACGGTTGGCTGTTTGCCTCTTGCTCGTACATGTTTACTACCAAACACCATCAATGAGTTTTCTCGTAAGTTCCCTGATTGCCAAATTCATGTGATCGACGGCCCGTATCAAGACTTGCTCAATCACTTACGCCACGGTGAGCTAGATATCCTAATTGGTGCGCTGCGTTTCCCATCACCGAGCACCGATATTCGCCAAGAAACTCTGTTTCAATCACATAACAAAATCCTCTCTAGAAACGACCACCCACTGAGCTTGAAAGAGCAAATAACACTTGATGATTTACAAGGTTCGAGTTGGGTTGTATCTAATGTAAACACGCCTGGACGCAGAATGTTTGAAGACATTTTTACGTCTCAGGAACGTGATGTACCTACTCGAATTGTTGAGGCAAGCTCGCAGATGTTGGTAAGAGAACTGCTTTTAGGCAGCGATCGATTAACGATCCTCTCTCAGCACCAGATTACTCGCGAACTTGAAGAGGGGCACTTCACCATTCTGCCATTTGATTGCAAAAAGCAGTCGCGCCCAATCGGTTTAACCATGCGGAAGAACTGGTTTGCTACCTCGGTTCAAAACCATTTTCTAACGTTGTTACGTGAGAAAGGTGTACAGCTTTAGTTATTCTCAGTTGAGTTCAGTTCGGCTTGTTTTGTTTTCTGTTTGGCTTTCTATTTTCAACTTAAATCATGACACTCAAATACGATCTAAAAGTGAAGGCATTTTTCCAAAATTGAATACCCCTTATATTTATTTGATTATCGCTCTTTAGGTGCCAATGCTAAGGTAACTGTCATGAAAAACGCAGATAAGTTGGCAGGTAAAAAGAGAATTATGGCGACGATAACAAGAGCTGCGTTCATTGGGTTTGGTGAAGCTGCACAAGCATTTTTGGTGAGCTGGGGTGATAAAGCACCAGAAGTGATCAGTGGATTCGATATCAAAAGTAACCATGCACAGCACCGCGAAAGCATTCTCCTTGAATACATAAAGCATGGCGTTCAAGGTGCATTTGAAGCCCACGAGGCGATAAATGGTGCTGAGTTAGTCTTTTCACTGGTGACGGCCGATCAAGCAGAAGCAGTGGCGAAAAACGTAGCGAAAACATTTACGCCCAAACAGATATTCTTGGACTGTAATTCATGTTCACCCCAAGTAAAACAAAGGAATGCTGAGCTTATTGAAGCATGTGGTGCAAGCTACCTTGATGTTGTAATTATGGCCCCGGTGTTGGGAAGAACATCTGCAATCCCATTGTTGATCTCTGGAAAAAAAGCATTAGAGATTGAACCGCTACTGACCACACTTGGCTTCAACGTTGAAGTGGTGTCTGACCAAGTGGGTGAGGCATCAAGCATCAAAATGATTCGTTCTGTGATGGTAAAAGGGCTTGAAGCTCTCACTACGGAATGTTTGTTGGCAGCACGTAAAGCGGGGGTTGAAAATCATGTGCTCGAATCACTTAGTACAACGTATCCAGCCCTGCCATTGAACGATCTTGGCCAATATCACTTGGAACGTATGTTATCTCATGGGGAGCGACGTTCCAACGAGCTTAAAGAGGTATCTAACACCTTAAGCGAACTAAATTTGAATGGCTCGATGGTGAACGGTGCGATGGAGTGGCATAGCGCACTCGGTAAGATGCCGGTCGAATATCAAGGGCAAGACCTATCTACACTGAGTGATTTGGTATTAGGGCAGTTGGCCAATACTCGAACTCGCGCAGTGAATGAATAACGGGATAACCAAAAAATCGAAAATCTCAGCAAGCGAATGTTGTGATTAGCTGAATGCAGAACTGGGTTAAACGTAGATGCCATCGATTATTAAGCAATTCATTAAGTAATCAAACATTGAGTAACAAGTATTAAGCAACACCAGCCAAACAGGGCGGGTATCAAATTAAAGGAATGAATATGAACGTATGTGTTGTGGGCGCGACAGGTGCCTTTGGACGTAAACACTTGGATGCTATCCGTGAAATTGAAGGCGTTCGCGTAACTGCGATGGTTTCTCCAGAGCAAGATAAGCTTGATCAACTGATCACAGAGTATGGTCATGATTCAAAGGGCTTTACCAATCTATCTGACGCACTTGTACTTGATGAAGTGGAAGCAGTAATTCTTGCTACGCCAACACAAATGCATGCAGCACAAGCGATTGAATGTATGGAAGCAGGCAAACATGTTTTGGTTGAAATCCCAATGGCGGACAACATCGAAGACAGCTACCGTGTGGTAGAAGCTCAAAAGAAATCTGGCAAAATCGCAATGGCTGGCCACACTCGTCGTTTCAACCCAAGCCACCAATGGATTCAAAACAAGATTGCTGCCGGCGAACTTCATATCCAGCAGATGGACGTTCAAACGTACTTTTACCGCCGCACAAACACCAATGCCAAAGGTGAAGCTCGTTGTTGGACAGATCACCTGCTTTGGCATCACGCGTGTCATACAGTTGACCTTTTCCAATACCAAACCGGCGAACAGGCAACTAAGCTGCAAGCGCTTCAAGGTCCAATTCACCCAGACTTGGGTATTGCAATGGACATGAGCATTGGAATGAAAGTGCCATCAGGTGCAATTTGTACGCTTTCACTGTCATTCAACAATGATGGCCCGTTTGGTACGTTCTTCCGTTACATCTGTGAAGAGGGCACTTACCTAGCGCGTTATGATGACCTGTATGACGGCAAAGAAAACCCTATCTCACTAGAGGGTGTTGCGGTTTCTAATAATGGTATTGAGCTTATCGACCGCGAATTCTTCGATGCAATCAAAACGGGTCGTGAGCCAAATTCGAGTGTGGCGAGCTGCCTTCCTGCAATGGAAACATTAGACAAGCTTGAACAGTTACTTGAAGCTGAGTAATTAAAAGCTGAGTAGCAAGTTAACGCTCAGTAGTGACTTAAAGAAGAACCGTTCTTTAAAGTCGTATTGGTTCCAAAGTTGGTATTTTTAGCAGTAAAAGGATAAACGATGATGGCTAGTATTGGTGGGCAGACATTAGCGCCAGTGGCTTTAGGGTGTATGAACTTGTCGCATGCTTATGGCACTCCGCCGCAGAAATCGGATAGCATTAAGTTACTCAATCAAGCATTGGATTTGGGCTATAACATGCTCGACACGGCTGCGTTGTATGGCTTTGGTGCGAATGAATCACTGTTAGCTGAGGCTGTTGGTCATCGTCGTCATGAGTTTTTCCTCGCCAGTAAATGTGGAATGTTCAAAGGGCCTGATGGCAAGCGAGCGATTGATGGTCGGCCAGAAACCATTCGCAAAACGTGTGAAGACTCACTAGAGCGTTTGAATACTGACGTTATTGATTTGTACTACCTGCATCGATGGGATAAAAGTGTTCCGATTGAAGAGAGTATTGGTGAACTTTCTCGTTTGGTGGAAGAAGGTAAGATCAAGCATATAGGTTTGTCTGAAGTTTCTGCCGACACCATCGCCAAAGCAAACGCGGTTCATAAGATAGCAGCCGTGCAATCGGAATATTCGCTCTGGTCGCGTAATCCAGAAATCGCGGTAATCGAGCAATGCCAAAAGATAGATGCGACCTTTGTGTCGTTTAGCCCTGTAGGTCGCGGTATGTTGACGGGCGAAGTGAAAGATAATCAATTTGTCGCTGGTGATATTCGCTTAGCGATGCCACGTTTCTCTGATGAATACTTCGAGTCTAATTTGTCTTTAGTACGACAGTTTGAGTCTGTGTTGCCGATGTTTGCAGAAGAGAATGGCTTTTCGATTAATGACAATCGCAGTTCAACTCCGACTCTGGCACAACTGGCGTTAGCTTGGACTTTGAAAAAAGCGCCGAACTCTATTGCATTGCCGGGCACTACAAGCCTTCAACACTTAGAAGAGAACTGGAATGCACAACAGCTATCAGTTTCTGATGAATTGCTGCGCGTGATAGACGGTATCATTCCTCAAAACAAGATAGCTGGTGGACGTTATAACGCGGCAACTCAACGTGAGATTGATACTGAAGAGTTCTAATCACTACTCGATGATTAGTTGTACCTTACTAGCTTTATCTTACTTGTAGTATCAATGACAACTTATCCAATAAACCTCCGGTCACGCCTGCGTAACCGGAGGTTTTTTATTTCAAGACCTAATAGGCAAAACAGTTTGGCCTTGTTGATCTCCATTTAACGCGGTTCGCTTTTTGCTCTAACTCAATCTAAACGCAATGTTAGGCCAGAGTAGTTCGAGTATCCGCGCAGTAACACATGATAGGTGACACCCGGTTGAGCGCTCACACTACACTGCTCATTGTTTCCAGCGCGATAAGGGCGACAGTCGTAACTCGATGTCGTTGGCTTGCTGCCCGATTTCACGTAAAGGTCGGCATCGCCTGAACCACCAGACATTGAAACCGTCACGCTGGATGCAGAATCGACCGTGAATGTGTAGAAGCTCTCTGAAGATTGATTCCCGCTTAGGTTCGCAATCGGTGTGCCTTTCGTTAATACATTGCCAGTTGGAGGCGTGATACCACAGCTTGCATTCACGCCGACGGTGTTAAATGCATCTTCGACATCGGCAACCACATAGCCCATGTCGGCTGCGGCTTTCGCTACGCCACAAGCACCGGCATCAAAGGTACTGTTTGCCGTCCAATACAGTTGGTTCGCGACTGTGAAGATTTCAAAGCCCTTACGTACATTCCAACCCGATTTGTTCGCTAAAAGGTAAAAGGCGCGGTTGTAAACACCGCTAGATAAGTGAACGTTCAAGCCATCGTAGTATTGCGAGGCATGGTCAATCGAGCGACCATCTTTTGAAGGTTGATCGAAGTAACGCAAGCCACCTTCAGATTTGAATATATCGCTGCCGACAATCCAATCCACATTGCCACGCAGGTAGTATTCAGCCGCTTCGCCCGCAATATCGGAGAAGGCTTCATTCATACCACCCGACATGTTTCGGTACACAAGACCGGAGTTTTGCTCTGTGAACCCATGGCTAACCTCGTGAGCACTCACGTTGATATCGACCAATGGATAAAAGGTGTTTTTGCCATCCCCAAATGTCATGGATGAGCCATTCCAAAAGGCATTTTCATAATCGGTACCGTAATGAACACGCATCGTCAGTTGGAACGTTAAAGGCGATGTGTTCATCCACTCTTTGTACATATCGAATACGACATTACCAAAATAGTGCGCATCGTTAAGAGGCGAATAAGCCCCGTTGATGTATTTATGATCGGTGTAGTTGGTGCCGTCGGCACAGTTGTAACTGTAGGCTGAACTGCCGGAGGTTCCGTTCCTCAAATCGACTGTCTTAACAGAATCGTTTTCTAACGTACAAGTTGTGCCTGTTTTGTCGATGGGAAAGCTAGGGAAGTCACTACCATATTCATATCGAGTGGTTTTGATATTACCACCGGGGCCAGTGCCGGATGCTTTGGCGTGGTTTAACCCATTCCATTTTTGGAGAACATCGCCAGTCGTGGCATCAATAAAGTAAAAAGGGCGCTCTGGCATAGAGGACGCGATAAAGAAATCGACCAGATACACCACTTGGGCGACTTGGTTCTCATCCAATCTCACCATGAGTTTTGCTTTTTTGTTTTCAATCGACTTTTTGCCGACGGTAAACGTGCGGTGAGCGGAGAGAGCAGCTTCAATTGCTTGTTCCTGATTCAGCTTTGGCGCGATGCTGGATAAGTCACCACTGATCCCTTGTGCCATTGAACCGAATACCTGAGTGGGTTGGTTCTTGGAAAGGGTAGCGACAACCGAAGTGTCAAAGACGGGTAAACCTAAGTGAGTTTGTTGATAGCGGACTTTCGTTTTTCCATTGGGCAATACCACCCGTTTTACCTCAGAAAAGCCTAATTCTAGTGGGGCAACACTCTTCGACTGAGAGACGAGGCTCTGTTGTAGTAACGCATCATCATCGACCCTGACCATTTCTGCAGCGTGTGCATTGAAGCCAAAAGATGTACCTAGAATAGCTGCTATTTTCCAGCTTAGTTGACGTTGTTGGTTCATTTTTCGTTCCTGATTTTAATATAAACTCCTTCTTCCCAACGGCTTTATAGGAAGTCTATATGCAACACGGTAATGCCATGTGTTGCGAATCAAGATTGGAAGAGCATTTCGGCTTATGACAAGTTTTTTAGGGAGATTGAATTTTAGAGTATGTAATTCAAAGTTTACAAAAATTCTTATTGATTAAATTGTTTTTATAAAATTAAATTTTATTATTTATCGTAAACGTATGAAGGGTCGGGAGTTATTAAAATCCGTTTTGTTTGAATCTAGAGAATACTTTTCTCTAAGTTAATCTCGATATTTTTCTGTTTTTATCTTAATTACAGATGAGTAAATAACTGATTTTTTGAAGTGGTGATATTGTCTTTATTATCAATAGTAAACTTGTTTTAACAATACTATTAAGCACAGTTCTCATCTTTTCTACATTTAGTTCTATTAGACAGAAGATTTCTACATTTTCTTGTTCAATCACAAACTAAGAACGATAAGTCATTGTTATGAATGGAGTAAGTCGCTTAAGATAGACAGCATAAGAAACTAGATAGAAAAATTCTGTATTTAAGTACAGAATTTCTCTGTCTGATAGCTGTTATGCAATTTTAAAAATGTCAGTAGAAATGGTTGGATATTTATGAAATCAAGAGATTTAAAAACAATATATGACGTTATTGTAACTGAATACACGATGAGACATATCGGCGAAGGTCGGTTCTTACACACGTTTAAGCCAAAAACGACGAATACTTTGTATCAGTTCGAAGCTAATGGTGTCGCAGAAATGGAAGAAGGCGAAAGGTACAATATCGGATTCCGCGAGGATACAGATGGGCGCAAGACTGTCGACTTGTCGTGTATTTCAAAGTCAGACAGTGTAAACCCAATGTTATCCTACATGTATGCAAAAGAGTTTTCTAAAGCTAGACATGCAGTTAACAAACAGAAAAACGATGAAAGGGTTACGCATAAAGCCACAGATGGCTATTACTGGGGTAAGAAATATGCGTGGCGTGAGTTTGGTCTGGTGATTTCAAAAGATGCTTTTTATGCCTACTTGGAGCAAATCGGTCATCCTAAAGTGCCTTGTATAACGGCAAATCCAGATATGAAATTTAGTAACGACCCTTCTACAGCATACAAAGAAGAGGGGTTAGCTGAAGCTATGGAACTGTTAATTACGACCGCTGAGAAAAAAACCAAAGCTCTATACAAATCACCTCGCTATAGTAAACGTTTCTCTATTCGAGGCGTCGAAGCTATTACGGACAAAAAATAGCATAACAAACGTTTAAGACAGATTCCCAACGCTTGGCATTTTTCCTTCCATTGTTGGGTTTTGTGTTTACGGTGGTATGGTTAAGTTTCGTGGTGGCGTTGCTCACATCTTAACAGGGCGTTATACATCATTTAGATATCGAGGGATTATGGAATACGGTGCTATTACAGTTGATACTTCAATTTTTGATCAAAAAGGTTTATTGCTAGAGTCTGGGCTACTCAATGCTTTAGTACAGTTTAACAATAAGCCTGCAAAACTCGTGTTATCAGAGATTGTAATTAGAGAAGTAAACGCTCATCTAATCAAAAAAGTTAATGATTCATATGCACAATTAGATAAAAGTTTAAACAATGCTAAAAAGCACATCTTTGGGAATGTTCAAGACATTTCGGTAGATCGAGTTGATGGAGAGGTAGTAGCTAAAGAGCGTTTAGAAAGTTACGTTAATAACACTGGGGCAGTTCTAATTTCGGCGAGCAATGGCGTTGACCTTAATCATTTGATAAAGCTCTACTTTAATAACGAGCCTCCATTTGCTGAAGCAGGCAAGAAAAAAAGTGAATTCCCAGACGCAATTGCTTTGTTAAGCCTTGAAGCTTGGGCGATCGAAAATAAAACACGAATTTTAGCTGTTACCACTGATAAAGATTGGGCTAATTTCGCAGAGAATTCAGATTATCTCGACGTTTTGGAAGACTTAGCTCAGGCTATTTCAAAGTTTGAACCAAATGAAAAAACGTTCGACTTCACAAAGCGTCTTTCACTAGCTATGTCATCTGGAGAAGCTCAGGATATTGTTGAGCTGATTACCGATCGCGTTGCTGATGCTGTATCTGAGCAATACTTGTATGCCGAAGCAGAGTCTGCATTCTATTGGGATTCCCACGATTTTCAGGCAGAGTTTGCCGATATTGAATTCATCACAGATGATGAGGGAGCCATCTTACTTAACCCCATTCAAAGTCAAGACAATCATGTGGTTTTTGAAGTTAAAGCAAATATTGCAGCAACGGCAATGTCCTCGTTTACGTTGAGTGTTCATGATTCTATCGATGGCGACTCTGTAAAACTTGGTGAAGTTTTTTCTGAATCAGGCTTAAATTTTGAAACTGGTATTTTGTTTACGATAAATGGTAGTTGGGATGGAGAGCTTAGTGCGCTAGATGTTGACGATGTTGAAGTTCTAAGTTTTCCTAAGTCTGTTGACTTTGGCTATCTTGAACCTGATGTATAACAATCTGTTTAAGAGTGATTCGCAATGCTTGGCATTTTTGCTTTGTGTTGCGTTTAGTTTTTAAGGTGGTATGCGGTGGCTTTGGTATTGCGTTGCTCACCTCTTTACAGGGCGTTATTGCATTCATCGTTCATCGTAACAATCATTTTCCCTAGGTTTAACGCCCACTAACTCAACGTATTTTCTGAATTGAACATAATTTGTCGGCGTTTAATCAAAACCACATTTTCGCTTTCATAGAGCAATTAAAACTAATAGTATCAGTGCTTTAATAACGCATGATTTTATGAGAGCAAGAACATGAAACACACTCCAAGTTCTTTTATGGAAATGAAAGGGAAACAACGTATTCCGATGTTAACCGCTTATACATTCCCTGTGGCTGCAAGTATCGAATCTGCTGGGATACCTATTATTCTTGTTGGTGATACTGTCGGCATGGTTGAAATGGGCTTTAGCAGTACGCGAGATGTGACCATTGAGCACATGGAATATCATGTAGGGGCAGTGCGTCGCGGTGCTCCAAATACTCACATTATTGGTGACCTCCCATACTTAACCGATCGTTCTCCTGAAGTAGCGTTAGTTAACGCTAAAAGGCTGATGCAGGCTGGTGCCGACAGCATAAAACTGGAAGGTGCAAAACTCGATGTTATTGCCCACCTTGTCGCAAACAATATCCCAGTTGTTGGTCACACGGGGTTAACTCCGCAAACGGCAACAAACTTCAAGAAAGTAGGGCAATCTGCTGAAGATGCTCAAACCGTAAGCGAAGAAGCAAAAGCGATTCAAGAAGCGGGTGCGTTTATGTTGGTGCTTGAGCACATTCCTTCCTCACTTGGCGAATCGATTACTCAAGAGATTAGCATCCCTACGATTGGGATTGGCGCTGGTGCCGATTGTGATGGGCAAGTGTTAGTCATCAATGATGCGCTTGGACTTGGTAACCGATGGCCTCCATTTTCAAAACAGTACGCCCATTGCAGCCAAACTATCTTTGACGCAGCAAATGAGTTTGCTACGGAAGTCAAAACTAACGTATTTCCGAACAACCTGAGCAAATAAGCCACTTAGATAATGGCTTTAGGTAGAATCGTAATGCATGGCATTTTTCCGTGCATTACGATAAGCATATGATGTGTATTTGGACGTTCGGTGTTGAGCAGTCTTGATTCTCTCCCCAAACGTCAGTTTCACGGAGGAAACATGACAAGCGACCAACTATTGGAAAAGGCACTTTATAGCAGTGCCAGCATCCACCAACCTCACTCTTTAAAAGCTTATTTGGCTGCGAATTATCTAAATGACTATTTCCCTAAAACAGACAATGTGTGGCTTAAAACGAGTGAGCTAATAGACCAAACTGAGATTGAAGTTTTAGGCGAGTACTCTGCAACGGTGCAAGCGCCGAAGTTTACGGATTTTCGTATTCAAAGGATATTGGATAATGGGGTATACCCAGCGGCATATGCTGCTTTAATGCAGTGGTATGAGAATAAGGGCTTTCAAGACATCTTCTCGCATTACGTTTCGCAGGCCTCTCAAACAAGCGAATACCTTTCCCACAATGTGACTATCTTATTGGCGCTGAACCGTGTTTACCGTGAGTTAGAGCCGTCTCAAATTCCAGCATTCCTTAACCGCTTCACTGAATTTGTTACATCGACCCGTTCTGATGGCGACCGAAACACCGAAACAAGCGAATTCGTAGAGCTCAATCGCGTATTACAAGCATGCTTAAAGCAGTTTGGTTTCTTTGGACACAACCTCATTACGCTTACGTGGATAATGCGTTGCAAGGAAGAGGTGTCGAAAGAGCACTATGACGCAATGCTTTCTAATCTTTATCGACAGGCCAATAGCCCTTTGGAAGATCCTGACGATGAGATTGATCAAGCTATCTTGGCGCAGTGTCAAAGCTCGGATAATTCAGATGAGCTCTATGAGAATATCCACCGATTGGTTTTTGGTTATACATTGAATCTACACCAGATAACGCTAGCGGATGCATTGTGTTTTCTTCACGAAAGATTCCCTGCACATACATCGGAGCTAAAGCACATTGCCGAGTATCAGTGTCGTTTGTTAGAGCAGTCAATTTAGAGATAGAGCCACCCCGTTTCGTGGGGTTCTTAGTCGATACGACAAATTTCAGGAGTACCTAACCCAGTGAGCTTGTTCAACGCTTTTATTAGAAGTGGCCCTCAATTTATGGACATGACTAGAAACGTAGAAACCACTCTCCTGAATTTAATTTCAACAATAAATGACATACAAACGTTGAGGTAGCGCACAGAAACGAAACTGGGGGTATCGCGATCACGTAATCATTGATCTAGCCGAGAGTGAGATAGCGATAAGAGCTCGATAATTCGTTGTCGGATCTAAATTAGAGCTGTAAATCTAATTTCTAAGTAGTTGTTATCTCAGGAAGAGTTTTTGTGCTATGCGCCCCTATATTAAATACATTATCCCCATTTTAATTCCTTTCATTATCCTCGTAATGCCGCTATCAGCGTTTCCATTTGAAGGCCTTACGATTATTCAACAACGCGTTATTGCGATCTTTTTATTAGCGGCATTGTGCTGGGTGTTCGAGCCTATCCCGATTTACGCGACGTCTGTTGTTATTATCGTTCTGCAATTATTGATGTTGTCGGATAAAGGGCTGATCTTTTTAAGGTTTGATCATGGGGAGGAACATTTTGGTGAGTTGTTAAAATACAGCGATATCATGGCGACATTCGCCAGCCCAATCATCATGCTGTTTTTGGGCGGTTTTTTCTTAGCGATGGCCGCCACTAAATATCGATTAGACGTAAACTTAGCTCGCGTGTTGTTGAAGCCATTTGGGCAAGACCCAAAGTTTGTGATGCTCGGCTTAATGTTGATCACTGGTATCTTTTCGATGTTTATGTCTAACACGGCAACAACGGCAATGATGCTATCTATTTTAACGCCGGTACTGGCTGTGTTTGGTCCGAAAGACCCCGGTCGTGTAGCGTTTGCGCTTTGTATCCCTGTTGCCGCTAACATCGGTGGTATTGGTACCCCGATCGGTACCCCTCCGAACGCTATCGCACTTAAATATTTAGTTGGCGATAACCTAATTACGTTCGGCGAATGGATGGCATTTGGTGTGCCGTTTGTCGTTATTATGATGGCGTTAGCGTGGTTTCTAATCGGCTTTATGTACAAAGCTGACCAAAAGAAAATCGAACTAAGTATTAAAGGTAAATTCCTTAAAACACCCAAAGCCATTGCGGTATACGTCACTTTTGCGCTCACCATCATTCTTTGGTTAATGGGTTCAAGCCATGGCATGAACTCTTATACCGTCGCTCTGATTCCTGTTGCTGTGTTCTCTCTTACTGGGATCATCAATAAAGAAGACCTGAAGAAAATTTCTTGGGACGTATTGTGGCTTGTATCAGGTGGTATTGCGCTTGGTTTAGCGCTCGATAAAACTGGCTTAGCAAAGCTCGTGGTACACAGTATTCCGTTTGATAGCTATTCACCCTATGTGGTGTTGTTCGGAGCGGCGTTCTTGTGTTTGGTAATGGCAAACTTTATGTCTCATACCGCAACGGCTAACTTGTTAATGCCAATTATGGCTGCATTAGGTTCGTCTATGGCTTCACTCACGCCACTAGGCGGTGAGTTAACGTTAATTCTGGTTGTGACTTTTGCCGCTTCATTAGGTATGTCGCTACCAATCAGTACGCCACCGAATGCGTTGGCTCATGCCACTGGTCATGTGCAAAGTAATCAAATGGCCAGAATCGGTATTATTTTGGGTGTGGTTGGTGTGCTACTGAGTTTTGTTATGGTGTGGGTGCTACATTCAATTGGTCACATAGGGTAACGATACGTGTATCAACAAAAGTTAGAAGCACTGATCGATCGCTATTTTAATCACACAGAACGTCGGGTGACGTGCTGTGCCGGTAACACCATTATTGAACAATCAGCGTTAAACACTCGTTTATATTATGTGTTGAGTGGGGAACTTGAAGGGTTTTATTCCGAAGATAATACACCGCAAGTGCGAGTATTTAGCGCGGGTAGTGGGGCTTTTATAGGCGTTCATAGCTTCTTTTCAGGTAATTGGACAGCATCTTCAACGGTTGTTGCTAAAACCGATGTAGAGTTAGCGTGGATCGATAAAGACACGCCAGCAGAAGATGAACGTAAATTTGGTCCTCTTACCGCACAGTTCACACCTGTGATTGTCAATGAGTTGTCGCGTCGTCAACGCCGCGCAACACAAGAAGCGATAGCGAAACAAAAAGCGCTAGAGAAGTTACATACTGCTGAGCAAATGACGACCTTGGGTCAATTAGCGGCAGGGATTGCTCATGAACTTAACAACGCTATTGGTGTAGTAAATAGTAAATCTGGTCGACTTGAAACGGTCATCATGGATCTGCTTGAAGAAGTGCATCCTGAAGCCAGTCAATTTTTCGATTTTGGGTTAATGCATGGCCAGAAAACGTCGTCGTTAGAAGCACGAACACGTGGGCGACAATTTGAAAGAAAATATGGTTTAGACAAAAACATTGCTCGCTCTCTTGCGAAGGCGATTCCAATTGACGCTTTATCTGCAACAGACGTTATTTCAAAGCATTGGCTGAAAAACCCAGAAGAAGCGATTCGTTTTTGGCAGATGGGCTGTGATTTACATGATTTACGTTTGGCATCTAGACACACCGTCGGCATCGTAAAATCGGTTAAACAACTTGGCAGAACTGATATCGACACCGAAGAAGCGGTTGAAATTAACGACTCCATTAACCATGCCTTATCCTTGTTACAAAGTGAGTTGCGTAGAGTGTCTGTGCGATTGAGCCCTGCGGATTTACCGTCTTTTAAAGGCTCGAAAACAGAGCTCGTTCAGATTTGGGTCAACATTGTAAAGAATGCTTGTGATGCAATGTCGAATTCAGACGATGCCACAATAGAAATTCAAACCAGATTAAGTAAGAAAAGAATATTAGTTACGATCACGAATAACGGCCCAGAGATAGACGAGGGGACTCGTAGAAAGATATTTCAGCCCAACTTCACCACTAAAAAAGGTGGTCTATCGTTTGGATTGGGCTTGGGTTTATCAGTAGTTAAGCGGATTGTGGCAGGTTATGGCGGAAGTATCATTGTGAAAAGTGATGCTTCTAAAACTGTATTTAGAATCAAGTTACCAATAGAGGGTGAACATGGAGAAGCTTAATTTAATCTGTGTCGATGACCAGAGAGAAGTACTGAGCGCAGTGATACAAGATTTAGAGCCGCTGGCGAGTTGGTTGAATATTGAAGATTGTGAATCAGCGCAAGAAGTGCTTGATCTCATTGATGAACTTGACGCAGAAGGCGAACACATTACCGTCATCGTGTCTGATCATGTGATGCCAGGGAAAACGGGTGTGGAGTTGCTCACTGAAGTGTTCCATGACAGCCGCTTTCCGAATACAAAGAAAATTCTTCTTACGGGGCAGGCCACTCATACTGATACCATCAATGCGATTAATGCAGCAGGCATCGACCGTTACTTTGAAAAGCCTTGGCAAGCAAGCACATTGGTTGAGTGCATTCGTACTCTTGTCACTGAGTACATATTTGATCAAGGGCTTGATTATACGGACTATCAGAATGAGCTTGACCAGCAGGTTGTGTTGAGACGCTTACGCTAGTTTCTTATGTAAGCGACTTACATTATTCACTAGTGTAAGTCGCTTGAAATTTTATGCACCGAAGGACGCTTTCTGAAGGGTTTTTCCTTTGAAATATGTAATCTTTCGGTGCATATATTACCTATCTTTTTTAGTCGTTCAGGTTTTAGTACTCAGTTATTAACACACTGGTTGCTGGCTTAAGTCTAAAACTCATACGCAACGCCAACGCCAACCAAAATTGAAGTTCATGCATAGTCTTTATACACCACATTAGTGCCGTTCCTGCCTCTAGGTAACGCCAGCGGGTGCGTTGTGTTTTCTTCACGAGCGATTCCTAACGCGTGGTATTTGGAGTTTTAAGTCAGATCGGTACTTACAACGTAAATGACTAGGTTTTTCACGGCTTACTGGGTAATAATGCATTCGCCCACAAGTGGGGGCTTATAGTCAGTAGGATTTGAAAATGAGTGAGATTGCTCGCTTTATATCAGGTGAAGCGCCAGATAAATTTGGTCGAAATATAGAACAGTTATTGGCTTACAATCATTTTTGGTTGGAGCATGACCATAAGTATATTCAGGTGTTTTTCCCAATCGATGAGGGGACTAAGTTTAATCAACATGCACCGTTGGTTACTCAAGAAGATAGGGCGCTTTTTGCTAATTCAGAAGCGCTCCGCACAGCTCATCTACAAGTGCTTGACCTGATGCTTGAGTTTTGGGGCATGCAGCGAGATGGAAATGAGATATCGTCATTGTTGCCACTTAGCCCAGCCAACCATGTATGGCTTAAAAATCATGACCATAACCAGCTAAGGTTAACGCGAGCCATTCGCAGTTTATACTTGTTGGGGAATGAAGAGGTCGCAACTCGCTTATGCTACTTCTTAGTATCGGCGGCGAGCGAGACAGGGTTGGTGTCGGAGATAACCGTTCAGTATTGGCGCAATGCCTTGGAAGGTTAGGGCTTCTCTGTGCAGAGCTTTCGGCACTGTCCATAATTGATTCTCAATGCGCGGCATTTTCGTACGATGCCGCTTTCTCTATATTCAACATTTGAATGCAATTTGTGGAATATGTCAAAATTAATTAAGTTGATGGTAAGTTATTACTTTTCATTATGTTAGGGTTCTTTTCTTAAGGTCAGCTGATTAGGAAGAGGCTCATGAAAAAGGGATTTGTGATAGCGATATCAATCGGCTTTGTTGTCTTCTTCCTTGTTGGTCGTGAACTCCAGTGGTTCGGGTCCAGTAATTCCGAGTCGTTTCCTAAACTTCCTGATAGTCCCCAATTTGCTCCCTCTACCGATTTCGACGGCGAGTGGCTAGGCCGCCGTATTAACACCACTGGCAATAATATGTGTGAACGCACAACCATCACCGGAACCATTCGTGAGGGTAAGGCTATCCTGAGGCTTACCTACAATGGAACACCGTTAGAGGGTTGGGTGACGGAAAGCGGCGACTTACGTTTATATGCTAAACATCGCCAATGGGATTATCGTTTTTCCGCACATGGCAGTGGCAATAGGTTTGATGGCCGTTGGCACTTAACCAATGGCCCGTGCCAAGGAAGTTGGTTTCTAGAAAAGGTCGATGGCAAATAGGGCTGTTACTACAAGACGCCGTTTAAAATTGAGCAGCATAAGGTTCTTTTAGGAGAGATAAGTGATCAGATTAATCGCCGTGTTCATTGTGGCTTTCGGGCTAGGCGCATATGCGAGCTTACATGTTTTGACCGATTATGTTGTGAGCATTAAAGACAGTCATAAAGCTGCGGTGCGGCAAGGTTTTGAAACCTATAAATATGCCAATACAAAAGACCTTGCCCCATTAATTAAAACATCGAACTTGTTAGCTCGTTATAGTGCTTGTGAATTAGAGGGAGATGAAGGCGATGCGATTGCATTAACCCTGTCTATTAACGCTATTTCCTTTGGGATGTTATCGAAGCAAGCGTCTGACCTCGATCAAGACACCTTTAGGACTGGTTTGATGATGTACGGAAAACTCAAAGACAACGAGAAAGCGTCTGCTCAATTAACTGAAATACTTACTGCGTACTGTAAAGATAGTCTTCGCTATCTATACGACTGTGAAAAACTTTCTAATTTGTTAGGCGAAGATTGGGATACACAATGGGAGGAAGTGAAACCAGAATGTACCTAAAAGTGATTCAATATATGCGGCATTTTGCTATGCCGTACTCAGATGTGATTTGAAAACAAAGGACACAATATGGAAGTAAGGCTGGTCAAAGGTTCAGATCCTAAGTTCGCTGAATCGATCACCAAAACGAATATGGCGAGTTACTACGATACGCGTGGAATCGCTTGGGGTCATAGTCAGTTTTTACGCAGCTGGGATGAACTGGATAACTATGAAATTTATGTAGGGGATAGTCGTATTGGTGTTATCCGCTTCAGTTACACCAGTGGTACAACGTTTCTTAGGGACTTGCAGATATTAGCTGACTATCAAGGTCGAGGTTTTGGCTCTAAGTGTCTCGATTTGGCTATTGAACATGCGAACAATCAAGCATCCACTCAGTTAGTGCTACGTGTGTTCAGTGAGAATCCCGCGATTAAGCTTTATCAATCAAAAGGTTTTACTCAGTTGTCTGAAGTGAAAGGGCTCGTTGAAATGGAGCTGCCTTTAGAATCATCATTGAGAGAGTGTCATGGATAACCGTATACAATTAAATTTTATTAAGTACTTATTTTCAGAGTTACTGTTTATTGTTATTGCACTAGGTATTGTCTATTGGATATCAGACGGTGATCGTTCATCGCTGCTAACCATAGGGCTGATAATTTATGTTCCTCCACTAATTAAAATTCTAATGTTGTGGTGGAAGCTTCGCGATAGCTCATTTGAAATCACGAACGGTCATGTGCGTTTAAATGGCGTTGCTTGCGATGTGACTTTACAGCGTAGCTTTCTTCCGTTTGAAATTGGCTCATTCATCAAGCTTTCATGCACGAAAGGCGCAATGCAGAAGCACAATATTTACCTTTCTAAAGGCGCTATGAGCCGAGAAGAATGGCAGCGTGTGTTAGCGTGTCGAACATAGTTCCACTGCTTTAGTTTGTGTTGTGCGTCAGTTTGTATTTCGGATTTGGTTCGTGTGCTAGTATCGCCTTTTTTGCACCGAGCTATCTTATGACTAACGACCATTTCAAAGGCAAATATGAGGTTGAGCTGAAGTATCGACTTAGCTCTAAGTCTGAGTTCTTGAAAACTTTGAACCTAATTCCTCATGAAGTAATGCTGCAAGACAATCAGGAATGTGATTGGTATTTCGATAGCCCTGATAGAAGCTTACAGGCTCAGAACAAAAGCTTGTGTATTCGTACTATGGAGCCGTCGGGCATCAAACTATGGATCGTAAAAGGCCCTGAGTCTGATAGATGTGAAGCGACAAACATCACCGATGCGTCGAATGCTAAGAGCATGCTAGAAAACCTGGGATACGAAGTGATTCTTGAAGCGCAAAAAACTCGCAGTATCTATTTTGTTGGAGAGTTCCATATCACGGTCGATTCTCTTGCGGGTATCGGTGATTTTGCCGAATTTGCTATCATGACGGACGATGAATCTCAGTTGTCTGCGTATAAAAGTGAGCTTGAGTTGTTAGCCAATAAATTTGGTTTGACTCAATCGGCACTGCAAACTCAGTCTTACAAACAGATGTTCGAAGAAATGAACGCATAGTACAGCGCTTAAGCGTCAGGGAGAGTTATGGACACCATTATCAAACAAGCCATCGAGTTGCGAAAAGAAGAAAAGTACCAGGAGTCGCGTGACTTACTGGCAACGCTACTCACTGATGAAAACTATGCTGCGAAAGCTCATTTACAGATTGCGTGGTCTTACGACAACCAAGGCAAAGAGCAACAGGCGATTGAGCACTATGTGTTGTCTCTGTCTGGCGTGCTTTCTTCAGTAGAGCGTTTTGATGCGTTGTTCGGCTTGGCGAGTACTTATCGAAGCCTTGGCCTTTATGCAGAGGCTTTAGGCTATTTCGAACAGACTATGGATGAGTATCCTGACTCGATAGAAGTGAAACCTTTCTACGCAATGTGTTTGTACAATTTAGGTCGCCATAAAGAGGCGACGTCGTTGTTACTTGAGCTTTTAGTTTCCACGACGAATAGCGAAGCGATCAAAGAGTACCAACGAGCGATCTCTTTGTATGCTAAAGACCTAGATAAAACCTGGTAAGCAGCGCGTAAAGCTCATTAACTCACATAACAAAAAGCCTAAGCATCGATGTGATACTTAGGCTTCAAGGCATAGTTTTTGTTCGTCAAGGAAGCGTTACGCTGAAAGCTCTTTACGAACGATCTCTGTGCCAGCACTGAGCGCATTTAGCTTCGCCGAGGCAATTTCGCGAGGCAGGGGAGCCATGCCACAGTTGGTGCAAGGGTAGAGCTTATCGGCATCAACGTACTTAAGTGTTTCACGTAGAGTGCTAGCCACTTCTTCCGGTGTTTCAATCGAATCGGTAGCTACATCAATCGCACCAACCATCACTTTCTTGCCTCGCACCAGTTCAAGTAGCTCAAGGGGTACATGAGAGTTGTGACACTCTAAAGAGATGATATCGATATTCGATTGCTGCAGCTTAGGGAAGACTTCTTCATATTGGCGCCACTCGGTGCCTAACGTTTTTTTCCAATCCGTATTCGCTTTAATGCCGTAGCCATAACAAATATGCACTGCTGTTTCGCACTTAAGCCCTTCAATGGCTCTTTCTAAGCACGCGATGCCCCAATCATTCACTTCATCAAAAAACACGTTAAACGCAGGTTCATCGAACTGAATAATATCAACGCCTGCAGCTTCTAACTCTTTTGCTTCCTCATTGAGGATCTTCGCAAATTCCCACGCCAGTTTTTCACGGCTTTGGTAATGTGCATCGTAAAGCGTATCTATCATCGTCATAGGCCCTGGCAGAGCCCATTTAATCGGTTGATCAGTTTGTTGACGTAAGAATTTCGCATCTTCAACAAACACGGATTTTTGGCGAGAAACAGGGCTAACCACTGTAGGTACGCTTGCATCGTAACGGTCGCGAATTTTAACGGTTTCACGCTTTTCAAAATCAACGCCATTCAGATGTTCAATGAAGGTCGTTACAAAGTGCTGACGTGTTTGTTCGCCGTCACTCACAATATCAATGCCGGCTTGCTGTTGCTCGTGCAGAGAGACACGCAGCGCATCTTGCTTGCCGTCTGTGAGTTCATCGCCTTGAAGTTTCCATGGCGACCAAAGCGTCTCTGGTTGTGCAAGCCAAGACGGTTTCGGCAAACTGCCCGCTGTTGAAGTCGGTAATAGTGTTTTCATAATAATACTGCCTATCCTTGGGTGGTTTGAGAGCGCAATAGACGATTAAAGTGCGTAATTTGCCGACCAGTTCTCTAGAACTGATTGGTATGGCTTAATAAACTTCTCTTCTGCGAATTTACCTTGTTCAACCGCTAGCTGGCTTCGTTCTTCACGGTCATACACGATTTGAGTCAGCGAGTGATCCAAGTTTTTCAAGTTTGGTTGGTAACAGTTGCCCGCAACCGCGTTCGCGTTGTAAATCTCAGGTCGGTAGATTTTCTGGAACGTACCCATGGTGCTGATGGTGCTGATAAGCTCTAGGTTAGAGTAATCGTTCAGCAGATCACCAAAGAAATAGAAGGCCAAAGGTGCAACACTGTTTGGCGGCATGAAATAACGAACCTGTAAGCCCATCTTCTTGAAATATTGTTCAGTTAAAGAAGACTCATTCGGTTGGTATTCAAAACCTAATACAGGGTGTTGGTTTTCAGTGCGGTAATAGGTTTTATTATCTGACACGCTTAAGCAAATAACAGGTGGCTTATTAAAGTTCTTTTTGTAAGTGTCAGAGTTAACGAAACATTTAAATAGCTTGCCGTGTAAATCGCCAAAATCTTCTGGAATGCTGAATTTATCTTGGCCTTTATTATGATCCAATAGACGTACGCTAAAGTCATAATCTCGAACATAAGAAGAGAAGTTATTTCCGATAATGCCTTCAATACGCTCGTTAGTTTTACGGTCTACAATATTGGTTTTCAGCACTTCAATTGAAGGGAATGCTTCGCCGTTACTTTCAATGTCCATATCAACAGAAATGATTTCAAGCTCAACAGAGTAACGGTCGCCCTTAGGGTTGTCCCAGTGTGCTAACGCGTTGAAACTATTATCGATCATTTGTAGTGCATTACGTAAGTTCGCTTGACGGCTGTCACCGCGAGCCAGGTTAGCAAAGTTGGTTGTGATGCGCGTGCTGTCTGCAGGCTGGTAGTTTTCGTCGAGGCTAACGCTCTTAATCGTAAAATTAAATTCTTTATTCATGCTGATTTGGTATCCCAATTTGTTTTCTGATTCTCTCGGTCTTTAGTATTAAAACGGTTTTTATTTTTTGCTTGTGACCGGATTAAGAATCGAAGGCTATGCTGTCTGAAATTAATACTTAGTAGAATTAATGTCGTATAAAGTTAATCGCTTAAGGTTTTTATACGTGGATAGGTTGACCATTAACAATGGTATTACTTCACATTCAACATGAGGAATATTCATGATCTATTCTGTTTGAATATTTAAGTCGGTGTCAGTTATATTAATTAGCTTGATGGAAATATAACCACATTAATAATGTGTTATTTAAGACGATTAATTTAATTAAGAGATGGATGAAATGAGTGAATTGCTGTTGTTGATTTTCTACTGTGCGTTACTGGGCAGTGGTGTTGGGTTTCTAGCCGGTTTGTTAGGTATTGGCGGAGGGCTGATCATTGTTCCCGTGTTAAGCAGCATTTTACTGTATTTAGAAGTTCTTCCGTCCGACCAAGTTGTTGTTGCGGCGATCGCTACCTCGTTGGCATCAATACTGTTCACCTCTACGTCTTCTGCACTCGCTCACCACAAGAATGGAGATGTGCCTTGGGATTTGGCGCCTTGGATCATGCTTGGTGTTGCTCTGGGCGCACTGATTAGTGGCTTTATGGCGGCTCTGTTGCCGGAAAAAGTCGTTCGTATTGTGTTTGCCGTGAGTGTGGTTCTGATTGCGATCAAGATGTTCTTAAGCAGCAAAAATGATGCCCCTAAGGAACGAAAACTGCCAAATAAAGGCGTACTCACTGTTCTGACAACCATTACTGGCGGCTTGTCTGCCATGATAGGCATTGGTGGCGGTGCATTGTTGGTTCCGTTATTAACGTTCTTCTCTGTTGATATGAAAAAGGCCATTGGTTGTGCCTCGGCTTGTGGCATTGTGATCGCGTTGTTTGGCTCGATAGGTTACATCAGTTCAGGCAGCAGCCACTTTGCTCTAACCGACGGTTTTGCTGGCTTTGTTTATCTGCCTGCGCTGTTGGGTATTGTGTGCACGTCTTGGTTTACGGCTCCTTTAGGCGCAAAAGCAACCAACCATTTACCGGTTCCAACGATTAAGAAAATCTTCTCAGTACTGCTGGTGGTTATTGCGGCAAGCATGGTGGCGCGTTAATTAAAGATCGTTCAAGTGTGAATATATAGAACAAAAATGAATAAATTGATCCACCACCAATAATTAGAAAAGGGCAGTTTCATAACTGCTCTTTTTTTGTTTATCGGTCTATGCTTATACAGCTATGTACATGAGTATATTGATAAAACCGTTTAGTTATGGACAGTTCACCGCTATAGCTAAATGTATCTTGTTTGATTCAACGGAATGCTATCAATGAGTGATTTATGGATCCTTTAACGCAGGGCGTGTTAGGCGCTTCTTTGTCACAATCGGCCAGCAAAAAACAACATTTGGTTGTTGCTGGGGTATTAGGGCTGCTCTCCGGGTTGGCACCAGATTTGGATGCACTGATTAAGTCTCAAAGTGACCCTTTGTTGGCTTTGGAGTTTCATCGACAATTTACCCATTCACTCTTCTTTATTCCCATTGGCAGTTTGATCTGTGCCTTGGTTCTGTATCACCTGATTGCAAAAAGGCGTGGGCTTTCTTTCAAACAAAGTTGGTTGTTTTGTGCTCTGGGTTATGGGACTCATGCACTGTTAGACGCTTGTACCACTTATGGCACGCAGTTACTTTGGCCTTTCACCAACGCGCGTTTTGCTTGGAATACCATATCAATCATCGATCCTGCTTATACGCTTCCCATCCTAGTGTTGCTTGTGTGTGCAACGTTGAAACGAGCGCCTTGGCTAGCGCGTGTCGCATTTGCTTGGGCGTTAATTTATCCAACATTAGGGATGATTCAGCGAGACAGGGCAGAGGCGGTTGGCTGGCACTTAGTGCAAGAAAGACAACACACACCGATTCGATTAGAGGCAAAACCAAGCTTTGCGAATATCTTGGTGTGGAAAGTGGTGTACGAAACAGAGGCTCAATATCATGTAGACGCCGTGCGGGTTGGTACATCGGTAAGCACGTATCCCGGAGAGTCGATTGCGAAGCTGAATGTTAGCAGGGATTTACCTTGGCTCGATCTTGATTCTCAACAAGCCAAAGACATTGAACGTTTCCGCTGGTTCTCGAATGGTTATATTGCTCAGGACCCAACAGACGATCTGCGTATTATCGATGTCCGATATTCAATTGTACCGAATCAAATGAAAGCACTTTGGAGCATCAAGCTATCAAAAGCAGTTGATGCAAACACGCATGTAAAATACGAAACTCATAGAGACAACACGCCAGAATCGAGACAGATCTTCTTCGGTATGCTCACTGGCGATAAATGATCTAGTTCTGAAGAGTAAAAAGGCTGAGTCGGATAACCTGCTCAGCCTTTTTATTTCACTGTTACTTGGCTTTCTTTGTTCGAAAACTAGGTAATAAAATACTAAAGATAACGACTTCTCAAATGATCTTTGAATTATTGCGCATTCAAGGTTTCGCCTGTTGCACCTTTCACCCAAATCATCAGTAGTAAGCAGGCTGCCTTTGCTCCAAATATTCGATTCTAACCACGTGAGGATAGGAGACAGATCACCGCTTTCAATCACAGAGTTTATATCTACCGTTTTCTTCATTGAAGCCATGAACTGCGCCGCGTACATCGCACCTAGTGTGTAAGATGGGAAGTAACCGAATGCGCCGTCTGTCCCTCAGAAATGCCCCATTATTGCTGAGGTCATTACTATCTATCCGTTTGCTAATCATTATTTGACCAACTTTTCCTGATGTAGGTATGGTGTATAGGACTTATCATATAAATTTAGGCGGAGTTTAAGGTGAATAAAGAAACCAAAAAGAATTTTGATAAAGTATTTCAGGCTGCGTTAGCACTGTTTGGTAGTGAAGAAGCTGCTAATCAATGGCTTAAGCACCCAGTTCGAGGACTTGGTAACAAACGACCAATTGATTTGCTTTCGACAGCCGAAGATACCAAGGCTGTACTCAATTTGATTGGCCGTTTGGAGCATGGAGTGTTTTCGTGAGCTTAGTTGCTACAAGCTTTTGCCCCATTCCATATATGGAATCCACGTATTTACAAAGTGATTTTGGCAATAAAAGTTAAGATGCGG
>NZ_JBFSVK010000018.1:0-118721 GCF_041467855.1 Vibrio sp. 10N.247.311.51 | reverse complement strand
CGAGATTCGAGATTCGAGATTCGAGATTCGAGATTCGAGATTCGAGATTCGAGATAAGTTTAAGCTAGTCGCCAATGGTGGCTAGCTTTTTTTTGCTTGGAACATGGGAAAATAGCAACTGACCAAACGACAGGCAAAAAAATAGCCAACCGCAATAATCGCGATTGGCTCTATATATTTGTGAACAAATCATAAGTTCACTAACAACGTCAGTTGGCTAGGTGACCCTCGGCTTAAGAAGGGTCAATGTATATAATGCAGTTAGCGTGCCAACTTTTATTCAACGTTTTATAAGCCCTGCATCGCATAAAAACCATGAATTTATCATGCGAATTGCAAAGTGCATTTGCATAATGCAACCAAGATGCAATATCGATAAGAGATCAGTTTCATCTCTGCTCTTAATGACAAATCACTAAGTGGTTGTTATCTAAATGTTAGGCAAATATTCACTTCAACTTATTGCGTTACAATTAATAGAGTAATAAAAGCCTTTCCCCAAAAGCATATTCATACTTTTTTTACACTAAAGTTTGTATACTGCACAAAATCATCCTCAACTCTATGAAGCAATGAACTACTTAAGTACTTTTTTCAAAGGCATGGCAATGGGCGCAGCAGACGTTGTTCCTGGCGTGTCGGGCGGAACCATCGCATTCATCACTGGTATCTACGATACGCTGCTAGAAAGCATTCGAAGAATTAACCCTAGCGTACTTGGCTTATGGAAACGCGAAGGCTTCAAAGCCGCGTTTAATCACATCAATGGTTTCTTCCTAATTTCACTGTTTGCAGGCGTATTCACGAGCATTGCAACATTTGCAAAATTGATTTCTTGGTTATTGGTCACCCACCCCGTTCCACTGTGGTCTTTCTTCTTTGGCCTGATCTTGGTGTCGGTTTTCCATATTCTTAAGCAAGTAGAGAAACGCGATATGATTCGCTTCGTATTTTTGCTGCTTGGCGTTGCTTTCGCTTATAGCATTACCGTGCTTAAGCCGCTGCAAATGGAACCAACCAGCATCAATGTTCTGATTGCGGGTGCGATTGCTATCTGTGCGATGATTTTGCCGGGTATCTCAGGTAGCTTCATTTTGCTATTGATTGGTATGTATGGCCCAGTTCTTGGTGCAGTTAAAGAGTTCCAAATCGATGTGCTTGCGCTATTCCTTAGTGGCTGTGTGATCGGCCTACTGACTTTCTCGCACGTACTCTCTTGGTTACTGCGCTCATTCCGCGATTTCACATTGGTATTCTTAACCGGTTTGATGATCGGTACGCTACCTAAGATCTGGCCTTGGAAAGAGACCATCAGCTGGCGCACAAACTCAAAAGGTGAACAAGTTCCTCTGATTCAAGAAAACCTATCTCCGTTTGATTTTGAAGCCGTAACCTCTCAGCCTTCTCAGCTGGTCATGGCGATTGTGATGATGTTTGTTGCGATTGCCTTAGTTCTAGGACTAGAGAAATTCGCAGAGCGTAACGCTGACTAATCATTCAGCGTACTTCTGGAACATGTTCAGAACGGATAGAACCTAGAAATACTAAGCTCACATATCTAATAAACAGACAAAAGCGAAGCCAATGGCTTCGCTTTTTTAGTTCTACCATACGCACAAAATTGCTTTTTGATACAAGCACGTATTGAGGGGTATGATAACATCGCCGCTCTTATAAAATTAGATGAGAACACGACATGCACTCTGCATTAAAGGTTGCTGCTGTTGGGATCGCTCTCGTGGCAGGCTTTTATGGGCCGCAAGCAATTCAGCAGTTTAAATCGGCGATGGAGCACTCAACTGCCGACGTCAACTTAGATGATTACTGCATGCTTTCAACCACATCATGTGAGCAAAATGCGGTGGCGATGACACTCGATAGTGAGACGGCACAGCCACTCGTTCCAAGTAAAATCAAAGTAGTTTGGGAAGGCGCAGCCTCTGACACATTAATGCTGTCACTTACTGGCTTAGAGATGGAAATGGGCTCGGCACGTTTTCAATTAAAGAATATTGGCGACAATACCTATGAAGGTGACGTGATTTTACCTGTGTGCACCATGGATAAAATGACTTGGCTTGGCGAACTCACCGATGGTGTTGAAACCGTAAACCCTGCAATAAGGATGGCAAGATGAGTAAGAATTGGTCGTTAGCATTAGTGGTAGCGTTTGTACTTGGCTTTGGTGTCAAAAGCTATCTTGATGGGCAAAACGAAGCTCAAGAGCAACACGCTGCAAAGCAAGCTATCGCTACAAAACAAGAGTTATCTGCAACAACCCTTTTCGGTAAAGACAACCAGCCAACGGAAATCTTTGACCAAACCGATGACCGAATTCGTATCGTTTACTTCGGTTTCACACGCTGCCCAGATGTGTGCCCGACTTCTCTAGCGATGTTAGCTGGCGCACTTAACCAAGTTTCTGATGAAGCAAAAGCCAAGATTCGCCCGATGTTTGTCTCTCTCGATCCTGAACGTGATGCAGCAGAAGCCTCATACGAATACGCACAATACTTCCACCCAATGATGGAAGGGTTAAGTGGTCCGTTAGATGTGACAACCACGCTTGCACATAACTACGGTGTTATTTTCAGGAAGACCGAGCTGGAAGGTTCAGAGTTGGAATACACCCTTGACCACAGCTCATATTTCTATTTTTTGAAGCCCGACGGCACCTTGATTACTAAAGTGCCGCATACGTTAACGCCAGCGCCGATTGTTGAGGCCATCAACCAATTGACGCAGTAAAACGTAAAAATAAAGAACTTAACCAATAAAGTTCGAACAACAAAGTCAGGTCCCAGACCAAAACATAAAAATTAAGGACAACAACATGAAGTTAAAAGCACTTGCTCTAGCAGGCTTATTGCTCACTCCCCTTGCTCACGCGAATAGCGATATTATGGTTCATGACGCGTACGCTCGTGCAACACCGCCTTCAGCAGTGAACAGCGCAGTATTCACGACTCTGATGAACCACAGTGATAAAGATCGCGCTATTGTTTCTGCGACAACGCCAGCAGCAGGAAAGGTAGAACTTCATGATGTTATCGTTGACGGCGACGTAATGAAGATGCGCCAAGTTCAAGAGATCACAATCCCAGCGAATGGTGAAGCGGAACTTAAACCAGGTAGCCTACACATCATGTTGTTCGACCTAAAAAGCAGCCTAAAAGAAGGTGAGCAAATCGAGATGACACTGACCTTTGCCAATGGTGAAACACAGACCTTCGATGCACCAGTGAAGAAAGTGATGAGCGGCATGAAAAAGATGAACCACGACCATCATTAATCGTATTCACAATTGATAAAATAATTTAAGCCACGATGACTTCTCGCCATCGTGGCTTTTTGTTAAACTGATCTCGCTTTTTATTCAAAGCCTGAACACATTAATAAACCAAGGAGAATAGAAGATGATTGTAATGAAAACACTAAAACTGGCAGTAAAAGTAACGCGCTAATTTGTTTGGTTAATCAAACTTAAACACCGATCTACCAACTTATCGTCATCCATTGACGACCGCACACTTTTACCCGGTTTACTGTTGATCGTAAGTGATCAACATCTGCATGCCTGTAAGCATGACTCAATCCGGGGTCCTATCTATTTGAATTCGACCCAAGCTCAAACATTTTTGACGTCTCGACGCTTTTTGATCTGACCAACGCTTTTCGATCTCATCAACAACCTGAGATCTTACAAGACATTAATGCTCTCATAAGACTTTAATGCTCTCACAAGAAAAGAAAGCTCGCACGTCTGGGTAAATAGACATGAATTCACAAAACGCATTTTCTCATCCAATGTCACTTCAACAACTTGGATGGCAACCTGTATTCCAACAACAACTGACACTCGAAGACTATGACCATTCTGTCATTGCTCGTATCGTCGCACATCACCGTAGTGGCTATACCTTAGCGTCAGAGCAAGGTGAAATTGTTCTACCCATCCACCAAAACCAACCGGCAATGACCGTTGGCGACTGGGTGATTTTGAACTCCGATTTGCAATTCGACCGTTTACTAGACCGTCAATCGCTCTTCCGCCGTAAAGCTGCTGGCAGTCGCGTAGCTGAACAATATATTTCAGCCAATATCGACACGGTTTTTATCGTGGTTTCGTTAAATAACGACTTTAATCTAAGCCGCATCGAGCGTTATCTCGCTCTCGCTAATGAAGCGCAAGTTGAAGCCGTTATCGTACTGACCAAGAAAGACTTGTGTGACGATTACCAAGACAAAGTACAGCAAGTCCAAAGCCTAGACCCAATGCTGATAATCGAAGCCGTTAATAGCCTAGACCAAGACTCTACTCAAGTATTATCACCTTGGTGTAAAACGGGCAAAACGGTGGCTTTGATGGGGTCGTCTGGTGTTGGGAAATCTACACTGGTCAACTCGCTGCTTGGGGAGACTCAGCAAGCCACGGGTGGCATTCGTGAAGACGACAGCAAAGGCCGACACACAACGACGTCACGCTCACTGCATTTACTGACATCGGGCGGCTTACTGCTTGATACGCCAGGAATGCGAGAGTTGCAACTTGCAGACTGCGCCGAAGGGGTAAGCGAAACCTTTTCTGATGTCGAAGAATTAGCCATGCACTGTCGTTTCTCTGATTGCCATCATGAATCAGAACCTGGATGCAAAATACGCAAAGCCATTGAGAGTGGTGAGTTGTCTGAAAGACGATTTAATAACTATCAAAAGCTATTGCGAGAGCAAGCCAGAAATGGTGCCTCATTGGCAGAGCAACGTGCTAACAGTAAGCAGCTTTCGAAGATGTACAAAACCGTTCAATCAGAAAGTCGAAATCTTAAAAAAGCTTCTGACTAAACCTTTAAGTTAACGCCTATAAGTTGTATTTGAGACAAGCTTAGCCCCTTAGTGTTAAACACGTGGGGCTTTTTGTTTCAATTTGGTCTTAGTGCGACCATTTATGCACACAATGTTCTTACCAATAGCCGTTTACATTTCCAAATTTACAGTATATTGAGTCTATTAAATGTCATTCTGCAGATTTATAGCTCAATCAAAATACATTAATTTAACATTTAGCTCTAAAAACACCACGTAGCGCAAACAATCACCCTAAAAGTAAACTATTCCTAGACACCCTCTTAGATCCCGCTAATATGACCGCCCATTCCACTAGTGTATAGTCGGATTTGGTACAACTTTATAAAAAGATACATCACTATAATAAATTAACAATTGCAGGTATTTTATGCAAAATCACAACATGCTCGCCCGCATCGCTCGTGGAAATCTCGTTCTACAGATCCTTGCTGGTATTGTTTTCGGTGTCGTTCTCGCCATGGTTTCTCCTTCAGCAGCTCAAGATGCAGGCCTACTAGGTAGTCTGTTTGTTGGTGCTCTGAAAGCTGTTGCCCCAATTTTAGTATTCATTCTTGTTGCAGCTTCTATCGCAAACCAAAAGAAAGGTCAGCATACTCATATGCGTCCAATCATTGTGCTTTACCTGATTGGTACGTTCTCTGCTGCACTGACTGCTGTAGTACTGAGCTTCATGTTCCCAACCACTTTGACACTGGTTGCTGGCGCTGAAGGTGCTAACCCTCCTCAAGGTATCGCGGAAGTTCTTCATACCCTTCTATTCAAGCTTGTAGATAACCCAGTTAGCGCGCTAATGAACGCGAACTACATCGGTATTCTTGCTTGGGCAATCGGCCTTGGTCTTGCACTGCACCACGCATCTGCAACAACCAAAGCGGTTTTCGAAGACCTTAGCCACAGTGTTTCACACATTGTTCGCTTCATTATCCGTCTTGCACCATTTGGTATCTTTGGTCTTGTTTCGACAACATTCGCAACAACGGGCTTCGATGCACTAGCAAGCTACGGTCAACTGCTAGCGGTTCTACTAAGCTCAATGCTGATCATTGCACTTGTGGTTAACCCACTGCTTGTATTTGCAAAAACAAAACAGAACCCATACCCACTTGTACTGCAATGTATTCGTGAATCTGGTGTAACGGCATTCTTCACTCGTTCAAGTGCTGCAAACATCCCAGTGAACATGAACCTTTGTAAAAAGCTAAACCTAGACGAAGATACTTACTCTGTATCTATCCCACTAGGCGCAACGATCAACATGGCGGGTGCTGCAATCACTATCACTGTGTTAACACTTGCTGCTGTACACACAATGGGTATTGAGATTGATATCTTCACTGCAATTCTACTAAGCCTTGTTGCTGCAATTTCAGCATGTGGCGCATCGGGTGTTGCTGGCGGTTCACTACTGCTTATCCCACTAGCATGTGGTCTATTCGGTATTTCTAACGATGTAGCGATGCAGGTTGTAGCGGTTGGTTTTATTATCGGTGTGATTCAAGATTCAGCTGAAACAGCGCTTAACAGCTCAACAGACGTCGTGTTCACTGCGGCTGTATGTAAAGCTGAGCAAAACAAAGCTTAATAAGCTCTTAGGCATTAGGCTTTCACTCTAAGCTCTAAGCTCTAAGCTCTAAGCTCTAAGCTCTAAGCTCTAAAAGCAAATAGCACATAAATAAAAAGGGAAGCATCAGCTTCCCTTTTTGTTGTCTTGAGTTTCTCGATTAAAGCTAAACGACCTATCAACCGTACACAACCAATGAGTGCAATTTACTGGTTTCTGTTCCAGTTAGACTCTACCGCAGACTGACTGAAATCTAGAGAGCCACTCTGATTAGCTGGTTTATCTGTTACTACCTGATCGGCATTGACCTGTTGGCTGTAATCAACATTAGCCTCTTGAACATTCGGCGCTTGAGTCGCTATGTGGCTCGCATCTACATTCAACTCATTACCTTCTTCATCGAGCACTTCTTTTACTTTCTTCGGAATCGGTATATTACGCTTGTAGAGCTTGTTGAGCGCTTTAATGATTGAGTGCTTAGTGATTGCTTCTTGGGTCAGCTTAGTCATTATCGGCTTAGTCAGAGCCTGTAAGCCCACGACGGCATCTACACCAAGCTCCCCGCCTACTTTATCTCTCAAATGTTTGGCTTCTGAGTAACCAAAATGAGCTGATAGGAATAACCAGATATAAGCGATGGCGTTGCCGTGTTCACCATGGTCGATCCACGCTTCGCCTGCTCTAAACATCGCTTCTGCACTGTTCTTTTCTGCAGCCGTCTCAAACCAGTAAACAGCCTCACCATGGTTAGGCTCAACACCCACACCGTTCAAATAACTCATACCGAGTTTGATCTTGCCGTCTAGGTTGTTTTTTTCAGCGGCCTTTTGGTACCACTCGACAGAGCTTTCAGCCGAGTAATCTGGATTCTCTTTATCGAGACACCAGTCACCGATAAACAGCATCGCTTCGGTATTACCACCAGCCGCAGACTCTTCAATATAGGTATAACCCTTAGGGATGTTTTTATCGGTTCCACGACCAAAGACGAGCGCTTTGCCCATCTCGAATTTCGCCGATACGTCATTGTCTAAAGCAGAGATTGCTAACTGCCAAAAGTTGGCTTTCTCTCTTAAAATCAGGTCTTCTTTACGCTTCATGCTTAGGCGCACAATGCCGTACATGCCATTAATATTATCGAGTTGCGCCGCTTTATCGTACCAATACAAGGCTTCCTTAATATTGTTACGTTCGGCCTCTTTCGCTAAATACAGAATCGACGGAACATGGCCGGTTTCAGCTTTGAAGTGACGCTCTTTTTGCTCTTGTATGCGCGCTTTTTCAATCGCTTTTCGGTAAGCGACAGCACGAGCCTTACGTTCTTGTTCCAAGCGCTGCTTTCTTAGCGATAAAGAGATCAGCCACACGGCGACAAGTATTAACGAAAGAGCCGTCGCACCAATTGCGATTCCCATTGTACTCATAAAATATTTTAACCTAACTCGGCTGATATCAGCCTCAGTGTCGAGGAGTTATCAACCTATAGTGAATGTTTCGAATTACAGGGAAAAGCGCCGTTATTAAAACGTTCCGCCCTAAAATGAACTCAGTTCAGTATCTCAGGAATACATAACGATAAAAAGTCTACTTAGACCTATCCGTACGCACTCCATAAATGGTGTGATCTTGCTTCAATATCGTTTACTTATGAAGACCACCTTTCACCAGAAAATTAGTAGATTTTCCACTCTCTATCTCTTACATTTATGGTTAGGTAAGCTGCCCATAAATGTATGCCAACTCAGCGACCGTTTTCGCAGAAAACTTCTTCATCAAACTCGCTCGGTGTACTTCCACAGTTCTCATTGCGATGCACAATTCATCGGCTATTTTCTGGTTACGCTTACCGTCGATAATTTGTTTGAGGATGTCTATCTCACGATCGGTTAACGACGCGTACGCTTGGCGATACACGTTCATGTGTAAGTGCTTTTCAGAAGCGTCCAAACCTTGTTTGATCGCCTCAGCTAACTCATTACCTTTAACTGGCTTTTGAAAGAAATTCACCGCGCCGGCTTGTAAGGCTTCAACCGCCATTGGCACATCACCGTGACCCGTCAGATAAATCACCGACAGTGGGCTCTGCGCTTTCACCATCAACTTATGAACTTGCTGCCCTCTCATCTCTGGCATTCGGCTGTCTAAAACCACACAACCCGGCGCACTCAAATCCACTGAGTCCAAAAAGCTCGGGCCATCTTCATAGGCTGTCACCTTGAAATCGTGCTCTTCCAATAAGAACACCAATGAGTCACGCATCGACTCATCGTCATCAACCACATAGACCGGCAACGTTTGATGAACTTCAGGCATAACAATATTCCTTATGAATCATTTGAAATAGAGGAAGGCAGTGTCACCGCGACATGACAACCATGAGGAGCCAGTGAAGTGATGCTCATTTTGCCACTGTGGTCTTCAATTACATCTTGGCAAATCGCGAGCCCTAAACCCAAGCCGTTTTCTTTGCTGCTCACAAAGGCTTGAGTGACTTGTTGCTCAGTGAAATCTAAGCCCGTTCCGTTATCGATAATCGACAACATTATTTTATCCGGTTGATAATCGGTAATCACTTTAATTGTCGCCGGCTCACTGTTTTTGTTATCAATATCAGACGCAGCGCTTTGTTCGCGATGCTGTTGTGCATTACACGCGTCCGTTGCATTGTTAATCAGGTTTACAATCACCTGTTGCAAGCCCACAGGATCAACATTTAGTTTAATAGGCTTACCTACGGCATAGCGTTCAATGGTTATCTTGTGCTTGTGTAATCGGAATTGCAGTAACTCAATGGTGTCTGTAAGCAGCTGCTCGATATCGGTCTGAGATTTCTCTGATGAGCGTTTTTTGATCATGTTTCTCAAGCGCTGGATGATGGCGTCAGCACGATCCACTTGCGACTGGATCTTCTCAAATACAGGCTCTATATCAGTCAGCGGTTTGTTCTTCGAAATCCGCAGTAAACCACCTTCGCTATAGTTACGAATCGCTGCCAAAGGCTGATTGATCTCATGTGCTAAGCTACTTCCAAGTTCACCAACCACTGCGATACGTTGAGAGTGCTCTAACTGTTCGCTCTTGCTTTTCAGCTTGTGTAGCGTGGCTTCTAACTGCTTTTTGCTGCGGCTGAATTTGTATTCCAACCAAAAGTGGTAAGCATTCAATAGCACCACGAGAATAAAGAACGCCCATGCCCACTGTTGATTGTACTTGAGCCAGATTAACGCTTCTTTCCACCAAGGTTGTTGCAGTGGGTGCATGTCGAGTTGTTGATAAAGCTTGTCTATCGAAAGCAAACTTGTCGGTGACGTCCAACCCGATGCATTCGCTGCAATGGCCGGTGCACTGCTCTTAGGCATCGCAAATAACACCTGACTCATCTGTTTGGCCAGTGCCGAAGAAGCCCGCTCTGTCTTGGCGAACGACCAGTTGGGGTACAACGGCGTAGACACTTGGCATCGGAACCCTTCTGGCGCTTGATTCTCGATAATTCGATATTGCCCCGCCACCAGCAAACCTTCACTGATCATGTTCTCAACTAAACAGCTTGGTACGACAGCCGCTTCAATGTGCCCTTCACGCAGTTGATACAAGCTGGCGTCGATCGGGAAACCTAAAAATTGGGTGTTAGAGAAAAAGTGGTTGGGATTAAGCCCTTGCTGCATCACTTGATAACGCATTGTTAGATAGCCACCGAATGCATTTTCAGATACTGCCGCAATCGGCTTACCGCTCAATTGTTCTAGAGAGATATAAGGTGACATTCTTCTCACCACCAAGGCAGAGCCAATACTTCGGGTATTGCTGATGCTTCGATCTTCGAAGTTATGGCTGGTCATCGTCGCCATCCAAGAGAGGTCATATTGACGACCTAATCGTACCGCCTGACCCGGGTTGGTGATGACAAAGTCGACCTCAACACCTTTTACCGCATCAGCCATCTCTTCCAAGTTGAAAGGCTTGAGAACAAAGTGTTTGCCGGGAATGCGCTCCGACAACCAATCCATCGTCGGCTGCCAGCGCTGCTGCGCGGAAAGCTTGCCTCGGATAGCCAGCACACCGACCTCAATAACCTGCTCCGACTCAACAGTGCTTGTCGCTGTAATCTCTTGCTCCGTTTGAGCGGCTAAACACATTCCTGCAGTTAAGCTCAACCAACAAAGGCTAACGATTGATATTAGGTTTCGGACTGTCACTAAAATCTCTTTCTCCACACTGACGGCATGTTCACACTCAACTAACGCATCGAAGACACGTTAAATAGAGCTTTTAAACAAAGCATAACAGCTAGATTGGTAAAACCACATTTGTTCTAGATCAACTTTGACCTGGGTATGTGGAAATCCACAATACCCCGCGTACGCCCAAAATCTGACAATGAGCCCAACAGATAGAATAGTCATTTATAGGTACCAACATGGACTCATTGAAAAGACGGTTTCTCAGCCAATTCGGCAAGGTTTCCGCTGGTGCTGCGCTCATTCCCATCACCGGAATCAACACCGCAGTCGCAAGCACAGCCATTCGCAATAACAACCAACCTGACCGCAAAGGCGAAGTAGGTAAACGCTACGCCATGGCGGTTGATTTACGTAAATGCGTTGGCTGTCAGGCGTGCACCGTTGGCTGTAGCGTTGAAAACCAAGCGCCAATTGGCCAGTTCAGAACCACCGTAAAACAGTATGAAGTCTCCCTTGATGATGGTTCGACTGCTCAACAAGAGGTGAAGTCATTCATGTTGCCTCGTCTGTGCAACCACTGCGACGATGCTCCGTGCATCAAGGTTTGTCCTGTTCAAGCGACCTTCCAACGCGAAGACGGCATTGTAATGGTCGACAACGAGCGTTGTGTAGCTTGTGCTTACTGTGTTCAAGCTTGTCCTTACGACGCTCGCTTCATCAATAACGACACCCTTACCGCAGACAAATGTACCTTCTGTGCACACCGCCTTGAAGATGGCTTGTTGCCCGCTTGTGTCGAAACCTGTGTTGGTGGTGCGCGTGTCATTGGCGATCTCAAAGACCCAAACAGCGAAATCAACCTCCTGCTTAATGAAAACCAAGACGACATCAAGGTGCTTAAGCCAGAGCAAAATACCAACCCACATGTTTTCTATATCGGCATGAACGAGCGTTTCGTTAGCCATATCGAAGGTCAGCCTGCGATTTATGATCCAGCCGCCATCGATAACTCATCCTCTAGCAAACAAGAATTGGCAATCGCGACACAAGGCAAACAAGGAGAGACAGCATGAATATCACTGAGGTGTTAGTTCCCGCTCAAGAGATCGCTTGGCTACCGTGGGCGGTTCAGTATTTCTTCTACATAGGTTCGGCTTACGCGGCTGCGATTCTGTTTTTGATTGCCCTTATCTTCAAAAACTCTACCAGTCACCAATTCCGTTCTGCCCTTGTGCTTGTGATGGCCATTGGCGCGATTGTTGGGCCATTAGCCCTCACTGGTGACTTACACCAACCGGGACGTGCGTGGCACTTCTACGCTCACATCACACCTTGGTCATGGATGTCATTGGGCTCTCTGTTTCTTCCTCTGTTTTCTGGTCTGGCTGTTGCGACGGCTTGGGTTTACCTGCGTGATGACATCGCACAGCTCAAAGAGAATGAAAACCCACTTCTAAAGCGTCTGTCTTGGTTAACACTGGGCCAATGGCAGGTATCGAAAAAAGTGATGATTGCATTAGCCGCTGCAACTGCGTTATCAGGCCTAAGCATCGCGCTTTATACAGGTGCAGAGATTGCGATTTTGGCAAGCAGACCGCTTTGGCATCAACCGGCTTCCCCGCTGCTTTGGTTCACAACTGCATTTTTTGCTGCAACGGGATTAACGTTGTTGATTTGGGCTCTACTGCCTTCAAGTAAGCCAAGCTTAAAACCAACAGACCTAGCGCTAGTACAAAGAACCATTACGTTAACAGGTGGCCTTGCCATCATTCTTACGTCGATTTGGGCATCTAACCATGGTCATTTCAACCTGTATGAGAACGACGCTTGGGGTATCAACCTAGGCATCATGACCACCAGCATTATGCTGTGCATGATCTTAGTGCTGCCACTACAACGCCTATCGCAAAATAAGCTAGGAATTATCTGTGTTGCGCTTGCGACCATCGTTTCAGCATGGGCGGTACGTTGGGTCACCATGATGGAAGTTCAAACCATTCCACGCTTTGATGTGGGCGCATTCCCTTATGAATTGCCAATGGGTAGCTCAGGTTTACTTGGCATTGTTGGTATGTGTGGCCTTTGGTTAGCACTTGCGTTGTTTGCTTCTGAAATCGTGTCTACTGGATCGACAAGAACAACTGGCTCTGCGACAAAAACTGCATCTAAGCCAAACCAAAATACATCGTCACCACTTAACCGCTCACATAGCTTGTAGTCTGAGGAATCATCATGGATAACAAACGTCGTCAATTTTTGAAAACAGGCCTTGCTGCCGGTGGTGTTGGAGCTTTTGCTGCAGGTTATGCGACAACCACAAAACACATGGTTCACGGTGCTATCGATGGCACCGCGGGTAAGAAAACCAACCACATCCACCACGGTAATTCGTTAGAGACGGAATACAGTGTCGATGAGCAAGGTAAGATCTCGCCAAATCCAAACCAACGTGTGGCACCCTCTATGTGTTTTGGTTGTTGGACACTGTGTGGCTTGCGTGTACGTATCGATAATCGTAATGACGAGATCTTGCGTATCTCGGGCAACCCGTATCACCCGCTATCAAGTGACCAACAGATCCCATTCAAAACACCGGTAAAAGACGCCTACATTGGCTTGTCTGGTGAATCAGGCATCAATAACCGTTCGACGGCCTGCGCTCGTGGTAATGGCATGCTAGAGATTCAAAACAGCCCATACCGAATCACTCAACCGTTAAAACGTGTTGGTAAACGTGGTGAAGGTAAGTGGGAACCGATCAGCTACGAGCAACTTATCTCTGAGGTCACCGAAGGTGGTGACTTGTTCGGAGAAGGCGAAGTTGAAGGCTTGCGATCGATTCGCGACATCGAAACACCACTTGACCCAAACAACCCTGAATACGGTCCAAAAGCGAACCAGTTATTGGTGACTAATGCCGGAAATGAAGGCCGTGACGATATCTTGAAGCGCTTTGCATTTAACAGCTATGGCACACGCAACTTTGGTCATCATGGATCTTACTGTGGTTACGCGTTCCGTGCAGGTTCAGGCGCGATCATGAACGATCTAGACAAGTTCTCGCACTTAAAGCCTGACTTCAACAACGCAGAGTTCATTCTTTTCATCGGTATGTCTCCAGCTCAAGCGGGTAACCCGTTTAAGCGTCAAGCAAGACAGCTGGCTGAGGCTCGTACCAACGGAAAACTCAGCTACACCATTGTCACTCCAAGCCTTCCGGCAGGATCTTCAAGCCTTGCAGCGGGCGATCGCAACAACTGGCTGCCGATCAAACCGGGCACTGACTCAGCATTAGTTCTGGGTATGATCCAGTGGATCATCGAAAACCAGCGCTACAATCACAACTTCTTGTCTCGCCCAAGTGCGCAAGCGATGAAGAAAGCAGGCACCACACACTGGTGTAACGCATCTCACCTCGTGATCAGTGACGAATCGCACCCACAAAATGGGCGTATGCTTCGTGCATCGGATATGGGGTTGCTCGAAGCTGGCGAACCGATGTCTGACGATGACGGATTTATTGCACTAGATGTGACAACGTCACTGCTATCATCACATATTCAGGTGAATGAAGCGGCTCTGTTCGTCGATCAAGATGTAGAAATCGATGGTCAGACTGTTCGCGTTAAATCTTCTCTACAAAGATTGAAAGAAGAAGCCTTCAAATATGACCTTGCTTACTACAGCGAGCAGTGTGAAATCCCACAAGACCAGATTATTGCGCTAGCGAAACGCTTTACCAGCTACGGTACAAAAGCAGTCGTGGATACTCACGGTGGCAACATGCACACCAACGGCTTCTACAACTCGTTCTCTATTCTGATGCTGAACGCGCTGATCGGTAACATCAACGCGAAAGGCGGTGCGATGGCGAAAGCGGGTGGCTACCCGACTTCGGTTGCAGGTCCTCGTTACGACTTTACTAAGTTTAAAGATAAGACTAAGCCTCAAGGTGTATTCTTGTCCCGCAGCAAGTTCCCGTACCAAAAAACCAGCGAATACAAACGTCGCGTTGCCGCAGGCGAGTCACCTTACCCGACACGCGCGCCGTGGTACCCAATCTCAGCACCGCTTTTAACTGAGCACTTATCAGCTGCGATTGATGGCTACCCTTACCGAGCAAAGGCATGGATCAACCACATGGCGAACCCACTTTATGGTGTTCCGGGTTTAGACAACTTGCTGGGTGAAAAGCTTAAGGATCCAAAACAGCTTGGTTTGATCGTGTCTATCGATGCCTTCATCAATGAGACCGCAGCATTATCGGATTACCTCGTGCCAGACACAGTGACCTACGAAAGCTGGGGTATGGCAACACCTTGGCATGGCGTCGCGACTAAAGCGATCACCGCTCGCTGGCCGATTGTTGAGCCTAAAACCTCACGCACTCAAGACGGGCGTGCCATCAACCTAGAGAACTTCTTTATTGATCTAGCGAAAACGCTTGGCCTAGGTGGCTTCGGCGACAACGTAATCAAAGACAATCAAGGTAACTGGCACGGTATTCATAGCGCTGAAGACTTCTACCTGCGCTCGGCTGCTAACTTAGCGTTCGTAAAAGGTGGCGTGCCGAATGTCGATGCGGAAGATATTGTTTGGTCTGGTCTAGAACGCCTAGTGCCTGTGATGAACAAAACACTCAAGCCTGAAGAGATGCTCAAGGTAGCGTATATCTTTGCGCGTGGCGGTCGTTTCGAAGACGCCACCAATGCCTACACCAATGAAACCATGAAGTACAAATGGACTAAACCACTGGCTATCTGGAATGAAAAGCTCGGTACTTCTCGCAACACCATCAGTGGTGAGCAGTACATGGGTTGCCCAACATGGTATCCACAAAAGCTTGCAGACGGCACACCTTTGGCAGAGCAGTTCCCAGCAAAAGAGTGGCCATTTACGCTAACCAACTTTAAGTCCAATATTCACAGTGCGGTCTCTAACTTGTCACCACGCTTAGAATCCATTAAGGGAGTAAATCCAGTTTACATCCACCCGCAAGACGCCTCTTCTGCGGGTATCAAAACCGGTGACGTGTTTGCTATTGAAACACCGAGCTCAACCACACATGCGTTGGCGATGGTGATTGATGGCATCAAACCGGGAACATTAGGCTTTGAACACGGCTTTGGTCATAAAGAACTCGGTGAGCGTGCCCACTGGATCGGTGACACACAACAACCTGTGAAGATGAAGTCGAACGATGGCGTTAACATCAATGATATAGGCTTGATCGACCCGACCAGAGAAGGCAAAGGCGTGATGTTGGATTGGGTTGTGGGCGCAGCAGCAAGACAAGCGCTTCCGGCTAAAATCTACAAAGTCTAGGCGTTAAACTCCCCTATTTCAGTCAAATCACGACTGAGCATAGTAGAGCAACTTCGTCATTCGAGGTTGCTCTTCTTTTTCTAACCTATTCAACGCCCAACCATCAATTCTTCGCATCACTTCCCTGCAAGTTTCTCACCTAGCCCCATCAAGCGTCTATGCTTATACAATCGGTGCCATAAAAAGCCTTAACAAGCAGTCACACCGAGGCGAACATGGCAGTTCCCTTGCACTTCGTTAACGGCAGCTGGATTCGTCTATTGAAATCCACACTAATACCATTGTGGTGATTGAGGTTATTAATGTGAGACTTACCTCAAGTTCCAAGTGAATTAATGTGGAAATCCACAATAGCGCGAACAACCAATTATGTCGAAAATGCGTGCATTACAACCAATAGCGACGCCTCATGACTAAGCTGACAATTAAAACTCAAACTCTAACGCTTTGCATCGCTGCTCTAGGAAGCCTTTCTTTATCCGCTTTTGCACAAGCAGCACCCAATCCAATGCCAGAAGCCGCAGAAACTTGTAGCGGCTGCCATCAAGCCGACGGTAAAGGCATGCCCAACATTGCCCCTATGCTTGCAGGGCTCAATGCTGACTATCTAGAACATCAACTGGTTCTGTTCTCAAGTGGTGAGCGTCAAAGCGCGATCATGAAGGGAATGGCTGACGGTGTATCTGATCCCGCTGTTCGTCGTGAGGTCGCAGAATACTTTGCATCACTGCCTTCATACGAATTTACCGATTTAGAGCAGCGCGGCTCACAGGCTGATATCGATAACCCCTATCGTAAACTTGTATTCCAAGGCGATTGGGATAGAAACATTCCAGCCTGTGCAACCTGTCATGGGCCAAGCGGTATGGGCATAGACAAATTCCCGCGCCTAGCAAGCCAGCATGCCGACTACATTCAAACTCAGCTCAACGCTTGGAAAAACGGCACTCGTAAGGGTGATGATTTAAACATGATGGGTAATATCGCCGGCAAGTTAACCGACGATGAGATCAAAAACCTCTCTTACTACTTCGCATCTTTCCGATACTAAAGGGCTCGCATGAAAACATTACTCCTAATTACCGCAACCCTTGCCTCTGGAATCGCTTATGCCGAAGGTGAGTTACCCGATCGCCAAACCGAACTGCCCGCCGTAGAAAAACCACAAGACAATAAATATCTGGTGCCACGCGACTTGGTAGATATTCCTGATGGGGAATTTGGCGACAAAGTAAAACTGGGCTATTCCCTGTTTGTCGATTCACAACAGATGCGTGGTACGTTCGTCGGCAATGAGCAAAACTGTGTCAACTGCCACATGCAAGCGGGCATGAAGCCTAACGCTGCCCCTCTTTGGGGTGCATACATGGCCTACCCTGCGTATCGTTCCAAGAACGACAAAGTAAACAGCTACGCAGAACGTATCCAAGGTTGCTTCACCTACTCTATGAATGGCCTACCACCGGCAGAGGGTTCAAAAGAAATGGTCGCACTCACAGCTTATTCATACTGGCTGGCGATGGGCGGAATCTTAGACAAGAACGGCATGCAAGACACGCCTGTCCCTGAGATCAGCGATGCTGATTTACAAGTTGGTGGTAAAGCTGAAAGCTTCCCTCTTCCTGAAGAGCTGTTAAGCAAATACCCAATGGATGACCGCAGTAAGCTTGCCGGTCGTGGCTTCCCTAAGATTGATAACCCTGAACAAGAGCCGTCAATAGCGCGAGGTGAAAAGGTTTACCAAACCAGCTGCCAAACCTGTCATGGTCAAAATGGTGAAGGTATTAAAGGGGCGGATGGTCGCTCATACCTACCACCTCTTTGGGGCGAGAATTCGTTCAACTGGGGCGCAGGTATGCACCGTGTAAATACAGCAGCTTACTTCATCTACGAAAACATGCCGCTTGGAAAGAGCCAACAGCTTTCAATTCAGGATGCGTGGGATGTGGCCGCCTTTGTGAACAGTCATGAACGCCCACAAGATCCTAGATACAAGGGTGATGTTGCCGGCAATGCTAAGCGTTACCACAACCACCAAGGTTATTATGGCAAAGAAGTCGACGGTAATGTACTGGGTTCCAAAGCCTACTCAAGTGGTAAAGAAGTGATTCATGAGCATTGATAGACATCAGTGCACAAGAGCCTTTCACGTCAGCTATAGCTAAGCTTTACATTGTAAATCAGCTATAGCCAGAGGAATAAAAAGGAGCCAGATCGTTCGACGTTCTGGCTCCTTTTTTATGTTTGAACGATTAGAAAAACAACTAACCTTGCTGCATCTTTTCCCAAATCGTCGGAGAGCCGATATAGTCTTGAACCGTCGTAATGAACTCTTTGACCAGCTTGGTCTGTTTACGGTGCGGATACACCGCGTAGATTGCGGTATCAATCGTAGAGATCGGATAATCCGGAAGCAATGTAACCAAGCCAAGCTCTTTCATTGAGGCATACAGGTTTGATTGATCAAGGAAGCCATAACCTAGACCATCTTTCACACAAGACACCATAGTACGAACATCACTCACCTTATAGTTGCCACGAATCGTCAGGCTTTGAAAGGTATTACCATGCGGCTCTTCACTGATACGCAAGTGATCGACTGTCATATCGCCATTGGTATAAATCACCGCGGGTAGCGCGAGTAGATCTTGTGGCGTCTTCGGCTCTCCGTGCTCTTTCACAAAGTCGTTAGACGCGACCAACATAAAGTTGCTGTCGGCAATCTTCTTCGCAATCAAATTCGATTCAACAAGCTTACTGAAGCGAAACGCGATATCAAACTGCCCGGCAATGATGTTGGCGATCTTATCGTCTAGTGAGAGTACGATCTGAACATCTGGGTACTTTCTCATGAACTGAGTGATGATAGGTTGCAAATATTGCTGCCCAAAATAGATCGGTGAAGTAATTCGTAGCACACCTTTGGGTTCAGACTGGTATGAATCTGCAATGCCTTGAATCTGATTGATGGTGTCTTTAAGCACATAGGTTTGTGCGAGAATATCTTCTCCTGCCGACGTCAACGAAAACGAGCGTGTCGAACGGTTAAGCAGCTGAACACCTAAATCTTGCTCGAGCTTTTTGATCTGTTTAGAGAGCGATGAGTTGTCCATATCGTGCAAGGTTGCCGCTTTGGTAAACGACCCTTGTTGAACCACATCTAAGAACAATAACAACTGATTGGTATTTGGCACTGCGCCTCTCCTGAAATAAAACTCGACTAGCGTTCGTCTTTAGGGGTGTCCATCACAACCATAGTCGTAATAGATTGCACCTGAGCACATTCCCCAAGCACATCGGCATGAAACTTCTTATAGCCCGGTAGGTCTTTGGTTTCTACCCTTAGCAAGTACTCGTTGGCTCCAGTAATGTTGTGGCACTCCACCACCTCTTTTTCCATGCTGACGTGTTGTTCAAACTCTAACTGAGCCGCTTTGCTGTGGCTTGATAAACCAATCGAAACATATGCAATAAAACCGACCCCCATCAGCCCATTATCCAGAACCGCACGGTAACCTTGAATGATGCCTTTACGCTCAAGATCCTGGACGCGTCTTAAGGTCGCAGAAGCCGACAAGCCAATCCGTTCTGAAAGCTCAATGTTGGAGATTCTGCCGTCCAATTTAAGCTCTTGCAATATCCTTTCGTCAAATCTATCCATAAGTACTTATTATTGTGCATTTAGTGATAATAGAGGAAATAAAAGCACATAATTGCCTCACTTTCCACCTACTATGTTTCTCAACACGTGAAAGTCATGACCGGTCAGTCACTTCGTTCATTTTTTTGCTGGAGAACCATAATGCCTTTAGAACAACATAGCGCACTTGCCTTGTTTGCGTTTGTCTCGACCTTCACACCAGGTCCAAATAACATCATGCTCATGACATCAGGAGCAAATGTTGGCTTTGCCCGTACTATTCCGCACATGCTTGGCATTGCTCTAGGGTTTGCAGCCATGTTGCTGCTAGTTGGCTTCGGTTTAATGGGCATTTTCAACGCTTATCCGGTTACTCACCAAATCTTGAAATACCTAAGCCTTGCTTACCTCGTGTACCTTGCAATTAAGATAGCATTGAGCGGCAAAGCCAAAAGCACCGAGGCTTATAAGCCAATGACCTTCATCGGCGCGGCAAGTTTTCAGTGGGTGAACCCGAAAGGTTGGTCGATGGCGCTGACGGCAATTTCAGTCTATAGCAGCGGCAGTTCATGGTGGGAGCTTGCGATCATCGCAGGTATCTTCACGCTCGCCAACTTACCATCCGTGACATTCTGGACAGCGGCAGGTAAACAACTGCAACACTGGTTAACAACACCAGTCCGTATCAAAAGCTTCAACTACGGTATGGCAGGCTTGCTTCTAGCATCGACCATTCCGATGCTCTAGTCGAATAACTTCTGTATTTTAACGGTTGGTACTCCTGTGCTAACCGTTATTCTCTTTATAAATAACCCACAAGTTCACTAAGCCAACGACCAAACATCGTCTGCCCGCTCGGCGTTAACGTCCACACAAACGCCGCAACATTCACTGCCACTGTCACCCAATATATGGCTCTGAACGGCTGCTTCTGCGTTTTATGACGCAGCTTATCTTGAGCAATCAACGCCCCTAGCCAGCCACCAGCAACAGAAAAAATATGCAGAGTTTTCTCTGGCACACGCCAATTGCCATTGATCGCTGCTCGCTTGTCCTTCGCGTACACAAAAAACGTCACGAAACCGATAACCAAATACCACACCAACAGCGCTTTAGAACTTTCCGCAAACAACACAGACACCGCCACCAGAACCAAATAAGTGATAACGATTTGAATAGATGAAGACAACATGACTCCTTTTGAGCAACAGCTCACATACTGTAGCAATTACGCCCTGTAGATTTTGATAAGGATGAGTAAGGCATATTGTAATTCGGTTAGCCTGCAAAGAATAAACAAGCCCTTTCATCCCTACATAACATGATGGAAGTTAAAGGAATTATAAATATGTACAACCAAAAGTACGCCATCTACCAAGTTTTTACGCGTTTATTTGGCAATAAAAACACCCAACATGTTCCATGGGGCACAATCGAGCAAAATGGCGTCGGTAAGTTCAGTGATTTTACCGACAAAGCGCTGTCTGAAATCCGCAAACTCGGTATGACTCATATTTGGTATACCGGAGTGCCACATCATGCGCTCATCAATGACTACAAGCACCTTGGTATTTCAGACGATCACCCTAGCGTGGTAAAAGGCCGTGCGGGATCACCATATGCCGTCAAAGACTACTATTCCGTAAACCCAGATCTCGCAGACAACCCTGAATGCCGACTAGAGGAGTTCGAGGCACTCATCAAAAGAAGTCACGACAATGGTTTAAAAGTGATTATCGATATCGTACCGAATCACGTTGCGCGTCATTATAAAGGCTTAAACAACCCAGAAGGTGTCAGTGACTTCGGCGCTCAAGATGACACAACGCTGGAATACCACAAAGACAATAACTTCTACTATATTCCCAACAGCACCTTTGAATTGCCAGACATAGAGCCTGCTTTTACGCCGCTAGGTGGTGAACAGCACCCTAGCCTAAGCTCCCCGTTTATCGAAACACCAGCCAAATTGACGGGTAATGGCTCACGCTTAGCTAAACCTAATTTCGACGATTGGTATGAAACCGTAAAGATTAATTACGGTGTGCGCCCTGACGGTTCAAAAGATTTCCCTGAGATCCCCAAAGACTATGCCCAACGCGATTACCGAGAGCATCACCAATTCTGGGAATCGGTCGCTGTGCCTAGCTCTTGGGTTAAGTTCCGAGACATCGCCTTGTTCTGGTTAGACAAAGGCGTTGATGGATTCCGTTACGACATGGCTGAAATGGTGCCAGTTGAGTTTTGGAGCTACCTCAACTCATCAATAAAGATGAAAAACCACGATGCCTTTCTGATCGCAGAGGTGTATCAGCCGGACTTGTACCGTGAATACATTCACTTAGGCAAGATGGACTACCTCTATGACAAGGTAGATCTGTACGACGGCCTCAAAGCCATCATGCAAGGCAAGGCTTCAACGGCAATCATCCCTGAAATCCAACATCAAATGCACGACATTGAACATCATATGCTGCATTTTTTGGATAACCATGACGAGCAACGAATCGCCTCACCAGAGTTTGTAGGCAATCCACATATCGCAAAGCCTGCGATGCTAGTTAGCGCTCTATTGAGCAGCTCTCCAACCATGATCTACTTTGGGCAAGAAGTCGGAGAACCCGGTGCGGAGAATGCAGGCTTTGGACAGCCCTCACGAACTTCCATATTTGACTACATCGGAGTCCCACAGCATCAAAAATGGATGAACCACGGCGCATTCGATGGCGGGCTATTAGACGAAAACGAAAAACAACTACGTCACTTCTATCAGAAGGTTATGAACTTTTCGCTTGAGCATACTTCAATGACGGGGCAGTACCTAGACTTACACCAGAGCAATAATTTGAGTGATTCGGTTTACGCATTTCTGCGCTCTGACCACCAAGAGCTAACCATTGTTGCAGCTAATTTCAGCCAACATACCACTGAAAATATTCACTTAAAGATTCCAAGTGATGTAATCCAAAAACTCAAATTAGTTGATGGTCGTTACATACTCAATGAATATATTGAAGGCATAGCGCAACAAGTGCTCGACATTGAGAACAGTGTTGGCAGTTTTAATATTGAATTGAAACCGCTGGCGTCTTTGGCTTGGGTGTTATCCTTAAATGGATGATATACCTATCAATATAAATTACCGAACAACTCGCTTTTAGCTAATTGATAAATAACTTAATTTCCACATTAAATTAACACTGTCTCAATTCGATATATTACTCACATTAATAAGGATGAGTTCTCATCCTTATTAACTACGCCTAGCTTCTACGCCCTACACCATTGATATTAAACAAATGAGTCATTGATCCAATTAATTTAATAATAAACAAATACAAAGCGTGATATTGACACTATGTTTCCTATATTTACGAATTAAAAATAACTTTATACATTGCCATCACAAATAGTCGACCTTAGTTAAAGCTAGGATATTCATCTTCATAAAAAGTGAAATATGGATATCAAAACGTGAACAACATAAATATTAATAAAATTATCTCTCTACGAAATACCTTCAATGTGACCCAAAAGAGAAGCTTCAAGCGATCGACTTTGGCCAAAGCGATTTTACCTCTATTCACCGCAACTTTGATCGCAGGTTGTGGCAGTGATAGCGACAATGGTACCGACGCTGGCAACAGCGGTTTATACCAAGCTGGCGAAAACGAAGTCGTTGTTTATTACAAACGTGATGTTGCTGCTGCAAGTACATCTGGCTCAACTTACGACGGTTGGGGGCTGCATCTATGGAATGGTGAAGGCTGTACCAGCACAGACTTAGTCGCAATGGGATTGAGTGAAACCGGAACCGATTGGAACAGTCCTTACGAATATGATGGTATCAGCGATACCTACGGTGCTTACTATGTATTGAAAGTCGATCCTGATGCTTCTGACCCACATAAATGTATGAATTTCATCTTACACAATGGTGACGAAAAGGCGTTTGGTAGTGCAAACTCTAAAATCGAGCTAACCAAGCTTGGTGATTCACAAGGTGTATTCGGGTTCCATGGCAGCAGCGAGTTATATTATGACCCGATTTCAGATCGCCCAGTCAACATTGACGGTCAAAAAGCGCATTGGTTGGATGCGACCACCATTGCTTGGGAAGCCGCTAGCAATGCCGATTCAATGAAATTGTTCTACGCACTCGATAACAGCATCACGATGAACGACAAAGAGATCGTGGGTGGTACTGCAGTTGAACTAACTAAAGATGGCGAGCTATCCTCTGAATTAAAAGAGCGTTTCCGCCACCTTGCAAGCTTACCAGCCCTGGCTATCGACGTTGACGACAGCACACTTCGCACTATTTTAAAATCTCAGATAATTCTTGTTGCTTACAATGCCAATGGCGATGTTACCTCTTCAACTGAGGTTCAAAAACCTGGTGTGCTTGATGCAGTATTTGCTAACGAAGATGCTGGTAATGCAATGGGAGAAGAATTAGGTGCGATTGTTGAAGGCAGTGCGACAACCTTCAAGCTTTGGGCACCAACAGCTCAAGATGTAGAACTCGTCCTGTACAGCGAAGATCTCCAGACCTCACAAGTGATCCCGATGACGGAAAACACTGAGACAGGTATTTGGGCGACTGACGCGGTGTCTAATGCAGTCAACAGTTACTATCGCTACCAAGTGAAGGTTTACCATCCAACCACAGGCAACATAGAAACTCGCCTTGTAACGGACCCTTACTCACTCAGTTTGTCGAAAAACTCTGCATATTCTCAAGTGATTGACCTGAATGATTCAACTTTGAAACCAGCGAGCTGGGACGACTACGAACGACCAACCGTAGAAAAAGACGAAGACCACGTACTTTACGAATCTCACCTACGTGACTTTAGTTTCAGCGATAAGCTCGGCACAGCTAGCCTAAATGGAAAATACCTCGCTCTCACAGAAGCAGATCGTGAGTCGGTCAAGCACCTACAAGCTCTGAAAGATGCGGGTTTAACCACGCTGCATATCTTACCTGCATTTGATATCGCCACCGTCGATGAAGATGAAGCGAGCCGCGTCGATATTACTGACACCGTAGGCAAACTGTGTGATGTAAAACCGACTGCCGCCTTATGTGGAAACGAAGACGAAAACAAAGTCATCGAAGAAGTACTCGATGGTTATGACCCTTCAACAGGCGATGCGCAAGCGCTAATGAATGACCTTCGTATGCTTGATAGCTTCAACTGGGGCTACGACCCATTCCATTACACGGTGCCAGAGGGAAGTTACGCGACCGATCCTAATGGTTCGAAACGTATTCTAGAGTTCCGTGAAATGGTGAAAGCGACACACGACATGGATCTTAAGCTGATCATGGACGTGGTATACAACCATACCAATGCGTCTGGTGTGAACGATAAGTCGGTACTGGATAAAATTGTCCCTGGGTATTACCACCGTCTTAACGTCAACACTGGTGGCGTCGAAAACTCGACTTGTTGTGACAACACTGCGACCGAAAACCTGATGATGGGTAAATTGATGGTCGACTCACTCAAGGTATGGGCTGAAGACTACAAAGTGGATGGCTTCCGTTTTGACTTAATGGGCCACCAGCCAAAAGACGTAATGGTAGAAGCTCTTGCTGAAGTACGTAAAATCGACGAAAACACGCTGTTCTACGGTGAGGGTTGGGATTTTGGCGAAGTAGCTAACAATGCACGCTTCGATCAAGCAAACCAAATCAACATGGCGGGCACAGAAATCGGGACCTTCTCAGACCGTTTACGTGACGCAGTTCGTGGCGGTAGCCCGTTTGATGGCGGCGTCGATTCAGAAGGCAACCACCCACTTCGCTTTAACCAAGGCTTTGGTAACGCAGCGATTGCCAACGAAGAAACCAAAGTTGATCAAGATTCGATCAATGGTCGTTTACATAACCAAGACCTTGTTCGTTTAGGTATGGCAGGTAACCTCGCAGAATACGTACTGATTGATTACAAAGGTGATACCAAACTGGGTAAAAATGTTGATTACAACGGTGCGCCCGCTGGTTACACCAAGATGCCTTCAGAGAACATCTCTTACGTTTCAAAACACGATAACCAAACGCTTTGGGATAACAACGCTTACAAGATCGCCACTGGTACTAGCTCTGCAGAGCGCGCGCGTATGCAGTCGGTATCGCTATCTACCGTGATGTTAGGCCAAGGCATACCATTCATCCATATGGGTTCTGAACTGCTACGATCTAAGTCTATGCAGCGCGATTCTTACGATTCTGGTGACTGGTACAACCGCGTAATGTTTGATGGTACGGATAACAACTGGAACGTCGGCTTACCTCGTGAAGACAAAGATGGTGCGAACTGGGATCTGATCAAAACCATCATTGCTGACCCAACGGCGAAACCAGACGAAGAAGACATTAATCTGACTAAGCAGCAATTCCTAGAGCTATTAAAAATCCGTAGCTCAAGCGAACTGTTCCGCTTAGACACAGCAGACGAAGTCATGAAGCGTGTCGACTTCCGCAATGTTGGTGAAGATCAAATCGAAGGCCTGATTGTCATGTCTATCGATGATGGTGTGTCTGCGGGCGACGATCTTGACCCTGCAAATAATGCGATTGTGGCAGTTGTAAACTCAACTAATGAATCTCAATCGTTCAAAATCACAGGAGCGACAGGCTTTACACTTCATGACGTTCAACAAAACTCGGCTGACGATACAGTGAAAAGTTCAAGCTTTGCCGCTGAAACCTTCACAGTACCTGCATTAACCACCGCTGTATTTGTACAAGTTCAAGGTGATTCACAAGGTGCCGGCCTGCCGGTTGATAACACAGACAAGGATGTATCTAGCATTCCGCCATACGGCCAAACAACAGTTTACGTTAAAGGTGACATGAATGGATGGGGCGCAACGGATGATTGGGCAATGAGCTTTGTCGCTAATGGTGTTTATTCTGTGACAGGCAACTTGGAAGCGGGTAACTATGGCTTCAAGTTTGCTGATGCTGATTGGGTATCACCTAACTTTGGTTGTGATTCCGTTGAACTTGCTGATGGATCAATCGACCTAGGTACTGATGGTAACTGCCAACTAAGCGTAACAGAAGCTGGTAGCTATACATTCACTCTGAATGCGATTCACGAGCTGGATGACGACGTAGATGGCCCAGTTGTATCAGTAACCAAGAACTAAGTCTTAAAGCTTGGAATTCTAATAAAAAGATAATAAAACCAGCGAAAGCTAGCCTTTGGGAGACGTCAGTCTCCCTTTTTTTATCCTCAATAAACTCCAATCCCAATGCACCACACCATTGCTTTGCTTCCCATCGATAAATACTCACTATTAAGTGACAGATGAACCAGTTAACCCTTAGTCCTTAGTCCTTAGTCCTTAGTCCTTAGTCCTTAGTAGAAAGGATAACAACCTCAAGTGAACTGTTAGTTTAATCGAGAGGAGATATCATGAATATAATTTAGAAGCAGTTAATGGAGCAGCAGGTAATCTATAGGATTCATATCTAGTTACTCGAGAACAATAAGAGGGGGGAGCGTATTTTATGTCAAAACCTAGTCATTCAAAGCTATAAATAGCCGGCAACTTCCACTTATATTGGTTATTTATAATTATGCGCAAGTCAGTGGTCACTTTAATTTCAATAATTAAGTGAATATATACCTGCTCATTTATCTCAAACAATAAAAAAGGCTCCCTACTAGGAGCCTTTCTCTTTATATCAATCAGTATTTACGAATTAATCAACTACTTTTTATTGACGGCTTTTACAAAGACTTCTTGTGCGCCTTTAATACCCAATGCTTTTGCTTCATCTAATAAGCTAAGTGCTTTGGGAATATTGTCTGCGTCTACTGCTGCTTGAATGGCATTATGGTAGTAAGTTTGTGTTTCTGGTTGAATAGTCTCAACCTTAGCTGCTGCCGCTGGTTTAGCGTTAGATTCACTGCTAGAGCCAAATGAGAAGAAACCCACTCTATCAATAGTCACTTCAATCTTACCGACATTCGCGTTTGGAACGGGGATGTCTTCTACTTCTGGCAGGTAGTTACCGCGGCCTTCCGCATCTAAACGTGCAGGGTGAATGACATCAGTAAAACCACCAAGATCTTCTTGCTCTGTATAGATAACTAAGTAAACAGATTCAGCAGTTGTCGGTGGGTAAAAATCATTTTCTGCAACAAGACGGTTGCCCAAATGCAACCTAGGCTTCGCGTATTCGAAGCTCTCTTTGCCATAACGCTCTAACTCGCGACCGTTTTTATCGTAAATCACGGCATTCGGCACAAATGCTGTATCACCGATCATGCTGGTGATCTTAATAGAGTATTCACCGCGATCCGCTGGTAGCTCGATCGCTACTACAGGGCTGTTTATACCCTGATAGTTTAAAATTTGACTGTCTGGTGTTACATCGAAAATTGCCGAGCTTGGAAGCTTCATCGGGGCAAATTGAAGACCAGCAATAGAGTTAACTTGTTCAGCCTGTGCCACTTGCACTTGCTCGACTACTTGTGCAGATTGACAACCGGCCAACGCAACACAACCACTCAACATTAGAGCTTTAAAATACATAACCCTTCCTTCTTGTTATTTTTTAAGAAATTTACTAACTTTAATTACCACAAAGAGAACTATTCACCTAGGGAACGATCAACTTAATCGTACATTCCTTAAAAAAATAGCCGACGCGAGCCGGCTATGAATTAGGACAGTTTAGGATTTGTTAAGCTAAGTGTTTACCACCAAGCTTCAGCTTGAATACCGAACACATATTCAGTATCGTCGCCGTTGAATGCATCTTTGTTTTCAGTATCTAGGATGTAAGAACCGTAAACACGAATTTCAGGACGAGCCCAGAAGCTGTCACCCATAGCCCAAGCTTGAGCTACTGTGAATTTAGCGTTACCGAAGTCTTCGGTCGCTAGCCCCGTCAGTGGATTGGTTTCGCCACCAATGATGCGCTCACCAGCGTTGTAACCAGCTTCGAAGATTGTACGCATAGTGTCGTTCCACTTGTACATTGGACGAACTACAACTGAGTATTGGTCGATATCGAAAGTTTTGTTTGTGTAGTTACCATCTTTATCAGCACCACCGATGTCGCTACCCGCTAGGTAGGCTAGTTGGTGACCCATTTCCCAAGATTCGCCAAGGTTCATTACACCCCAGTTGATCAAACGGAAACCAGATGCTTCGTTGAATGCTTCAGTACCACGTGCGTAGTAAGAACCAGAACCCCAGAAGTTTGCAGCTTGTACGCCGTAACCGTTAGTACCGTACTGAAGTACAGTTTGGTGGAAGCCGTTGCTCGTTCCTTGGTGTAAAATTGCAGAAGCTAGTAGGCCATCATCAGCAGACTCGCTTGCGTCATTAGAATCAGTTGCGAAGTTGTACGCTAGAGCAAACTCTAGAGACGCATCTTGCCAAAGACCGATGTTCGCTAGACGAGCATCAAAGATGTAACCAGTTGAATCGTCAGTTGCGCCATCTTGAATCAGTGCAACAGATAGTTTTTGGTCACCAATTGAGATGTTCTCAACACCACCACCAGTACCTGATGTATTTAAGTAGTAGAAGTCAGTGATGTGGATGTCTTTACGTTGGTAGTATGTTTTACCAGCCCAAAGAGTCGCTTCTTGGTCAAAAGATAGAACGCCTTTCGCTTTAACAGCAAACTGAGCAACGTTAAAGTCAGAATCTTCCCAACCTTTTTCGCCTGGAGCACCAGAAGCAATCATTGATTCAACGCGCCAAGTTTGCTCACCAGTTTTCAGTTCTTCAGCTAAACCAAACTCAGAATAGTTATCGTTTTCGTTACCTAGACGACCAATACCGTTTTTATTTACAGATACGTCGCCGTTACCGTTACCGCTAATACCAGTACCAGCACGCATGTAACCATTAAAATCTACAGCGAACGCAGAGCCAGCAGCTAATGTAGTTGCCACTGCAGCAGCAATCAAACTTACTTTTTTCATTCTTAACTCCATTAAGGACGATTTATTTTAGGTTTTTATATTTTTGCTCTCTTGCGGCAACCAAAGGCAGTAATGGTAGTCGTAAGATAGAGAGGTTTAGGGTTTCCCCTGATTCGTTTCAACGGGGTCAATATTAAGAGGGGATGACAAGTTTGACTTCCTCCACCCCTAACTAAATTAAGGGGGACTAGAGGGGAGTAGAAAATATACAGAACGGTGTTTTAAAGAGGTAGATCACTTAATCTAGGAGGAGTAGGCAGCACTCAGATCTAATTATTCAGCATAAGTGAGATCTAGTTCAAATATATAATTTGAACTTCATCGATGAATTATTTTTTTAACCGTAATTATTATGTGAAGTTGCTTGACCTTACTGTGACAAAGCTTTTTACTTATAGTTCACTGATGTCGATAAACGAACAAGAAATCAAGCAATGACTAGAACGCTCGCTCGCCCTTATCCACTAGGCGCAACGCTAGGTAACACTGGCTGTAACTTTTCAATTTATTCTCCTGACTGTAAATCACTCTCTCTCGCTCTTTTTGACGAGAACGACGAATTCACCACTTATAAATTAGAAAATGAATACGCTGATATCAGATATGTCTTTATTGACGGTATTAAAGCGGGACAAAAATACGGCTTCATTGCAGAAACGGACAATGGCCCTATCCTGCTTTCAGACCCGTATGCCAAGGCAATAAGCGAACCGCTCGATTACGTCACGCCATATACCAATGAAAAAAGCTTTGCTATGGCGAAATGTGTTGTTGTTGATGACACCTTCGATTGGCAAGACGTAGAAAAGCCACGCATTAGCCGCGAAGATACTGTTCTTTTTGAAACGCATGTAAAAGGTTTATCTCAACTGCACCCAGAAGTGGCAGCCAATACTAAAGGTCGTTACTTAGGGTTAGTGAGCCCTGAAATGCTTGCGTTCTACAAACAACAAAATATCAACTCTCTACAGCTTCTACCCGTTGCTGCGTGTATGCATGAGCCTCATCTCTTGGACATGGATAAAGTGAACTATTGGGGTTACAACCCATACTTGTTCATGGTGCCAGACCCACGCTACGCAAAAAAAGACGCTGTTAATGAACTCAAAACCGCCATTCGTGAACTTCACCGCAACGGCATCGAAGTTATTCTAGACGTGGTGTACAACCATACGGCAGAAGGTGGCGAAGGTGGTACAACCTTCAACCTTAAAGCACTAGATAGCCGCTACTACATTAAACATGGCTGCCATTACGCGAACTTTACGGGTTGTGGTAACACAGTTGATCTCACCCACCAGCCAGCACTCAACTTAGTGATGGATACGCTTCGCTATTGGGTAAGTGAGTTCCAAGTCGACGGCTTCCGTTTTGATTTGGCTGCAACACTGGGGCGCGAAGGTGACAACTACAACCCTGAGGCTGCATTCTTTAAAGCTGTGGCTCAAGACCCTTTACTTAAAGAAACCAAGCTCATTGCAGAACCTTGGGACATCGGTCCGAATGGCTACCAAGTGGGTAATTTCCCATTAGGCTGGAATGAGTGTAACGACAAACTACGAGACATCACTCGTAGCTTCTGGCGTGGTGATCAAGGCTACCTAAAAGAGTTTGCAACCCGTTTGATGGGGTCACGTGACATCTACAGTGCAGCGCACTGGCCGTACAAATTAACCGTCAACTACATCACTTACCATGATGGCTTCACCATGCAGGATCTTGTTTCTTACAAGCATAAGCACAACGAAGAGAATGGTGAGAACAACCGCGATGGACACGGCGACAACCGTTCTGAAAACTACGGTGTTGAAGGTGAAACCGAAAACCTGTTAGTTATTGCGACACGTGAAAAGCAGAAGCGTAACTTCATGGCGAGCCTGCTGTTTGCTTTTGGTATTCCTCACATTTTGACGGCCGATGTGTTATCTCACACTCAAAAAGGTAACAACAACGCTTACTGCCAAGATGGCGTGACCAGCTGGCTTAACTGGGAAGATTCAGAGCGCAAGACTTACTTCAAGACTTGGTTATCTGAAATGATCTCTGCTCGTCAGCAATACATGGTGCCGTTTATTAAGGCATTCAGTGGCGAAAAGCGTAACTCTAACCGCATCTTCTGGAGCCGCGTAGATGGCACACTTATGGAACATGACGACTGGAACCGCTTAAGCTCAGTAGCTTTGCATTTAGGTATTGGTAAAGATGGCGACGAGTTGATTTATCTGATCAACCAAACCAATGCGCCCGCACGTTTCTCGTTACCTAATGATCGTGAACAAAACTGGGTAACCATTTGTGATACCAACTCGCGAAACGTCAAACCAGGTCATGCAGAAGGTGAAATGTTGTTGTCGCCAACTTCGATGGCAATTTTGCACTACTCGCCAGATAAAACTGATTTGATTAAAGCAAAAGCTAAGTCAGCTTAATAAAACACCGAAAATCATAGAGGCCGGTTATATTTATAGCTGGCTTTTTTGTTAGCTGAATATCTCAAAAATCATTCATCCATATGGAATCATTTGCATTTATGTGGTTAATGAAACTGTTTAGTATTGCCGTACTATAAAAATGAATCTATAACGTCTTTGGATATCATGGCTTTACCTAAAACATTAATTCGGCTTTTTAAACCATACATTATTTTATTAACTGGAGGGATGCTCTATCTTGCTGTGGCTCAGCTTGAAAAAGTAGAAACAGCAGCAACAGAACAATCATCAACAAACATTCGTATCGCAAGCTCTACCATTCGTTCCAACATCGAAGCCACATTCGGCAAACTCTATTTTTTAGAAACCAGTCTAGGCTTACCTAAAACGGCTCCAATCGGTGATAAAAAATTCAGGGAGTTGAGCGATAATATTCTAAAAAGAACACCAAACTTCTCTGATATCGTTCGTTACCAACCACAATCCCAACAATATATATCAAGTCGTGGATTACCTCTTTCCCGTGAACAAATTGACTCCATAAAATGGAACTCAATAGACAGTGTGGTTGAAGATTTCTACATCTCTTCGATTTACCAGAAAGCAGATGGTCGTTGGGTGTTCGCAGTTAAACACACCGCCGAAAAATTGAATGAAGAAATATGGATTGAGTTTGATCTTCTACACACCACACAAGGCTTAAGAGACTTAAAAACGCTTAATCACGGCTATGTGTTTGTCGTTGACCGAGCAACAGAACGACTGGTCTTCCACCCAGATCCAAAACGTATCGGAACTAAATCAGTCAGCTATCACGCAGGTATCAGCCATCAACTCTCACAAGGTGAAACCGTTGGTAAGCACGAATATTATTATCAAGATAACTTCAAAATATCGGTATTTGACGCTGACAACAGCTTGAACTGGGTATTCATCGCAGGCACCGATCGCCACGACATCTTAACCAGCTCACACCAATTTACGCTAACTGGCTTGGTACTTGGTTCACTGCTTCTATTGTGGATTGGCGCAAACTATTTGGCTTATCGTTTGAACGTGTCCTTGTCACAACTGAATAAGGTCGATGACCTTGTAAGCTTTAAGCGAGAGTTAAAATCCATACTGGATAGCTTTACCTACCAAAAAGGCATTCAATTCTGTCTCTATCAGCCTGAGAACCACGCATTCAGTACCATCGACTATCACGGAAACAAATCCACGGTACATTGTGACAAAGCCCTTGCAGAGCGATTTACACCGGACACTATGGCTTACCGAAGTGGTAAGTACGCCGATCCACTGGCGTGTAAACTCAAAATACACCAACGTCATTACTGTATTCCTTTGCACTCTCGTCAGCAGTTGATCGCAGTGTTGTACGTAAACGCAAACTTACCGATCAGCCAGAGTATTCTGCGAATGATCCGTGATTACACTGAAGTCTCTTTGTCTAACTTACTGCTTCAACATCAATTGAGCAGCAAAGATCTGATGACGCAGTTAGACAATAAGAGCAGTTTCAGCATCGCCATCGAAAACTACGTGAGCGAGCCCGATACCTATGTCGCTTTGCTAGATATCGATAACTTCGACCACGTAAACCGAGCCTACGGTGAAGCGGTGGGTGACAAGATGATCAAACTGACTGCAGAATCGATACGCTATTACTTCCCGAAGCCGAAAGGACTTTGCTTGGCGCGTATAGGAGGAAAGGAGTTCGCTGTATTGTTCAAAGCCAATGATGTGAAAGATGCCAAATTCCAACTAGACCAGTGCAGAGTCGGAATCGCGGAGAAAACCATCGTCACTCCAGATATCACCTTATCACTAGGGGTTAGTGTGGGGTACTCACAAATAGAAGGCGAAACAGACTCAGCTTTAGCGCTAGCGGAACAGGCAAAGCTTATCGCACAACAACTTGGTAAGAACCGAGTGGAAGGCCATATCAGAGCCGTTGCCAAAGCATCGTAAACGCATTCTAACAAGTCTATAGCCATCACACGCCACAAAGCATCTAGGATTCATACCCTAGGTGCTTTTGTTTTTCTAGAAAGTCATTACAATGCGCCTTCGATAAGACAATATCCCCTTTTCTAATGACACAAACCTTATGAAGCTAAGTAACCGACTGCAAACTCTCCATTCCCTTGTCAGCAATGACTACCAACATATTTGGGACTGTTGCTGTGATCATGGCTTTTTGGGTGTTCAACTGCTGTCGGATAATAAAGCGCCTCAGATTCACTTTGTCGATATAGTCCCGTCTCTGATGAATGAACTTGAAGGCAAGCTAGCGCGTTACTTTCCCCAAGGTGCAACCGCAGAACAAACGGTTACTAGCCAATGGCAAGTCTACTGCTTAGATGTCGCCACTATCCCGCTTGAGAAACATACTGGCAAACACCTGGTTATTATTGCGGGCGTCGGTGGCGATCTTACTCAAAAACTTGTTGATGATATTCATCGTCTACACCCAAACAAAGCGATCGATTTCTTGCTTTGTCCGGTGCATCAACAGTTCGAGCTAAGAAGTCATTTAAAAGCACTCAAGTTCGGTCTTATTGATGAAATGTTGATTGAAGAGAACCGTCGTTATTACGAGATTTTATTGGTGAGCAATAACCAAGGCGAGGCAGAAAAGAGCCAAACCATTAGCGAGATATCAAACGTCGGTGACAAGATCTGGACACCAAGCTGTGATGAACAAGTGAAGGTATCACAGCAATACAAAGCCAAAACATTGCAGCACTACGTGCGCATTCATCAAGGACAAGAGAAGCAAGGCAAACTGAGCCAAGTGAAACACATCATCGAGGCTTATCAAGCAATTTAACTTTGTATTCTCTTTGAGTGTCTTCGCTTTAAAGAGTTAAAAACATAGTAAGTACTAACTTCACGGTTCAAAGCCGATAAAACCAATTCAATAAAAAAGCCGACAGTTCAATGAACTATCGGCTTTTTTGATGCTATCTGTTTGGTTTGATCTTACTGCTCTTGCTTCTTATTAATCGTATCAAGCCCATCAATCGTTTCAGCCTCACGGAGCGTTTCAACCCCATAAACCGTATCAAGATAGGCGTCTTTCTCTTTCCACGTGTTATTCAACCAACTGTGGAAACGGCGCTTAAACGCTTTATCTTCAAAGTAATTACCGTTTACGTTCTCGTCCATCGGATGCAGTTTAATACGCACCACGACCTTGGTCATTTTGCCTTTTAGCATGTCTTCAAACGGAGAAGTCTGGTTTTCTGGATAAGCCAGAGTGACATCAACAATGCCATCTAAGATTGGTCCCATTGCCGATAATGCAAATGCTACACCACCAGTTTTAGGCTTCAATAGGTGTCGGTAAGGTGTTTTCGCGGTCGCCAGTTTCTCGTGATTGGCACGCGTCCCTTCAACGAAGTTAACCAAGGTTGTCGGCGCTAGCTTGAACTTAGTACACGCTTTGTTGATTGCATCGAAGTCATCATTACGACGCTCGGGATTACGCAGCAAAAACTCACGCGAGTGACGTCTCATGAAGGGCATATCTAGCCCCCAACATGCCAACCCAACAAAAGGGACATACAGCAGTTCATGCTTAAGGAAGAACTTAGTCATCGGCATCTTGTCTTTCAAGATAGAAGACAAAATCACGATATCCGCCCAACTCAGATGATTCGACATCATCAAATACCACTGTTTGGTCGAGATATCTTCCCCGCCTTCCACTTGCCACTCGATGTCATTGTTCACGTTCAACATCCAAAGGTTGAGCGAAGCCCAGCACCAAAATGTGAAGTTAGCTAAACGAGTACACGACTTCTGTACAACAGAGATTGGCAGAATCAATTTGATGAGGCCAAAGAAGCTCACGGTAAACGCAGTCATTGCGGTATTGATGGTCACGAACAATACGTTCAAGGCCATACGAAGATTATCAAGCATAAAACACGGCTATATTGAGATCGAAAGCCGCCATTATACTCATCTGCAAAATATTCTCTTTAGTAATTGGTTGAATACCCTAGGGGTCAAACCACTGTACTAATTTTGCTTGTATCCAAAGACCAGTTCATCGTTCTTAATCAACAAAATCAACATCAAAAAACACCAACAGCGTCATTTAGACACAAATTTAAATAAGTCCATTTGACACAAATGCAAATTATTTTCACCATAAAGCTAGTATTGATAAGCATTCTCATTATTGGCATGGTACATGCAACTCCAAAATGTAAATAGTTGAGTATCCTTAATGAGATAACTTCTCTACGTAAAGGTGATGATATGACAGATATTCCTCATGGTTTGGTAACCGGTAAAGTCTTAAACAAGACGGAATGGACAGATCAACTGTTCTCACTTCAAGTCAGTGCTCCTGTCTCTCCCTATCAGGCGGGGCAATTCACGAAACTTGGCTTGCTTAACAGTGAGGATGAGTTCGTAAGACGCGCCTATTCGATGGTGAACGCGCCAGAGCACGAACAAGGTCATCAACATCTGGAGTTTTTGATTATTAAGGATCAGAACGGTCAGCTTTCACCTCAACTTCATGAGTTGAAGGTGGGCGATGACATCTTTGTCGGCAAAGACCCAAGTGGCTTTATGACCTTAGATGAGATCCCAGAGATCGCCGACGATCTATGGATGCTTTCGACCGGAACCGCTGTTGGGCCTTTTATCTCAATGCTCGAAAGCATGCAGATACAGCAGCAAAACGGCTCTGAATCTGAAAAAGTCGCCTCGTTCAAAAACCTTGTACTGGTTCATGCCGTAAGAACAGAACAAGATCTGACTTATCGAGACCGTATCGCTCAACTCGTTAATCACTTCCAAGGGAAACTACAATATGTGCCAATTATTTCTAGAGAATCAGTCACCGGAACTTTGCGCGGACGAATCCCAAGCTTGTTACTTGGAGGCGACCTTGAGCAAACCGCGTCTGTCGCTTTCAATCAAACCCGCAGTTTTTTCTACCTTTGCGGCAATCCGCAAATGGTTCGCGACACAAGCGAAGCATTAACCAGCTTGGGTTTCGAGAAGCACTTGCACAGAAAACCCGGTCAATTCAGCAGCGAGAACTACTGGTAAATAACAACCGCCACCACTTATACCGAAGCACAGAACAGTTAGAGAAGAGGTTTTATATGAGTCATTTACGTATTCCGTCACACTGGAAAATTCAACGTTCCACTCCATTTTTCACCAAAGACAACATACCAGCAGCGCTTCTCAATCATCACAATACCGCTGAGGGCGTGTTCGGCCAGATCTGTGTAATGGAAGGCACGGTCACCTTCTATGGTTTTGCTAATGCTGAAGCAACAGAACCAGAAAATGTTATCACAATCGAAGCTGGGCAATTTGCCACAAGCCCGCCTCAATATTGGCATCGTGTAGAACTTAGCGACGACGCACAATTCAACATTAACTTCTGGTCAGAGAAAGAGACCAAGAAGATGTTCAACACCAGAAAGTAAGATCCATTCAATATTGATGAACTTATAAGCAAGCTACTTCGTAGTGTGATTTTCGATGTTCAAAAAGTGAAGACAAAAGACCAAATAACCATAGTAATTACAATGACTAATGGTGATAGACAAGAGAAAAAAACTCTAGCACACTGAACAGAGTTATTAGTTTTAATCCCGTTTCAGAGAATGAATCAGTGGGTTATTTATATTTTAGGTAAGAGAGGAAGCCATGCTCAACATTGCTTTTTTTAGCTCAAAATCATACGACGAAAAATCATTCGAACTGGCAAAAGGCGAACTCAACGCTGAGTTTCATTTTCACGATTTTCGACTCACCACAACAACAGCAAAAATGGCGCACGACAACGAAGTGGTTTGTGCGTTTGTAAACGATGACCTATCACGAGACGTGTTAGAGATTCTTGCTCAAGGCGGCACCAAGCTGATCGCGATGCGCTGTGCAGGCTTTGACAAGGTCGACCTAGACGCAGCTAAAGAGTTTGGCCTGCAAGTGGTTCGCGTTCCGGCTTACTCACCAGAATCGGTAGCAGAACACACGGTTGGCATGATGATGTGTTTGAACCGTAAACTACACAAGGCATACCAACGTACTCGTGATGCGAACTTCTCTCTTGAAGGCTTGGTAGGGTTTAACTTCCACGGTAAAACCGTTGGTGTGATCGGTTCAGGTAAGATTGGCTTAGCGACGATGCGTATTCTGAAAGGTTTAGGCATGAACATCCTATGCTACGACCCATATCCAAACCCGTTAGCTGTTGAGTTAGGCGCTAAATACGTAGAACTCGACGAGCTTTACCAAGAATCTGACGTGATTTCTTTGCATTGCCCAATGAGTAAAGAGAACTACCACCTGTTGGATGCAACGGCATTTGGCAAAATGAAAGATGGCGTGATGATCGTCAACACCAGTCGTGGTGAACTGCTGGATTCAACTGCTGCAATTGAAGCACTCAAACAAAGCAAAATTGGCGCGCTTGGTCTTGATGTTTACGACAATGAGAAAGAGTTGTTCTTCCAAGACAAATCTAACGACGTGATTGTCGATGACGTATTCCGTCGCCTATCTGCTTGTCACAACGTATTGTTCACTGGTCACCAAGCTTTCTTGACCAAAGATGCTCTGTTCAACATCGCCAATACAACGCTCACCAGTGTTGATGCCTTCTTTGCTGGCAACACCAGCGGCAACGAACTCGTTTAATAGCAGATTGAGTTAATCGCAGACTGAGTTAAAAACAAACTAGGTCTACAAATACAAAGCCACGCTATTCTGAAGTGAACAGCGTGGCTTTGTCGTTTATCCAGTATCCTAAAAACGTTCCTAGACGCAGAAATGACAATCTTCGGTGTCTAAACCATACACGCCTTTTCGAATGGCAAGGTGCTCTTCACCCGCTTTAATGCCCATCTCGTAACCTGCATTAAGAGTACTTTGATCCATAGTTAAACGCTTCACTGCGAACGCTTCTGGCGGCGCTATCACTTTAATGGTCGCATCTTTGGGTGGGTTACGAATGAACTCCAAAGACTGATTGTAGTTGTCGGCACGCACCGCCATCGACTCAGCAATATTTGGGAATTTCTTTAACAGTTTTTTTAGCATCCATTGGTGCTTTTGAGGCTTCATTCGGTAACTCAAAGGATGAGAAAGAATCACCGTAATATCTCGCGCACCACGACGGTATGCTTCGCGCACCGGAATCGAATCCGCGACACCACCATCGGTATAACAGCCACCTGAGAAGCACGGTGTTTCTCGGTAAGCAATAGGTAACGCGGTGGTCGCTTCCACTACATTAGAAAGGTTTTCTGGCTTAATATGGTAGTAGTCTGCACTGCCCGTATCGACATTTGTGACAGCAGCAATGAGTGGGATACTTGAAAACAGCTCACCACAATCGAGCGGATAACGTTGATTGGATTCGTTCCATAACCATTTAACGTCTACCAAGTTACCGCCCTTGGCAAAGCGAGCAGGGTTAAAGAAGGTCTTATCCGTCGCCATCGTGGTGATCACATCATAACTGCGTTTTGGTGCATGAGATAAGTAACCAACCAGATTCGACACACCTGCAGATACGCCGATGGCAAAGTCATAAGGACGGAAATCGTCTTGCATAAAGGCGTCTAAAACTCCGGCAGCAAAAATGCCTCTCATTGCTCCACCTTCAACGATTAATGCGCTCTTATTCATCTCAAACTCTTCTACTTTATAAACTGATAGTCGTAGAATAATCCCATCACTCTTACAAAGATAATGGGATAAATTTATCAATTCGATAGGTAAAAACTATCAATGATAATTGTTAAATTTTTCAATGATAATTGTTGAATTTTCAATGATTTAGGGTTGCTTAATAAACGGCGAGATCAAAAAAGGCCATCAAGTGATTCACTCAACGACCTTTCATTAATCAATCATCTTGATTACGACTTAAATTCACTCACATCGATTTCAAGCAGTTTACCAATACCTTCACCGTATGCAGGGTCGGCTTTGTAACAGTGTCTTAGGTGACGCAGTTGAATCTCTTTTGGTACGCCGCCTAGGTTACGAGCAGTGTTATCAAACAGAATCGCTTGCTTCTCTGGCGTCATTAGGCGGAACAAGTCACCCGGTTGCGAGAAGTAATCTTCATCTTCGCGGTGATCCCAGTGTGCTGCTGCGCCATCTAGGTTCAATGCTGGTTCAGCGAAATCTGGCTGCTCAGCCCATTGACCTTCGTTGTTTGGCTCATAACCTAGTGTGCCACCGAAGTTACCATCGACACGCATCGCGCCATCACGGTGGTAGCTGTGTACTGGGCAACGAGGAGCATTCACTGGAATGTGCTGATGGTTAACACCCAAACGGTAACGTTGTGCATCGCCGTAAGCAAACAGACGGCCTTGTAACATCTTGTCTGGCGAGAAACTGATACCTGGAACCACGTTCGCCGGGTTGAATGCCGACTGCTCTACTTCTGCGAAGAAGTTTTGCGGGTTGCGGTTTAGCTCGAATTCACCCACTTCAATCAACGGGTAATCTGCATGAGGCCAGATCTTAGTCAAATCGAACGGGTTGTATGGAACCTTCGCTGCATCCGCTTCTGGCATCACTTGAACTTTCAACGTCCATTTCGGGAAGTCTTGGTTATCGATGCTATCTAGCAAATCACGTTGGTGGCTTTCGCGATCATCACCGATCACTTGTGCCGCTTCTGCATCAGAAAGGTTCTTAATACCTTGCTGAGATTTGAAGTGGAATTTAACCCAGAAACGTTCGTTATCAGCGTTGATGAAGCTGAACGTGTGGCTACCAAAGCCGTGCATGTGGCGGTAAGTTGCAGGGATACCACGGTCACTCATTACAATAGTAATTTGGTGTAGAGCTTCCGGCAAAGAAGTCCAGAAATCCCAGTTGTTTTTCGCGCTACGCATGTTGGTGCGTGGGTCACGTTTCACCGCGTGGTTTAAGTCAGGGAACTTAAGAGGATCACGAAGGAAGAATACTGGCGTGTTGTTACCCACCATATCCCAGTTGCCCTCTTCAGTATAAAACTTCAATGCAAAGCCACGAATATCACGCTCAGCATCGGCAGCACCACGCTCACCCGCTACTGTTGTGAAACGTGCAAACAAGTCGGTTTTTTTACCCACTTCAGAGAACAATTTTGCCTTGGTGTATTTTGTGATGTCGTGTGTAACGGTAAATGTGCCGTATGCACCTGAGCCTTTCGCGTGCATACGACGCTCTGGAATCACTTCACGATCAAAATGGGCCAATTTCTCCAAGAACCAAACATCTTGAAGAAGTTGAGGACCACGTTTGCCCGCAGTTTGAACATTCTGGTTATGAGCAACAGGACAACCCGCAGCTGTAGTTAGTTTTTTACTCATCATCAATTCCTTATTACCTTTTAGGTGCAGCATCTTTGTTGCACCGCCACTTCTGTATGGTAGTTATTCATCACACAAAACCACGCAGTAACTAAGGATATAGAATAAGCTTGAATCAAAGTAAAATATAATCGTTTGTAATTATCGTTATCATGGACAAAACCTATCAAGTTAATGATCTAAATCATAATCATTTAATATTGATAAGAATATTTACAATATAATAATCATAAACTTACAACACACAGTAAACCAAATCTCGGTTCACCCCATCTTGTAGATGCCCATTATTTTTGCGATATTTTGTGACCTAGCCGTAAAGTCGCTGCAATATTTCTTGCCGTTCTCGTCAAGTTGATATCAGCCTCTTGTAGTACTTTTTCTAAGGTTTGAGGTGATCTCACGGTACCAAACAAGCTGTTCATTTCACCATACAATGCTTCAACCTCTGTACCTAAAGAACCTGCAATCCCTATGGTCGGAATGCCCTGTAAGCTCGCACGTTTGGCAATGCCATAAGGTGTCTTCCCTTGCAGAGTTTGGTTATCCATTTGCCCTTCACCGGTAATTACAAGATCTGCGCCTTTCAATACTTCATCGGCTTGTAAAACATCAAGCACCATCTCGATACCCGGTTTAATCTGCATGTTAAACAACAAACCAAGCCCCATTGGAGCACCACCAGCCGCGCCATAACCAGTGCGCTTGTGAACGGGGTCATCGCTGCCAACAAGGCCTTGTGTTTCTGCAACTTGAGCAAAATTCTCAAGCGCCTTATCAAGCATCAAGACTTGGTCAGGAGCCGCCCCTTTTTGTGGGCCGAATATATGGCTGGCACCGTTGTCACCACACAACGGGTTATCGACATCGCACGCCACAATTAACTCGATATCAGCACAGCGTGAATCTAAACCAGTCAAATCAACAGATGCTAAATCCGCTAGTGCAGCGCCTCCTCGGTTAAGCTCTTGCTCTGTATTATCTAACAGTGTCCCACCTAACGCTTGAACAATACCCGCACCACCATCATTAGTCGCACTGCCACCCAATCCAAGAATAATCGTTTGAGCCCCCTGCTCTATCGCTTCCAAAATCAATTGTCCTGTGCCGAATGAAGAAGCAATCAACGGATCACGCTGCTCTGGTTTCAACAAGTCCAAACCCGATGCAGCGGCTATTTCAATCAATGCCGTTTTGTTCGGGTTGCTATCGGATGGCTCAAGCATCGCCCATTCAGCATTAACCAATGCGCCCAACGGACCTTCCACTTGATGTGTTCGCTTCTGCCCCGCTAATCCTTGCAGTAACACATCCACAGTCCCTTCGCCGCCATCGGCTAAAGGCAAGGTCACGTATTCAGCATCAGGGAAGATTTCACGAAAGCCCTTTTCAATGCACGCCGCCACCGATACAGCCGATAAAGATTCTTTAAACGAGTCTGGTGCAATAACAATTTTCATAGAGGTTGATCCGTAAGTGTTACCAATGAGCTTAAAAAAGAGAAATCACACCAAATAGTATAAAAGCTCCCTAATTAGTACGCCCCAAAGCTGCCATTTGTTGTGACGTCCCTTTTAGTTTTGACGACGGTAAAAGCGAGATCCGTAAAGTTACTGTTCCTTAATATCTCCACATTTTGCAAAGTTGGCACGAACCAACAATCAATTGACCACAGATATTTGATTGAAATCCAATATGGATCACACCATTTGTTCCACATTACGGAATTTATCAGTCTTTTTGTTTCACTTTTTAACCAGTTAACAGTTATTAGAGAAAAACTTAATAAGGAAATATTTCGTAACTTTGCTCACAGAATATTTTCGGAATAACAACAATAATTCATTCCGTATTATGGAATTCAACTTACCGGAGAACACAGATGCCTTTAGTATCAACTGAAAAACTACAACAAGAATACGAACGAATCCTTTTGGCTCGCGACATGAAACCAGAAATGGCAACCAAGCTTGCGGCTGGTTTTGTTGAGATGGCAAACGAAGGTACTTACTCGCATGGCATCAACCGTTTTCCAGTGTTCATTGACCAAGTAGACAAAGGTCAGATCAAATTAAATGCTGAACCAGAATGCGTTAACAGTATGGGTGCACTAGAGCAATGGGATTGTAACTACGGCCCTGGCGTTCTTAACGGTCTTATCTGTGCAGAGCGTGCCATGGAATTGGCTCGTGACTACGGCATTGGCATGGTCGGTATGCGTAATTCTAACCACTGGATGCGTGGCGGTGCTTACGTATTGAAAATGGCTCGCGAAGGTTTTGCAGGAATTGCATCAACCAACTCAATCGCAGTGATGCCAGCATGGGGAGGTAAAGATCACCGTGTTGGTTCAAACCCTCTCATCATGGCGGTTGCGGGCGATCCACCGGTGGTTGTTGACTGTTCAATGAGCCAATTTTCTTACGGCCAGCTACAAAACTTCGTGCTTGCTGACAAAGAACTCCCTGTTGTTGGTGGCTTTGACAACGAAGGTGAACTCACTAAAGACCCGCATGTACTTTGGGAAAACAAACGCCTGCTTCCAATGGGTTTCTGGAAAGGTTCATCAATGGCCATCGTACTAGACATGATGCTTACGGCAATCACTGGCGGCCACTCAGTACCTGCACTGACTGAAGATATGGGTGGCGAGTTTGGTGTATCTCAATTCCTTATCGCTATCGACTTAAGCAAGACAATGGATCAAAGCACTTATGCACAAGAGATGAAGCGCATCCGTGATTACGTGCTTGAGTCAGAGCCTGCAGAAAGTGGCTCAGTAATGATTGCTGGTTCTGAAATTGAAAACTTCATCAAGAAACACGAAGCAGCTGGCGGCATTGAAATCAACGATGGGATTTGGGAACAAATTACGTCTCTGTAATTAGCCAAAGGTAGGGAAAGCGTTATGCAAAGTGTATTTAAGAGTATTTGGAAAAGTATCGATATCATCATGGCGGTCATTCTGACCTGTATGGTTGCGCTCGTGTTTACTAACGTAGTTTTACGTTATGGCTTTTCTTCTGGTCTTCGTCCCTCTGTAGAACTATCTCGCCTTGGTCTTGTATGGGTTGTCATGCTCGGTGCCGCCGTTGTGCTGCGCCGAGGTGAACACCTCGCTGTTGCGGAGTTTTCTGAACGACTCTTCCCAAAAGCAGTACCCGTATTAAGACGTATCTGCTGGGTAATAGTACTGATTTCTGTCGGCATGCTTTACGTCGGTTCATACCGTCAAATGATGTCTAACTGGTCAGATATTTCTCAGCTTACAGGGCTTCCTTCAGCATTATTTTACTTAGCCGGTGTGGTGTCAGGTTTGTTAATGGGCGTGATTGCCTTTATGCGAATCTTCAAGCCCGACTGGCAGCTAGATAGCTTAGATGAGGAGAAAGAATAATGACGTTAGCCATTTTCTTATCGGTATTGATTGTCTCAATCTTACTTGGTCTTCCTGTTGCGTTTGCACTGTTATTGTCTTCAATGGCGCTGATGCTTCACATGGACTTCTTTAGTGCAGACATTCTTGCGCAGTCTTTAATTAATGGTGTCGACAGCTTCACTCTGCTTGCCATTCCATTCTTCCTCATTGCGGGTGAAGTAATGGCATCAGGCGGTTTGTCGCAGCGTATTGTTCGCCTAGCAACCACTTACGTGGGACACCGTCAAGGTGGCTTAGGTTACGTTGCTATCATGACTTCGGTACTGCTTGCTGGCCTTTCTGGTTCAGCTGTAGCAGATGCAGCAGCCTTGGTCAGTATTCTTTACCCAATGATGAAAGCAGCGAAATACCCAGAAGCACCTTCAATGGGCTTACTTGCTTCAGGCGGTATCATCGCACCCGTTATTCCACCTTCGATCCCTCTGATCCTTGTAGGTGTTGCTGGCGGTATCTCGATCAAAAACCTATTCCTAGGCGGCATCGTTCCTGGCCTGTTAATGGGTATGACATTGATGTTTGTGTGGCGCTGGACAGTTCGCAAAGAAAACCTAGCGACATCAGAAAAAGCGACAAAAGCAGAAAAACGCGCAGCACTTAAAGATGGTGTATGGGCCTTGATGCTGCCGGTCATCATCATTGTTGGTATTCGCTTCGGCATCTTTACACCAACAGAAGCCGCGGTAGTAGCCGCAACTTACGCAATCTTCATCTCTACGTTTGTGTACAAAGAGCTCTCGATTAAGAAGTTCTACCACATCGTACTGAACGCTGGTCGTTCTACCGCAATGGTTATGTTCTTGGTGGGTTGTGCAATGGTTGCTGCGTGGCTAATTACAGTTGCTCAACTTCCTCAACAACTCGCAGAAATGTTAGGTCCACTAGTGGATAGCCCCCGTCTACTCATGGCAGTAATTATGTTGCTTGTGCTGTGTGTTGGCATGGTTATGGACTTAAGCCCAACAATTCTGATTCTTGTACCTCTATTAATGCCTGTCATCAAGATGGCTGGGATTGACCCAACGTACTTCGGACTATTGTTCGTTATTAACTGTTCAATTGGTCTGATTACGCCTCCTGTAGGCACCGTACTGAACGTAGTGTGTGGTGTAGCTAGAGTTCCTATGTCAACGGCTGTGAAAGGTGTATTGCCATTCATCGCTGCGTACATGGCTCTGCTCACACTGTTTGTCATCTTTCCAAGCATTATCACTGTGCCAATGTCGTTTGTCATTGGTTAATCCTCGACGGAGAAAATAATAATGAAAACCCTACTAAAACTTACGTTACTTGCTTCAACGATTGCATTGAGCTCAAACGCGCTTGCAACAACCACTCTAAAACTGGCGCACGCTGCACCAGAGTCAGATTTGCAACAAGACCTATCTTTGTTCTTTAAGAAAGAAGTAGAAGCTCGTTCAAACGGCGAAATCAAAGTAAACGTATACCCACAAGGTCAACTGGGCAGTGATAAGCAGATGATCGATGGCTCACGCGCTGGCATCGTTGATTTAGCGATGGTTGGTCTAAACAACTACAACGGTTTAATGCCTGAATCAGCAGCATTCACCCTGCCATTCATGTTTCCAGATCGTCAAACAGCCTACAAAGTACTAGACGGTGAACCGGGTAAAGAAGTGTTAGCGAACTTCGAGAAATTCGGTCTTAAAGGCCTTGGTTTCCCAGAAAATGGTTACCGCAACATGACCAACAACGAGAAGCCGATTCGTCTACCTTCAGATGTCGAAGGCCTACAAATGCGTGTTAACGGCTCGAAAGCACTGAATGACATGTTCAATGAGCTAGGGGCTAACCCGCAGCAACTTCCAGTATCTGAACTTTATACTGCACTTGAAACAGGCGTTGTTGACTCTCAAGACCACCCAATTTCTGTAACGCTGTCTTTCAAGTTTGATGAAGTACAAAAATACCTAAGCCTTACACAACACGCTTACTCGCCACTGGTTCTTACTATGAACCTACGTAAGTTCGACAAGCTAACTGAGGAAGAGCAAAAAATCATCGAAGAGGTTTCTGCTGAAGCCGTGGCAATGCAGCGAGAGCTAAGCATCCAGAAAGAAGACAAGATGATTGCTCAGCTAGAAGCGAACGGTATGCAAGTAAACCGTGATGTTGATGGCGCAGCTTTCCAACAAGCAATTCAGCCAGTATGGAGCGCTTACATCGAGAAAAATGGCGATGTCATGATCAACAAGATCAAGCTAGCTACTAAGTAACGCGATTGAGTGCGATTGCCTAGCGCGTTTTTGGCTAAGAATTTAGCTAGGCAATCAACTCGTACTTCAACTCAATACAACATAGGCAAATACCATGTCTCAAGAACCAAACGCGTATCAAGAATTAAAAGAACGAGTGTTCGCAGCAAACTTACAGCTGCCTAAATATGGCTTAGTCACTTTCACATGGGGCAATGTCTCTGAGATCGACCGCGAACGCGGCGTTATTGCCATCAAACCATCTGGTGTGGAATACGATGTAATGACGGCAGACGACATTGTGGTACTGGATTTAGAAGGCAACCGTATTGAAGGCAAGCTAAACCCTTCAAGTGACACAGCAACCCACGTTGAGCTTTACAAAGCCTTCCCAAACATTGGCGGCATTGTTCATACGCACTCTCGCAACGCGACCATTTGGGCACAAGCAGGCCGAGATATTCCAGCACTAGGCACAACACACGCCGATTACTTCTACGGCGATGTCCCTTGTACTCGATTACTCACTAAATCTGAAATTGAGTCTGATTACGAGAAAAACACTGGTCTTGTGATCATCGAAGCGTTCAACCAACGCGATATTGATCCGCAAGCCATGCCAGGCGCAATCATTGCTGGTCACGCACCATTTACTTGGGGTAAAGATGGTTCAGATGCTGTCCACAACGCTGTTGTGATGGAAGAAATCGCAGCAATGGCAACCGCAACTCGCTCAATCAGCCCAGAGGTCTCGATTCAACCAGAACTGCTTGATAAGCACTACAACCGTAAACACGGCAAGAACTCATACTACGGACAGAAGTAAGGCCTCGCACATGCATAAGTCATCACCGCACAAGTCTTGTAAACATAAGCTTCTAGCTCTCGATCTCGATGGAACAGTGCTCAGCTCTCAGCACACCATCAGCCAAGAGTTAATCGACGCTATCAAGAGCATCGCAAAAGACACACATGTGGTGATAGTGACCGGACGTCACCATGTTGCAGCTAAACCTTACTGCGAACAGTTGGGTTTATCGACGCCGATCATTTGCTGTAACGGTACGTACATCTTTGATTACCAGAGCAACACCGTCCTTGAAGAAAATGCCATCGACAAACAGATTGCTGCTGAATTTATCACGCTCTCTCAAGCGCATGATCTCAAGATGGTGATGTATGTGCGTGACGCCATGCTCTACTCAAAAAGTCGCCCTATCGAATACATGGAAGCGCTACTTGAATGGTCAGAGACATTTCCACCAGCGAAACGTCCGAACATCCAGAAAGTAGATGACTTCCATCATGAAGCCGCTGTGTCCGAGTACGTTTGGAAATTTGTCGTCGAGGGAGAAGTCGACCAATTCGCCAAACTTCCATTTGTCCAAGACCACTTTAATGGCGAGCGTTCTTGGATCGATCGCGTTGATTTCGCAGCGAAAGGAAACAGCAAAGGCAATGCGCTTACTCGTTACATCGAGCCACTAGGCATCCAACTTGAAGAGTGTGTCGCTGTCGGTGATAACCACAACGACATCTCAATGCTGCAAGCCGCAGGTCTCGGTATAGCTATGCACAATGCCGACGACACCGTTAAAAACACCGCAGACCTTGTCACAGACAAAAATAACGATGACAAGACAGGGCTCGCAGAGCTTTTAAGCCGCTTATTTAAATAGAGAATTTTATGCTAGTCGGAAATACTCAACCTTCTAAATTTACCCGAAGCTACCCAATCGCTGTTCAAAATGTGCTTGAGCATATCAACAGCCTAGATACAGATGCTCTAGCGATTGGACGCCACACCTTACCTGGTTTTGATGCAGACCAAGCTTGGTTCGTTGTACTGGAATATAAAAAAGAGCCACTCGCCTGCTTTAAGCCAGAAGTACACAAGCACTACTCAGACCTACAAATTGTACTTAAAGGTTCAGAGATCATGGCTTGGTCTAAAGACACTGGCGACCACAAGCTCGCAGAACCTTACAACGAACAGAGAGATCTGCAGTTTTATGAATTCGAAGGCGTTGAACTGAATTTTATCCATGCTAAACCGCAGCAGTTCTATCTCTTCACACCCGATACAGTTCATATCACCAACATCGAAAATGACGACAGCTCGATTGTTAGAAAGTTGGTAGTAAAAATTCACAATGACTTACTGGATGCCAAATAATGAATTACTACATCGGAATTGATTCTGGCGGTACCTTTATGAAAGCCGCTCTGTTCAATGACAAAGGCGAACAGCAAGGCTTGGCACGTGTCTCAGCGAGCGTCATTAACGAAAAGCAAGGTTGGGTAGAACGCGACCTAGACGCGCTGTGGGGCAACGCTGTCGCCGTGATTAAGCAGCTACTTGAAACCACGCAAGTTGAGCCAACAGCCATCAAAGGCTTGAGCATTTCAGCGCAAGGTAAAGGAGTCTACTTGCTCGACAAGCAGGGTAAAAACTTGGGCCACGGCATCATGTCGTCAGACTCTCGTTCGCTACCTATCGTTAAAGAGTGGTTAGAGCAAGGCAAAGCACAAGAAATCTACCCAACCACACTGCAAACACTTTGGACAGGTCACCCGGTTTCTATCATTCGTTGGATCAAAGACCACGATGCAGAGCGCTATAACAACATTGGCGCAGTGATGATGTCTCACGACTACCTTCGCTATCGTTTGACGGGCGAAGTGGCCGCGGAACTGACCAATATTTCAGAAAGTAACTTTTTCAACTCCATCACTGGTGAGTATGACAAAGCCCTTCTAAAAACATTTGGTATCGAAGAAATTTGGGATGCACTCCCTCCGGTTGTGAAACCTCAGCAACAAGCAGGGAAAATCACCGCAGCAGTCGCAACAGAGACAGGCCTTGCACTTGGAACACCAGTATTTGGCGGGTTGTTTGATGTGGTATCAACCGCGATCTGTTCTGGAATCAACTCTTCTGAAGACACTCTGAATTACGTAATGGGTACTTGGGCGGTCACATCTGGTATCTCAAAGCAAGTAACTCAAGAATCGCACAACTTTGTCTATGGCCATTACGCTGTCGATGGTGAATACATCATTCATGAAGCGAGCCCTACCTCTGCGGGCAATTACGAATGGTTCGCCGATTACCTTGGTGACAATGGTCAACTCGACCACCAGCAAAACCAAGCATTAGTTGAAGCATTAGACACGGCATCAAGCAGCCTCTATTTCGTGCCATTTCTTTACGGTTCTAACCAAGGTCTCGGTTTGAAGTCAGGTTTCTATGGACTGCAATCGCACCATACAAAAGGCCACCTTATTCAAGCGATTTGGGAAGGTATTTTGTTCTGTCACAACATACACCTTGAACGTATGCGTCAGCGTTTTCCGACAGCAAACGTATTGAAAGTGACAGGCGGTCCAGCGTCTAGTCCTGTATGGATGCAAATGCTGGCTGACCTAACAGGTATGACAGTTGAGATATCAGACGTTGATGAAACGGGCTCATTAGGCGCAGCCATGATGGCGATGGTGGGCGCAGGCGAATTCGCATCACTAGAAGAATGCACGCAAGCCATTACCAATTCTGTATCACGTGTCGAACCAAACCCTGAACACTACGACCTATACCAAACAAAATATAAGCACTATCAAAGACTGGTGCAGTTGTTTAAACAATTTGAGGATGAAATGGATGCCTAAGCCCTTATTGCAAATGGCACTTGATGCCACTGATATCGACACTGCATTAGCCTCAATAGAGCATGTTGCAGATAAGTTAGATGTGATTGAAATCGGGACGATTTTAGCCTTCGCCCACGGCGTAGATAGCGTAAGAATCCTACGAGAAAAATACCCAAGCCACATCATTGTGTGTGATATGAAAATCACAGATGCCAGCGCTATTTTAACGCGTCTAGCAATGGAAGCTGGTGCTAACTGGGTAACCGTCAGTGCAGCGGCTCATATCGAAACAATACGTTCGGCCAAAAAAGTGACTGACGAATTTAGTGGCGAAGTACAAATCGAGCTCTATGGACACTGGACTCTAGACGACGCAAGAGCATGGGTCGATATGGGTATAAAGCAAGCAATTTATCACCGTTCTCGTGACGCAGAACTCGCAGGTGTGAGCTGGACCGAAGAAGATTTGATAAAAATGCAGAAATTATCGGATATTGGAATTGAACTATCCATAACTGGTGGTATTGTGCCAGACGATCTGCATTTGTTTAAGAATCTGTCTGCAAAGTCATTTATTGCTGGTCGTGCATTAGCCGGTAGCAATGGCCGTGACATCGCAGAAAACTTCCATACTGAAATAGGTAAACACTGGTAGCACATATATGAGTGAACAAATTAAATCGTTGTCTAAAGCACTGACCGTATTGGAATTCCTTGGGAATTACCCTAATGGCGTTTCGCTACAAAAAGTGTCTGAAGGGACAGGCTTCAATAAGTCTTCTGTCCACCGCATTTTAGCAACGTTTGAAGCCTCTGGTTATGTTGCTCAAATGTGTTCAGGTAAAGAATATCGCTTAACAATGAAGTTGGTTCAGCTAGGACATGCTGCTATCAACTCTGATGTCACAGGCACAGTTAAGCCATACCTATCTGAACTGCTCGACGATGTGAATGAAACGGTTAACTTTCTCTCTTTTGATGCTGACAACATCATTTTTAAAGATAAGTTTGAACCCGCTAATTCAGCCTTTAGAACTCGAACTTACGTAGGGTTACATTCTCCAATGTATTGCTCTGCGGCAGGCAAATGCTACCTCGCATTCAGCTCAGAGAGCGTTCGAGAGACCTACTGGCAACGCAATGTCAGCACCATGAAACCGTTAACTGAAAACACGATTCTCGATAAGTCTCAGTTTTTTGATGTTCTCGATAAAATCAAAGCGCGTGGCTATGCGCTGGATGATGAAGAGAACGAGGCGGGTATTTCTTGTGTTGCTGTCCCTATTTTTGACAAGAACAAATCTCCTGTATACGCGGTTAGCGTTTCTTCGCTTACGCCAAAAATGAAAGCACTTGGCTACGAAGAGATCGCTAGCAGAATTCAAGACATAACAACGCGTATAGAACAACAACTCTTTTAAGGAAAAAGAATGTTTGATTCTAAAAACAAATTCAGATTAGGTATTTACGAAAAAGCGATGCCAACCTCCCTAACATGGGAAGAGCGCTTGATTCACGCGAAAGAAGCGGGCTTTGACTTTGTAGAAATTTCAGTCGATGAGACCGACGAGCGACGCGCTCGTTTAGATTGGTCAGACGAAGAGATTTATGAACTTCGCCGTCTGTGTGAAAAGCATCAAATGCCTTTCCAATCGATGTGTTTGAGTGCACACCGTAAGTTTCCGTTTGGCTCAATGGATGACGCTATTCGCACTGAATCTCTGATCATCATGGAAAAAGCGATTTCGTTAGCGTACAAGCTTGGCATTCGCTGTATTCAAATGGCAGGCTATGACGTTTACTACGAGCCACAATCAGCTGAAACTCACGCTCGCTTCATTAAAGGTATGCAGCAAGCTACCAAAATGGCAGAGCGCGCAGGCATCATGCTAGGTGTTGAGATTATGGATACACCTTACCTGAACTCACTGAGCAAGTTTGAAGTGTTAAAGCGTGAGATCCCATCGCCTTACTTCATGGCTTACCCAGATGTGGGTAACATCTCAGGTTGGAACTACGATGTGTGTACCGAGTTAAAACTGAGCCGTGACCACCTAGTGCAAGTCCATCTTAAAGACACACTACGAGTTTCAGAAACCTGTAAAGGTCAGTTCAGAGATCTGGTGATTGGTGAAGGCCAAGTCGACTTCCCTGCTATTTTCAAAACACTCGCTGAAATTGATTACAGCGCACCATTAGTGATTGAAATGTGGGCTCAAAATGACAACTGGTTAGGCGATATCAAACAAGCAAAAGCAACGTTGAAATCTATCGCTAACCAATCTGGCTTTGAACTGTAAGGAAACGACCATGACAATTTTTCGCACCGCTTTTTTCGAAGCCGATTTAACTGAAGAACAAAAGCAAGACTTCTACCAATACATGGAAAACGAAGTCGCGCCTATTATTCGCACATTTCCGAATAACCAAGGGCTAACGCTGAATAAGCCTGAAGCGATTGAAGCTGAGAGCCATAAAAACCTACTGCTGATGATGCAGCACAGCTACGAGAACGAGTCAGCAATGGCTGCAGCTTTAGATTCTGAGCAACGAATCAAAAGTATGCATGCGACCAAAGTGATTATTGAGAAATACAACATTCATGTTCATCACATCAATTTCGTTCGTGATTAACCGCTTAATAGGCAATACACCGTAAAGTCTCAATCGAAAAGCAGAAGATCATCTTCTGCTTTTTTTATCGCTATTGATAAGGAATCACTATGAGAGTATTCCCGTTAAAAGATGCCCCACTGGTCTTACTGTCTCTGATCTTTTTTATCTGGGGTTTAATTACCGTTTCAAGTAACTCGCTAATTCCACATTACAAAGAAGCTTTCTCTCTCGATTATAAAATGGCGATGCTATTTCCCATGGCCTTTTTTATCACCCGAATTACGGTGTCGCTTCCAACGTCATTTGTCATGGCAAAAATTGGCTATAGAACTACGCTGAGGTTCTGCTTGATATGGTGCCTTCTGGGCTGTCTAGCCATGGCATATTTAGTGCGAGGAGAAGAGCTTGTTCCAACACTCATTGGGATCTTATTGATGGCCTCAGGTGTGTCAGCAATTCAAGTAGTGAGTTCACCTTACGTATCACTACTCTCGACACCTGATAAGAGTGTTATACGTCAAAGTGTGGCAACGGCATCGAACTCCGTTGGCACTGTGCTTGGCCCACTAGTGCTTACCGCTGTCATTCTCGTGGCTACAAGTTTTAACGTCGACAACACCGCCCATCAAGTTTCGTATCTGTTCTTATTCATCGCCCTGTTCTTTTTCGGCTTACTGGTATTTTTTAGCAAAATGACGCTTCCAGATATCAAACCAAAACAGATGACTGGCTTTTGGCGAGGGTTAAGGCTTCTAATTAAAAATCAGCAGTTTGTGAAATTAGCCCTGGTACTGTTGCTGTACATCGGTGTAGAGGTCAGTTTTGGTACTTTTACTATTGCGTATCTTGCCGACCAGCAATATGGCGACCTTGGTTTGGTATTCGCAACACAGATCATCGCTCTTTATTGGGTATTAATGTTTGTTGGAAGAGTGTTATTCGCCAAGTTTGGAAGCACTGTAAACAAACACTATCTATTCTCACTGTCTTGCGTTATTGCCGCTTTGATTAGTGCCGTTGCGGTCTATCAAAATTATGTTTGGATTGGCTATTTGATGCTTGTCGTAGGGTTATGTAATTCTGCGCTCTACCCTATCATTTACGCACAAGCGCTACATGCATCTGGTAAGCAAAACTCACAAGGGGCAGCAATTCTCATTATGTGTTCAATTGGAGGGGTTGTTTTACCATTCGTACAGGCGAGTTTGATTGATGAGCTTTCGCTGAGTACGAGTTATATTGCGCCCGCATTAGCGTATGTATTAATGATGGTTTTGTACTGGTCTAGTTTAAAGCATCGTGTTTAAACAGTTGGTTTAGATAGGTAACTTGGTTTAGTCAATCACTTGATTCAGTAACTAAGTCGATGACTAGAAAGTCGGCCTGATTGGCCTAGAAGATAGAGAAAGTAAACTGGAGAAAGATAAGGAAATGAATTTGGTGCTTCTGACGTTAGTTTGAATCAGTGAGTGGCTAATCACCACCACTGATCACACTTAACGCGGGTTATTTAAGAAATTAAACCCAAGCAGAAGCAACAAGTAGGATAATTGCACCCATGATAACGGTAGACTTAGCAAAAAATAGAACTTCATTCATTACTGAAGGTTTTGCTAGTGATACGTTGTTTTCATTCGTGATTACTGTAGCGTTCATACTGTGTTCTCATCGTTATGTGATCTGAGGTCAATTTTGCGCCGTTATGTGACCAAAGTCAATAATAACTGTAGTTTTATTACACAATAAAAAAACTATAACTGAAGAGAACTCCAACAACGCAACCTCCCTTACTCCACGGGGTTTTTCATTAAATCAACATCTATTAGATACAAAAAAAGCCCGAAGCCTGATACACAGAACACTTCGAGCCTTTATACAGCAATCGATACACTACTTAATTCAATTGAGCTAACTCCGTTCGCATTGAATCGATAGCTTGTTGATAATCTTCACTATCAAAAATAGCAGAACCCGCAACGAACATATCGGCACCCGCTTCAGCAATCTCTTTTATGTTGTTAACTTTCACACCACCGTCGACTTCTAAACGAATATTTCGACCTGATTCATTAATGCGCGTTCTGATTGACCGGAGCTTATCGAGCGTGGCAGGGATAAAAGATTGACCACCGAAACCTGGGTTAACCGACATAACCAATATCAGGTCAACCTTATCCATAATGTAGTCAAGGTAACTCAATGGCGTTGCAGGGTTTAGTACCACACCAGCTTGGCAACCGTGCTCTTTAATTAGCTGCAAAGTACGATCGATGTGCTCTGAGGCTTCGACATGAAAAGTAATCATAGTCGCACCCGCTTTAGCGAACTCTGGTACCAGTTGATCCACAGGCTTCGCCATTAAATGCACATCTATCGGCGCTGTAATTCCATAATCCCGCAGTGCCTTTAATACTGGCGCACCAAAAGTCAGGTTAGGTACATAGTGGTTATCCATAACATCAAAATGAATAACATCAGCTCCAGCCGCGAGAACGCGTTCTACATCCTCACCAAGACGCGCCAAATCAGCAGAAAGAATCGAAGGTGCGATAAGATATTGTTTCATTTTTTTCCTAGTTATTTTTGTATCGTTAAATTCTGTTTAGCTCGCTGGAACAAATTTAGTTATCTGCCCGTTTTCAACCATGTAGCAATCCATGCCTGCCGATGTCGCTGCGTGCTGGCCTATAATCGTATCTTCAAACACCACACAATCGCTCGGTTCAAGCTCTAACTGGCTAGCGACTTTCAGAAAAGTATCCGGGTTAGGTTTGTGATTTTCTACGTCATCGGAAGTCACAATCGTACGTATCATTGATGGGATATCGGTCGTCTTTAAAATCGCCCTTGCATGCTTGGCTTGAGCACCAGTGCCGATGCCTATCTTTTTCAACTGATACTGTTGCTGTAAGAGTGCATAGGTTTCTGGAATAACATCCCCTTTGTGCTCAATGGCTTCAAAGTTGGCAATTTTGTCCGAAGTAATTTGTTGAGCATCAAGAGTTAGATCGTAACGCTTAAGGATCTCTTGAGTCACTTTTCGCGATGGCATCCCACCAAGTTGATCGAGCCACTCTTTGTCGTAGGGAATACCAAACTTCTGACAAGTTTGTTCCCATGCATGAGCGTGTGCCACCATAGAATTGACCAGAGTCCCATCGAGATCAAAAATAATTCCTTTATATTTATCTAACTTTGGCATCGTCAATCTCTCATATTGTTTTGAGACTCATACTACTAATCACCATACATAAAACCTATTCATGATCGTCTTAATATGATCTTATTCAACAATCCGACAATTAAACGAATTGATGCAATAAAAGCCGTTGTTTTACTATTGAAATCATATTTTGAGCACATCTCACCCATTTTTACTTAAACCAAGTAGAGTTGCATAAATTGAAGATGATATAGTCCACGAAAATCAAATACCTTGGACATGACCATGCATTCTAGCGACATCATCAAATTGGCAAATTTAGGCGTTAATATCGAAATTTCAAAAGACTCTTCATTGCATCCTTCTGATGCGTTGGAAGTGGTAAAGATTGTTGCTGAAATCGGTAGCCAAATCATCATCAAGAAGAAGTACCATACGGACTACCTGATTCAGATGGCTGAAGTGGGCCGTGATCATGTAACGATCGCTGTTTAAATACTGTAGCTATTGCGAAATTGACATAACCTCCGCTGCTTTAAATAGCTTAAAGTGCCGAGTTGATATAAAAATGCAGCATATTGGGGGCAATATGCTGCATTTTCTCTTTTCGTTAGGAGCATCGAGAACGCAAAGAGAAACCCGTTAATCATTCTAGGTAGAGTTAGTGGTCAAACAACATCGGAACACCCGTTTGAACACAAACTTCATTCAAACGTTTTTGTGCCGTCAGTATATTCTCTTTCCAGCGTTCATCTTGAGCCCACATCTCGATCACGAGTGGTACAACGCACTCAGTCTCTTTCAACGTTTCAAAAATAGCATTGAAGTCAACTTCGCCATCACCAATTACTAGGTCTCGGAATTGACCTTTGTATTCGTCAGTCACTTTATACGTGTCTTTGAGGTGAATCTGAGTGATATGAGGCTTACTCAACTTCAGTTCCGTCACTATGTCGTAGTTCCAGCCAGAGATATTACCCACATCTGGATACGCCGTGAAATACGGTGAATTGACTTCACGACTCAATACTTCAAACTTGCTCAAAGAGTTCAAGTAATCGGTATCCATGATCTCCACAGCAAGCATTACGCCCGACCTTTCCGCCAACTGTGCAGAAAGCTTCATTCCTTCAATGAACCTCTGGTGAGTCACTTTATCGGCTGGCTCGTAGTAAACGTCATACCCAGCCAATTGGATGGTACGAATACCCAACTTGTAAGCGAGTGAGATAGCTTTTTCCATATGGATGACAGCTTGTTCACGAATCGCCGGATCTGCTGAACCAAATGGGAACTTACGATGCGCGCTTAAACACATGGATTGCAGCGGGATACCATGCTTTTCGCAAAGATGACGCAAGGCATAAACCTCTTCGTCATTCCAATCTAATCGGCTGCGACGCTCGTCTGATTCGTCTACCGATATCTCAAGAAAATCAAAGCCGAGTTCTTTGGTTTGCTTAAGTTTATCTTCCCAGCTGAGTTCGTTAGGTAGAGCCTTCTCATAAAGCCCAACACGGTGGCGTAACAAGTTTTGATACATAACGTCTCCTAGTTCCAGTAGCGATCGATCTGAGCTTTTAGCGCTTCTGCTGTCTCTTTACCTTTGTCGCCCGCGAGTGCGCGGCCTGCGATAAAAGTTTTCGCTTTAATGCCTTCAAATAGGTATAGGTCTTCAGGCACGATACCGCCTGTAATAGAAAGCTCAATGCCCATTTCAGACAGTGCACGCATCTTCACTAGATCTTCTTCAGTCCAACCCACACCAGCTAATTCAGCGTCACGAGAACGGTGGTAAATCGCTTGTGAAATACCTAAGTCAACCCAAGATTGAGCGTCATCCATGGTCCAGTTACCATAGATTTCGATTTGAATTTCACCGTTAAATTCGTCAGCGACTTTCTTACATGCACCAATGGTTGCGATGTGTGCAGCCGCAGAAACGGTTATCCAATCCGCACCGGCTTCGAATGCCATTCGAGCCAAAATAGCGCCACCATCGGTGGTTTTCATGTCGCACACAAGGATATGGTCTGGGTGGTTTTTACGAAGGGTAGAAACCGCAGTCATCCCTTCAGCAAAAGCCAAAATAGTGCCCACTTCAATCACATCAACAAAGCTTTCAACGTTGTTTGCCACTTCAATTGCAGCAGGAAGATTTGTTTGGTCTAGGGCGATCTGAATCATTGGTTTAGTCATGTTGTTATCCTTTAATTTGTTCACGTATTAGACGGGCTAAGCCATCATGGTTGTTATCTGTTGAGCACACGCATTGAATGTGTGACTTGACGATGTCATCAGCATTGAGCATCGCTACACCGAATCCGGCGTACTTAAGCATGGAAATATCATTGTGGTTATCACCGACGGCAATCACGTCTGTCGGTTGGTAACCAAGTTCTGAGACATATTCAGCAAGGCGCAGGCCCTTACTGTTACCTTTCGCTGCAAAGTCGATTCGGTTTGACCAAGAACGCTCACCGTTGAAGTTCTCTTCAATCCATGGGTGTTGCATTAAACGGTCGACGGAATCTTGGCTCCCCTCCACCACAAACTTCCAAACGTGTTCAGCTTGTTGAGCTGTTTCTATGAATGATTCCACTTGGTAGATTTGAGGGCGATGTTGCTCTGGTGCCGTTTCAGCCCAGCTTTCCAATGCCAACATGTAGGCAAATGGGTTGTACTGTGAGTACGTCATGGCATGAGTTATATACATCACCATCTTGAGCTGAAACTCGTCAGCCATATCAATGAAAGTAAGTGCCTTATCTTTCTCTATGGCGTTTTGAGTCAATACCGTTTCAGTTTGATAGTCATAAACATAAGTACCGTTACAGCAGATGATTGGAGTATCTAGCCCCAATTCGTAATAGTAAGGTCGTGCTGCTGTGTGGTGTCGGCCAGTAACAATCACGACGTGACAACTTTGTTTGGCTTCTTGAATAGCCTTTTTTACTTCTGGATGAATCGTGTGATCATCCTTTAACACGGTTCCATCGAGATCTAACGCCAGCACTTTATACATAGAGTCCTCTCACTTATTCCCTGAAGTCGGGCCTAATCAATATTGAAGCTACTTCGAATAGAAACGACTTAAACGGCTTACTTAAACGAAAAGCCGATTTACTGTTGGCCGTAATAAGCATTTTCACCATGCTTACGTAAGTAGTGTTTGTCGGATAGTTCTGGTTGAATTTTGATGCCGCTATTCAATGTGCGCGTTGCTAACGCCATTGCCGACACTTCTTCTAATACCACCGCGTTGTGAACCGCGTCATTGGCATCTTTACCCCAAGAGAACGGCGCATGCCCTGCAACAATCACACTTGGAACGGCCATTGGATCGATTCGACGTTGCTTGAACTCTTCAATGATCACCAAGCCAGTGTTTTTCTCGTACTCTTCAGAAATCTCAGAGTGAGACAATCGACGTGTACATGGGATGTCACCGTAGAAATAATCAGCGTGAGTGGTGCCTAAGGCTGGAATGTCGATACCGGCTTGTGCCCAAATTGTGGCACTGCGTGAATGCGTGTGAACAATGCCACTCACTTCAGGAAACGCTTTGTAGAGCTCTAAGTGCGTTGCAGTATCACTTGAAGGGTTGAGTTTCCCTTCAACAATGTTGCCTTCTAGATCGACGACCACCATGTCCTCAGCCGTCATATCACTGTATTCGACACCTGATGGTTTAATCGCTATCACTCCGTTAACACGGTCAAACTCAGAGACATTACCCCAAGTGAATGTCACCAAACCGTATTTAGGAAGCTGCAAATTCGCTTCTAAGACACGTTGTTTCAATTGGCTATATTTAGACATATCGACTCCTTAAGCCGCTTCCGCTTGCAACAAAGCAGCATCAATTAAACGCGCGACTTCTTCTGGGCTTTTGCAGGCACGAAGTTTTGAGAAGTCTTCGTCAAATTCAATCAAGTTCGCGACTTGCATCGTTCCTTCGATGTGCTCTTCTGAGTCCTTACCCGCTAGCGTGATCAACACATCAACAGGCTCATCAACACCTTCAAAAGTGATTGGCGTTTCAAGTACAGTTAGCGCAAACCCAGTACGAATAACACCGTCTTCAGGGCGGCAATGCGGCAGTGCGAACGCATCGTGAATACAGATATATGGGCCTTCTTCGCCAATCGCTTTGGTAATCGCGTCGTAGTAACGCTCTTCTGCAATACCCGCTTTCACCAATGCATCAGTCCCAAGCTTGATCGCCGCTTTCCAGTCGGCTGCTTTTGCGTTCAGTAGGATAGAGTTATTCTTGATAAGAGATTCTTTTAAGTTCATGTTATTGCTCACTTATATAATTGTTTTTATTGGCTCAGCAGTGCGACACCACTGAGCCGTTTTTAATTATTTATGGAAGTTGTTCTCGATGATGGAAACAAGTTCGTCGCCGAAAGTTTTCACCATAATCATGTTCTTAACCGCTAACTGTTGCTTACCTTCCGGCAGACCCGTGATCTTCGCTGCAAGAGCAACCGAAGTAACGATGATGTCGAATGAACCAAGGTGTGATTTGTAATCAGTGATGGCGCTGTTAAAGGTCGAGCTTGGGATGCCTTTCTTGTCCAAGTACTCTTTGATTTTCTTAGAGCACATCATTGAAGAACCTTGCCCAGAACCACAGCACACTAAGACGCGAACCGGTTTCTGATCAGCGGCTGGTGAGATTCGATTTTCTGATGTTGTAGAAGCTGCCGTTGTAGAAGCCGATGGTGCATCAGCAGTTGCTGTCGATTGTTGTGGTACCGCAACTTCAACCTCAATACCTTCAGGCGTTACTGCGGTCATTGTTTCAGCAGCAGCTTCTGCGTCTTCTTCAGCTCGTAGTTGCTTAGAAGCGAAGTACATGTAAACACCAGCCAGAGCCAAGATCACAAAGAAGAACATGCTAGAGCTAGAGATACCTTGCATGATTGGCGGGAACACAAGTGCCCAGTCAGCCATACCCATCCAGCCGTTAAACTCAGTACCAGATTGAGCAAAGATATGAATTGCCCAAGCCGAACCAACCACTTCGATGATGCCCATCACGAAACAGATCTTCATCACCGCTTTCCAACCACCAAAGTGGTTAGCAAACACACCAATAGTTGCGTTCGAGAAGAACATTGGGATAAAGCCAGGAATGATCATGATTGGTGCGTCAAACGCTAGCATTGCAAGAACAGCTGTGAATTGACCCACTGCGCCCCACATGAAACCAAATACCATTGCGTTCGGAGAGTAGGCGTAAATAGCCGCACAATCGATTGCTAAAACAGCGTTAGGAATAAGGCGTTGAGAAATACCGTTAAATGCCTCGGACAGTTCCGCAACGAACATGCGAACACCAGTAACGATGACTTGAATGGCAACAGCGAATTTCAAACCAGTTTCAAAAATGTAGATAAACCAGTGCGTTTTACCTGCCATGTCTTGAAGGTTATCAAGACCAAACGAAAGAAGGATGATGCCGAAGAACGCAGTCATTACAAGTGTGGTCGCTGCAATGCTGTCGTGGAAAATGTGTAACCATTTAGGCAGTTTGATGTGGTCAACACTGTCATTCTTGTCGCCAAGTTTCGGTGCAACTTTGGTCGCAACCCATGACGCAAACTGTTGCTGGTGACCAATTGAGAAACCCGCACCGCCAGTCACTTCTTGAGTCGGCTTGAACATGATGTTTGAGGAGATACCCCAGTACAACGCCATCAATATTGCTGAATAAATAATGGTTTCCCACATACCTGCACCAAGCACGAAGTAGAAAACAGCAATGAGGCCAGCTTGCTGGAACATGATATGCCCAGTCAGCATGATGGTTCTGATACCCGTAATACGTCGGAAGGCAACAAGTAGAATGTTTAGCCCAAGAGCCAGTAATACTGCATACCCAACCCAAGAGTAATTGTCGCCCATGGTTTCCATGGTGGACATCATGGAGGTGTACGGGTCAATTACCGATCCCGTTAATCCATGTATTTCACTCATTTTTTCAATAACCGGTTTAAAACCCGCTACCAATGTTCCTGCACCTACCTGCACTATCATGAAACCAACGATGGTTTTAATAGAGCCGGAGATAACAGTTGTTGCGTCACGTTTTAGAAGGATGTAGCCGAGACAAGTAACAAGACCGAGTAGCAACGGTGCTTTGGTCATTACCTGACTGTAAAAAATATAGAAAATATCATATAAGAATTCCATATCTTTACCCCTGATTGATTTTTAATTTTAATGATTTGTAGGATGTGATGATTCTAGTTTTGCTCACGAACTAGACTTTACCAATCAAAAGTAATCATTCAATGCTCACTTGTGATTACTTTGATTTATATCAATTAACCACACCCAGAATGTGCTTAATTGAGCTTTAGATCACATGTAAAAACAATAAATACAATAAAATCAATCACTTATAAAACATTGTGATTAATGTCTGGTTTTTATAGCGATGTGGTTTGACAATCATGATGGTGATTATTAGAATCAAAACAAATCAAAAGTAATCATTAAATTGTCACAACGACAAAAAGAGTGATAAATATGAATGAAGTACAAAGACATAACGGCATCTTGTCGCTGTTAGAAGATATGCAGACAATCAACGTCTCTCATATTATTGATAAATTTAGCGTTTCTCCTGCTACTGCTAGGCGAGATATCGCTAAGTTAGATGAAGTTGGCCGACTTAGAAAAATTCGAAATGGTGCGGAACGAGTAGAAACTCAGAAGAGAAAGTGGTCACCACTGAATATCAACAGCACTGAGTTCTATGAAGAGAAATCAGAGATTGCTCAAGCAGCTGCAGGGCTTTGTCAGGCTGGCGATACAGTCGTGATCAACTGTGGTTCGACGGCTTTCCTACTCGGTCAGCAATTATGTGGCGATGACGTTCAAATCGTAACGAACTACTTTCCACTCGCAAGCTACTTGATCAACGAAGATCATGACGATGTCATCATCATTGGTGGTCAATACAACAAAGCGCAGAACATCTTTCTAAACCCTGCCCCTAATTCATTAGGCGGCTATGCGGGAAACTGGATGTTCACCTCAGGTAAAGGCTTAACCGATGCCGGGCTGTACAAAGCCGACATGTTAACGGCCGTAGCCGAACAACAAATGCTCGAACAGGTCGATAAGCTTGTCGTCGTGGTCGATAGCTCAAAAGTTGGACAACGTACCGGAATGCTCTTTTGCAGCACCAAGCAAATAGACATAGTCATCACCGGTAAAGACGCCAATCCCGAAGTCGTAAAACTGATTGAAGCTCAAGGGACGCAAGTCATCCTAGTTTAAATCGCAGGGCTAACTAGCCCACCAATAATAATAAATTTAGCTCAGTGCCTTAATCCAAATTAAGGCGCTCGGCTCCCTACATCCAAAATTAATCAAATTATTGAAATAAAAGGTATTATCATGAGCAATGTAAACGAAATCACTCGCGAGTCTTGGATCCTAAATACATTCCCTGAGTGGGGCACATGGTTAAATGAAGAGATAGAACAAACGGTTGTTCAACCAGGTACGTTTTCTATGTGGTGGCTTGGCTGTACAGGTATTTGGCTAAAATCAGAAGAGGGTGCAAACCTATCAATGGACTTCTGGTGTGGTACTGGTAAAAAAACACAAGCTGTTCAAAAAATGAAAAACCAGCACCAAATGATGCGTATGGGTGGTGTAGAAGCACTTCAACCAAACCTACGTACTGCAATCTTCCCATTGGACCCTTTCGCTATCAAAGAGATCGATGCAGTGATGGCATCTCACGATCACGGCGACCATATTGATATCAACGTTGCGGCAGCGGTTCTTCAAAACTGTGGCGAGCACGTTAAATTCATCGGACCTAAAGCATGTGTTGATCTATGGATGAAATGGGGTGTACCAGAAGATCGTTGTGTTATCGCGAAAGTTGGCGACGAAATTAAGATCAAAGACGTCAACATCAAGGTTCTTGACGCATTCGACCGTACTGCTCTAGTGACACTTCCTGAAGGAACATCTTCCCTAGACAAAGAAATTCTAGACGGAATGGACGACCGTGCAGTGAACTACCTAGTAGAAACAACAGGTGGTTCAGTTTACCACTCTGGTGATTCTCACTACTCAAACTACTACGCTAAACACGGGAATGACCACAAGATCGACGTTGCACTGCTTTCTTACGGTGAGAACCCACGTGGCGTAACAGACAAAATGACATCTTCAGACATTCTTCGTGCTGCTGAGTCTTTGAACTGTGAAGTAGTTGTTCCGTTCCACCACGACATTTGGGCTAACTTCCAAAATGACCCGCGTGAAATCGAAATGCTGTGGAACATGAAGAAAGAACGTCTTCAATACGGCTTCGCACCTTTCTTCTGGCAAGTTGGTGGTAAATACACATACCCAACAGATAAAGGCCGCATGCACTACCAGCACTTCCGTGGCTTTGCAGACATCTTCACAAATGACCCAGAACTGCCATACCGCGCATTCTTGTAAACATTAAGAAAAGCACTAACTAGGGAGCAATGCGCTCCCTTTTTTTATCATCGAATAAGGATGTTGATATGGTATTACGTGAGTTCAAAAAGCATTTCAGTCGTGGCGACCTGAAAGCAGCAATTGGTGTCGTGTCCCCTGGAGCTAATGGTTATTACTTAATGGTCAAAAGTCATAAGTGGGGAGTAAACAGCTTTCTTGAATCCGACAGAAAAATGCAACCCAGGGTATTCAAGACTCAACAAGCTTTGTTGAACGCCGCTAAAGCAATCGGTTTTTCCTACCACTCGATTGATATCCAACATTTATAATCAAGATGGTTAGATATTGGGTTGATTCGGTTATCGGTGTCGCTTCGAAAAACAACCAGACATTCATAGCCTGAATGCCACAACTCCAAAATCATCTATTTATCTACTCGATAAAAATAATTCTTACAATTAAGCGTTTATATTCATTAATAATATTGGCGGCGGGCGGCATAATAGCCGCGAATCCTTTTAACGAGTTTGGTTATGTTCTACAAGCGTCTTTTGGTATTGGCTTTACCGCTTACTTTTGTGTTTCCCACCCATGCTGAAACGTTTGGTGAGCGAATGGTGCGTATCGAACAAGAGAATGTACTGGCGAAAACCATGAGTGAAGAACAAGTTGAGTTGATACAAAAAGTCGTACAGACCAACCACTGCGCTAAAGTGGCGTTAACTCATCACCAGCGTATTTTGGGGCAATATAAGGTTGAGACGTCTTCTTCGGAGTTATTCGTAAAATGGCGTCAACTCGGTAAGCGGTTAGACGCTCAATACGAGACAGATTACCCCGGCTACCCTAAGCACGCTTTTCAAGAATATCCAGCAGCTTCAAGCAAAGTCGATGGCTACCTTTTTGCTCTAATCGACAATGGTTTAAACGAGCAATCGTGGATCGCCAAAGAGTTTAAGCAGTGTAAAAAGAATAAGCTGATATCCCGAACCTAAGCTCTAGTCTGCTCTGGTTCGAGAGCACTCACTCGCATTGGTTCTAATAAAGTAAGAACAGCCCTTCATAACCGCCAATTTCGATTTCACTCACATAGTCACCAACGTTACCGTTAGCATCAACAGGTTTCATTGGGACATCCAGCGCAATGGTGAGTTTTGCCGCGTCATAAAAGCTCGGATTCTTACCGTGGAAATCCGTGCGATACAACACACGACCATTGCTGAACTCTCTCGCTAACACCATGTCCCCAGAGCCACCAGCAACCACCTGATTTTCAGATTGATACATAAAGTACGTGAACGTCGGTAGAACGTGAGTGATACCATTGGGCAGATCAGCATGCACCATTTCGTTCATCGAGGAATCGCCAACGATGGTGTAGTCAGCGGGCTGAGGTGTCGTTGTCGAAAGCATCAAAGGAATCGGCGCAAAGCCTTGTGGGATTTGAAGACTCGGCTCTCCCAAATCAACGGCCAATAACGAACTTGGTTGGTAGGCGATGGTTTTAGGGACACCACTTTGCCAGAAAGTGTCAGCCGTCGTATTGCCACTTCCATAGACGTAACCATTGTTCCACTGATTGAAATAGCTATATTGAGCATGTCGATTGAGGTGGTAGATCGCTAGGGTCGAGTATTGGTCTTGCTTCCAATTTTCTTCACTATTTCCAAGATACTGAACTCGCCCATAACGCGTTGTCGCCTGAAAAATAACACTTTGTCCATTGTAGGCGAGCGCAGAATTATCCCAGAATTTAGAGATCCCCGAGTAACCACTAAACCCAGTAGACGGAAAAATGTAGTGCTCGCGTAAATATAGAGTTCCCGCCTCGCTAAGATGAGACTGTCCATTTCGACCCAGTAAGTTCGCGGTTCCGATATTCAACCCAATCGACGCATCACTTTCTAAAGCAGATAGATTTTTCAGAAACGCTGAAAATTGTTGTTTATAGAGATCATCCGCTTGATTCGAACCCGCAACTGCTCCTAACTCTTGAACATGCCCGCCAGAATGAACATAGAACTGGTTCGAACCAATAAGTTTATTTGTGTCGTCGTTATACGCACCATTCAAACCTTGGCTTGCCCAGCTTTGCTTGTAGTAGCGATGAATAGCAGATAGATAATCCGCGTTTGCGACGTTCGTTAGCGACCAAGATGAGTTAGCGCTCCACATTCGACCAAATGGCACCACTCTTGATTCCCAACGAAAACGCGCTGTTGCGTTCTTATTGGTTCGATTTCGATACTCGCTTGGCGACAGGTAGTTATCGCCATCTAGGTCTGCAGACACATCAAAGCCGCGGATTTTTCGCCATTGGCTGATAGCATTGCCGTCCGGCGTTGTAGTCAGAGCGTCGGTTAATTTGACGCTTGGAAAACTGTTTTTCAGTTTTACTTCTTTTAAACGCGGCCTGTCGTCGGCGTTCTCACTTTGCCAACGAACTCTCACAACGTATAAGCGCCCACCATCTCTCAAAAAGGTGGAACCAAAATACTGGCCGCCACCATAGCTCGCACCGCTCCCATCATGAGTTGTGGCTCTTACCCAGTTATCCGGAAGGTTCCAGATCACCGATTGGTTTTTGGTCATATTGAGCGTTTTGTCTTTCTTTACATCGAGCCTTTCCCACTGTGATACCCTTCCGTGAGAATCAATAGCCGTTGGGTATTCAATCCAAAATTCGCCGCTGCCAGCAAACTGTGAGAACTTAAAGGTCAGCCGTTCGAACTGCTCAGCATGATAGACATACAAAGCCCCACCCTGTTCGAAATTCTCAAACACATCGGCATCCCACGGAGGCTCTTGATACAGCCAAAAGCCAGCATGGTCTTCACTGGCTGTATAGCCCAAGATCATTGGTTTTCGGTTTAAAAGAGTCTTTTCGCCGTGAGTTTTATCAACCTCGGCAATGACAGTATCTTCAGAAAAGTGCAGGAAATAGTCTTCGAAATTGAGGCCTTCTAACTCAGCTTGGTTACGGAGATCGTTCTCCAACCAACCCGAGTTCATCGCCATGACTTGGTTGTACATATAACCAATTGTCGTGGCCCGCTCATTGTCGGCTTTGTCGGCATAAGCTCCGAACACAATATCACTGTTGGAAATTTCCCAATCAATGACGGCATTCGCAGATAGTGGGGAGCCCGAAAGATCGACACCCGCTTCATGTTGCCCTGGCAGCACAACTGCTGTACCAACAGCAAAAGCGTAGCCAGCGATTAAACATGACGGTATGAGTGCGAGCAGCCCAGAAATGTAGGTTTTCATGAATCAAATTTCCTAATCGATACTGTCATGCCTTAAATCACAAGACGAAAAGTCAGCCAACTTGCGTGTCAATTTAGGAATCAAAATACGAAAAAAGTATCGACTACATGGCTCTATTGTTCAAGTGCTCGTCTGTATTGTTTCATCCATGACAAAGAAAACGAGCAAATGCCGATTCAAAATCAAGACATTAAGGAAAAGATAAATTTTTGTGATTTTAATTTTATTTGGAAACCAAGTATCTCCGGCTAACGAGAAATCAGCTCAGATTTTCTCAAAATGAGAATAATACGGTTTGGAAGATGAGAAGTTATCAGAGCCTAGAACTCAGAATAGGACTTGGATTTGCTGTATCGAATCTCAGTTTGAGCGCCACAATGTTGAAACTCAATTTGGATAGGCTAGTCTCGGTCATCTAAACAAGAACGATGACAACAGAGAGTGGTAAATAAAGCGATGTACGTTGACTATCATAAGCGGCTTGTTCCCGTTATACGCTATTTAGAGAAGCACTTTAACGATCCGCTCAACTTGATCGAAGTCGCGGCATTAGCTAACTTTTCACCCTACCATTTTCATCGTACTTTTAAGGCCGTTCAAGGCGAAACGCTTGCTGATTTTATCAGACGATTGAGACTCGAAGCGGCAGCCAACGATCTCTTCAAAACCAAGCAACCTATTATTAATATTGCACTAGATTACGGCTTCTCATCGTCTCAAAACTTTGCCAAATCCTTCAAGCAACACTTTGGCGTTACGCCTAGCGCATTTCGTGATTGTGAAGACTACCAAGCTTTCGGTGAGTTAACTCGAAATAGCAAGATTGGACACACGTTGCGCAAGAATGGAAACGATGCAGTTACGAGTAATTCATATACTGGCTCCGAACTTTCAACATGGAGTAAGACAATGAAAACGCAACAATTCGAATCATCAAAATTGGCGTATGTGCGAGTAACAGGCCCTTATGGAAAAGGGTATGAAGAGCCTAGCGGCCGTCTTTATCAGTGGGCAGAAATGAAAGGATTATCAGGCAACACCTGCATGTTCATTTACCATGATAACCCAGAAATCACACCGACAGATAAGTGCCGAACAGACATTTGTTTAATGGTTCCAGAGGATGTCGAAGTACCCAGCGGTATCGAGCTAAAGGACTTTCCCGGTGGGCAATATGCGGTGACGAGACAAACGATCACCGAAATCGGCCAATATGCCAAAGCTTGGGATGATTTAATGAGTAACGTCATTGAGTCCGGTATTGAAACAGACGATCGACCTTGTTTTGAGCTTTACCACAGCTACGATCCGCAAACTCAACATTCAGACGTCAGCTTCTGTACCGCAATTAAATAACGACAATCAAAGCCTACCTCGCGTAGGCTTTCTTCTCTTCGGTTCGCTTGCCAACGGCTTTGTTGATTAATTAAGTTTATGGATAGCGACATCTCGTTTCGTAGATTTTTAGTCAATCAATGAGAACAAATACTAGTAGATACCAGTAATGTCATAACCCAAACGGATTTCATCCATCGCTTGAGGCTCGAAGCACTTTCCTAACGCGTGCAGTAAAAAACATCACCGCACATGCGGTATAGAGCTTACCTACCCATAAGCCGATATTGATCAGCTGAGTTTCTTGCTTAATGAGACGTTGATACTCAGTATCAGAGAGGTAAGGATCGTCAAAGGGGACAACGTTAATCCCCCACATAAACCAAACAGACCAAACGACACTTCCTACTAGCAGCCACAGAGTTAGTATCAAAAATTGCTCGAACACACCTAGCAGTGTGTTCTTGTTAAGCGAAATTTGAGCTTTATTCATTTCACGACCTTTTTATCACGACACAGTTGAGGGATTCTAAAGAAGCAAGAGCACTATAGCCTCTTGTTCCACTTCCCTTGATGGTCGCGGTCGCAATTTTCTTGCGTATCGTAGCTGATGTGTTTATCGATACTCTTCAGTTGAATTCCAACTTGATTGAACGCTTGTTGGATAGCCCCAGAGACACTCTGTTGACCTTCGCCATTTAAGAAGTTCGTTCTATCCTGATTGGTATCGAATACACAGACAATTTTCAAACTTTGCGGAAAAGAGGAGAAGTTGACCGAGTGAGTCACCCACAAAAAACCATCGAAGCCTTTCAGCGTGTCTTCACAAACGTCAGTTAACACGTCTCTGATTTGATTTTCGATTTTCTTATCTGATTTACGCATGCGGTAAAGGTCCTATTTAACACCTTAAAAAATAAGGTTTTTTGGTCATTTTCGTACTACCTGATATTGGACACTGCGGCGGTTTCAAATGCAAAGTATTTATTGGGAGAGTCGACTAGAAGATATAGAGGAAACGCCTCATGTTTGATAGCTTACGAGGCAATCAAACATGAGGCGAATATAGAATTTACGACGATGTTAGCTCGCCGCTTGTTCCCAATCAGCCAGTAACTTCATGATCACACGAGAGTCTTGGTGGCTCGCCATTGGCGCAGCAAACTGTGTCTTACCTTGCTCAACCGCTTGGCGGATATTGCGCACTTGATAATGGAAGCCATCGCCTTGCGCTTCAACTTTCACTTCACGTGTCGACGTCTCATAGATCTCTACCGTGAATGTGTTGTCTTCGGTCGGTAGCCATGGATTAGTATCTAGCGTAATGCAGCCTTTACTGCCGAGGATCGTAAAGCCGTGCTTTAAACCGTGGTCTTCAGCAGTATGGATTTGCGCGGTAAAGCGGTCATTGAAACGCATCATCGCCGACGATTCACAGATATTGCCATCTTCGCCTCGTCGACCGATTGCTGATATCTGCACACCATCGAACACACTCTCGCCAAATTGCTGCTGCGCGACAGAGTGAATCAGCGACATTGGGTAGCAGCCAAGGTTGTATAGCGCGCCTTTACTTGCAGGATTCACGAACTGATCAATCGCCGCAACGTAAGAACCTTGAATCGAGCGCACTTCGCCAATCTCACCGGTTGCTAATTCTTGATGAAGCTTGGCGATAAGTGGATGGTTTAGATACATCAAACCTTCTGCAAAGAATACACCCGCTTCTTTCACTGCTTGCAAAGCTTGCTCGGTTTTTTCCATATCAACCGATAACGATTTTTCACACAAGATCGCTTTGCCTTTTTGAGCCGCTTTAATCACATACTCATGATGGACATGGTTTGGTAGAGCAATGTAGATAATGTCGACCGACTCATCTTCAATCAAGGCTTCATAGTTGTTGAAGGTTCGTGTTGGTTGGTATTGGGCAGCAAACTCGTTAAGTGTTTTTTCAGTACGACCAGCAACGGCATACAGCTCGCTTTGAGCATCGCCTTTAATCGCATCCGCCATTACACCTGATATAAAGCTGGTTCCTAGGATTCCCCATTTCATGTCTTAGATCTCCTGCTCTTGTGCTTTGATAGGTCCACGTTGCGTTTCAAATGCTTGTACTAATTCCGTAATATCACGCTCAATAAACGCTTGGGTATGAGGCATCACAAAGTGCTGATTAATCGCTTCACGGTTTGCGTAATGCTCAAGCAAAATCACACGATCGCTTTGGCTTTGATCATAGGTTGCAATTGCTTGTAGGCAGCCTGGCTCGCTTTGCATGTCTAAACAAAACTGTTCGATAGCTTCGATCGCAACAGCTCGTTCTATGTTGGTTTTGATCTTAAGTTCGGCTGTAACAAAGATCGTTTCGTTCATTTGAGGCATTTCACGCTCTTATTTTAGTTAATTATCGGTTTGCCATTAATATAATTAACCCCTAATAATTGATAAACTCACCTTTTGTTTATTGTTTATCAACCAAGAGTGTCCAATGGATAAGTTAACCAGCATGAAAGTCTTCGTCTACGTGGTGGAACAAGGCAGCTTTCGTAGCGCCGCAAACCACTTCAACCTGTCGGCGACCATGATCAGTAAACATGTCCATTCCTTAGAAACCAGTTTGAATTCTCAGCTGATCCACCGCACCACACGTAAGCAATCGTTAACCGATTCAGGACAGCTTTACTATCGTGAGTGTAAGCGAATTCTCGAAGACATCAGCAATGCTGAAAACCTGATTCAAACCTTGGAAAACCAACCACAAGGCACGGTAAAAATTAACTGCCCTGTCACCTACGGAAACAAGGTACTTGCCCCTATCGTAGCCAAATTCCTTGCACAACACCCAACCATTAACGTTGAGTTGATGTTGAATAATGATCTTGTTGACCCTTATTCATCCGACATTGACCTGATTGTGCGAATTGGTGACCTATCCGATTCAAGCTTGGTCGCAAGGTATTTGGGGGATTATGAGATGTGTTATTGCGCCGCACCCGATTACCTTAACCAACATGCTGAGATCAAAGTATTAGAAGACTTGGCGCAGCATCCATCGCTCGGGTTCAGTTACAGCAGCCAAGCCCCTCACGCCACACCGAATAAAGAACGTGTGCGCTTGATGTCGAACAATGGGGATGTGTTGCGATATGCCGCTCTACAGGGCGTAGGCGTGTTCTTGCAACCGACTATCTTGGTCGCAGAAGAGATTAAACGTGGCGCGCTATTGGAAATCCTACCCGGCATGGCGCCGTTACCAAAGCCGATTCACTTGCTCTACAAAACCAAGCAACTGTCCTTGAAGAACCGAACCTTTGTCGAGTTTTTGTTAGCCGCTCTTTCTGAGTAGCTAAGCGCTTTCTAAACAACAAAGACCGCTAGACTGTTTGCCAATGGCTCATCAAGCGTTTACCAAGATCAGAAGGTGTGGCGTTATGGACGATCATCTCTTCACATTGGTTAAACACCATGAAGTGCTTTAGTTCTTCGCATAAAGCGTCAATCAATGACTCATGAGTTTTAACTCTGTCTTCAACAACCAAATTACGAATATTGAGTAAGCGATTCTTTCTATCGACCTTGCAATCCATTCGCGCCACCAACTTACCTTGCCATAGAATCGGCAAACTAAAGTAACCAAACTGGCGCTTGGCCTCAGGAACATAACACTCGAGAAGGTAATCAAAATTGAACAGTGATTGCATTCGCTTACGTTGAATCAACAGGTTATCAAACGGAGACAGTATCTTTAACTTAGTTCGAGAAAGAGGCTGATTCAGAAGCTCAAACGCATCGGGCAACACGTAGTAATCTGAACCTTGAATATCCACTTTCACGACTTGCTTGTCTTCAAGCATCTGTTGGAGTGTCTTCTGTATCAGTGGTTTGGTGTTCTTAAGGAGATAGCTCATTTCCGAGGCAATTCCTACACCGTTCGCTTCTAAATAACGCGTGATCAGATGCTCGATATACTCTTGTTCCGTTGGTTCAGAGGTATCAATGCCACTCGGTAAAACTCGCTCGGTTAGGTCATACACCTTATGAAAGTTCACTCGGCTCGGCACCATTAAGTCACCTTGCATAAACAAAGTCTCTAGCGCCTGTTTGGCAGGTTTACCGCCCCATCCCCCAGGGTTTGGTCTATCCCCTTCAAAGTCTTTCGCCATCAATGGTCCTTCGCTCTCAATACGTTTGAGAACATGCGCCATGAGGGCATCGTCTTTTTTATACCAATGCTTGAGCTTACCGCTCGCAAAGCCATTCTTGCGGTGTAGGCTGAATCGGAAGTCACGCATGGGTAAATACGCGGCGGCATGCGACCAATACTCAAATACCTCTCGACGCTCTAGCAGCTTATCAAGATGGTTCAATTGGTAGCCTTGATTGCGATTCCACAGCGTATGATGGTGGGCTCGCTGAATCACGGAAATGGTATCAATTTGCACATAGCCAAGGTTTTCAATCGCAGACAGCGTGTTCGCCAAAGTGCCTCCATTGCGTTGCTTTTTAGGTGGCAGCTTCTTAGGTGGCAGTTTTTGCGAAAGCAGTACAATCTTTTGCGCTTGAGCGAGTGACAATGATTCCATGTAATTCAGACTCTAATTGATACCAATGATCCGTTTATGATTCCGCAATAATCTCTTGAAGAATCTGCTTGTAGGTTTCTACCGTCTGCGCGCCTGTCACAGCACTCTTACGATTGAACACCACAGTAGGAACCGCAGAGATCCCCATGCGTTGCCATTCAAACTCTTGCGCTTCAATTTGCTTCAAGTTGTCGGTGTTCTTTAGACGCTTCAGTGCCTTCGTTGAGTTTAGCCCAACCGCTTCAAGTTCTTGTGCCATGACTTCAAGGTCAGACAGGTCTTTCTGCTCTGTGAAGTGAGCAGTAAAAAAGCGTAGCTTTAACTCAGTCTGTTTACCGTGCGCTAGTGCAAAATCGAGAAGCACATGGAGATGGCGTGAATTGACCATTCTCATGCTGTCATAGAAATTGAAATCGAAACCAACCGCTTTGCCACGAGCCGCAAGCTGTTCACGTGAACGTTGGCTCTCTTCTACGCTAGAACCGTATTTTCTCATGATATGATCACGCAGGTTTTCGCCCTCTTGCGGCATATCAGGGTTAAGCTCAAACGGCTGCCATTCAAGTTCAATCTGGTCTTCTAAACCAAGTTCCGCAACGGCTTGTTCTAGATTTTTGTAGCCGACCACGCACCAAGGGCACATCACGTCAGAAATAATATCAAGTTGAAGTTTCTTGCTCATAATCATTCCAAATATCGTTGCTAAGGCGTATCCAATGCAAAGTGAATACCCATCTTTCTGATTAGACTACAACAAGCTGAACACTCGTTCAAATTTAACTCGATAAACCAGTAGCCAACAAAAAAGCCAACTCCTATTACCGAGTTGGCTTTGATAAAAATCGGATTGAGCTGAACAACGTTACGCTAGCAGTTTCTCAAGCACTTGGAATACACCTGCATCAACGTTACTTGGCGCGCCAAAACGAGCGATCTCTTTCAGCTTTGGATGTGCATTTTCCATCGCGTAAGAGTGGTAGCTCTCTTTAAGCATTTCCAAGTCATTCAGGTAGTCACCAAAACTCATGGTCTGCTCGTAAGTGAAGCCGAGTGTGTTTTGTAGGTGTTTAATCGCCGCACCTTTTGATGCCTGTGCGTTCATCACATCCAACCAAATTTTCGCACTCACAACCACTTGGTAGTTCTCACCGAATTTGGCATCAATAGTTGGGTTCACTTTCTCTTGTGAACCGTCGAAGTGACAGATAGCCACCTTGATGAAATCGTCTTCTACCGCCAGTAAATCTTCTACTTGCTCACGGCGATGGTAGTACTTAGAGATCTCCGCTAGAGCACGCTGATCTTTGGTTTCAATGTATGCCGATTTCTTACCACATAGCACCACATGCGCGCCTTCAATTGCTCGAGCTTCTTTAATGATCTCTTTGATGGCATCGGTATCAAGTAAGCAGCTGTAAAGCTCTTGGCCTTTGTGCATCACTAATGTGCCATTTTCAGCAACGAACATCATGCGATCTTTAAGTGGAGCAAAGGTTTCCATCAAGCTGTAATACTGACGACCCGATGCCGCAGCAAAAATAATGTCTTGAGCTTCTAAGCGCTCATAAAAATTGAAAAATTCTGGGTCTAACTTTCCGTGTTCATTAAGCAGAGTGCCGTCCATATCAGCAGCGATAAATTTGATGTTCTGTTGGGGCATTTCAGGGCTTACCTATAAGTAAAAATTAAAGTGTAAATTATGATTATTCGTTATCTTGTGTAACGGTTCTACGTTCGATTATATCGCTAGAGTAGCCAGTGAATGCAATGCTTTTCGGCCGATTTCTTTGTTTAATTCTAAGATCTTGTTTATGCGCAATAAGGGGATGAAAACAAATAAGAAAGCGAGTATCAGCTTAATTATAACGACTGATTTAATATGCCAGTTTAAGCCGACTTTTAAATTTCGCGTTGACCAATAAAAGAAATAGGCTTACTATCAATCGTCTTTTAACGATTAGTAGTAAGTGAGCCCACTAAGTATGACTGCAACATGCCAAGCAACAGATAGCTGTTCTCTACCTCTTCCGCCGAGTAATGCTGAAGCAGAAAAAGAGATGGCTGCGTTAGCAAAAGCACTCGCTCATCCAGCGAGAATTCGCATACTTAGTATCTTGTCCGCTTTAGAAAAATCGGGCGGCTGCTTGAACAGTGATCTCGTGAGTGAATTGGGTTTAGCTCAATCAACGGTATCAGAGCACTTAAGAATATTGAAAGCCTCAGGTTTTATTACGGCTGAGTCGATTCCGCCGAAGATGTGTTACCGCATCGACCGCGACAATATTCAACGCTTCGAATCGGTATTTAACAGCATTTTAAAATAGAAGTTCACGCTTGAATGATCGGCTTTAGTGGCCTTTACTTTTAAGCGTGTTTTTTTGCCACAATCAATCGTTTTTCGACGATTTACGATATCAACAAAGAGAGATTATCATGAAACCAAAGTTAGGTTTTCTAGATCGCTACTTAACACTGTGGATCTTCATTGCCATGGGTCTTGGTGTATTGCTTGGCACCCTATTCCCACAGATCGAACAGTGGAACGAATCTATGTCTGTTGGTACCACCAACATTCCGCTTGCGATTGGCCTTATCTTAATGATGTACCCACCTTTGGCTAAGGTTAACTACAACCTGCTCGGCACCGTGGTAAAAGATAAGAAAGCGATCAAACTATCTTTGATCATGAACTGGCTTGTTGGCCCAATTCTGATGTTTGTATTGGCACTGACTTTCTTGGGTGACCACCCAGGTTACATGGTCGGCGTGATTCTGATTGGTCTAGCTCGTTGTGTGGCGATGGTGCTGGTTTGGAACGACATCGGCGGCGGTAACAAAGAGTACGGCGCGGCATTGGTTGCTCTAAACAGTGCATTCCAAGTGGTGAGCTACAGCTTTATGGCGTGGTTTTTCATCAGCGTTCTTCCACCAGTATTTGGTTATGAAGGCATGTTGGTTGATATCTCGATGATCGACATTGCACACAGTGTACTTATCTACCTAGGTATCCCATTCCTAGCGGGCTTCCTAAGCCGTAAGATCCTTGTGTCGATGAAAGGCGAGCAGTGGTACAACGATGTGTTTATTCCACGTATCTCTCCAATCACACTGATTGCCCTATTGGCGACTATCGTTCTGATGTTCAGCCTAAAAGGCGAGATGATTGTTGAACTGCCAATGGACGTATTGTTGATTGCTGTTCCACTGACTATCTACTTCACCGCGATGTTCTTCATCAGTTTCTTCATTGGTAAGAAGATGGGTATTGAATACGACAAGAACGCATCAATTGCATTTACAGCAACAGGTAACAACTTCGAGCTAGCGATTGCCGTGGCTATCTCAGTATTCGGTATTAACTCAGACCAAGCGTTTGCAGGTGTTATCGGTCCACTGATTGAAGTACCAGTATTGATTTACCTAGTGAACGTGGCGCTTAAGATGAAAGACAAGTACTACAACGGTCAGACGGTTAAATCTAGCATCTAGCATCTACATCTACATCTACATCTACATCTACATCTAGAGCTAACAAAAAGCAGCATTACATCAAACAGAAAGGCTCACACGTTAAACGGTGAGCCTTTTCTTTATTCAGTTTGATCCAATTTAAGTTTCGTCCAGTTTTTTACGTTTCGTCTAATAAGCCTTTCAAAGCTTGTTCAAGCCAAAGTAACGCAGGGCCTTTAGAGCGTGTTTTAGACAGAACAAGATCAACGGGCGGCGACCATGTTTTGTGATCAAATGAGACATTAATCTCCACTAAACGCTGTTTATTCAGTTCCTCTTCGACAAGGTGCTTGGGTAAATATGCCCAGCCAATATCGCTGCCGAGCACCATCTCTTTGATAACAATAAAGCTGTTTGACCACCATACCTTTCCGGCAATCAGTGGAAACTGATCCATCACCTTACCTTTGTCTCCCCTCAACATGAGTTGACGATGCGGGAGTAAATCAGAGAGTTTCGCGACACCTGTTTTTGCGAGTGAATGACTTGGATGACACACAGCAATAAACGGTAGGTGGCCGATAAAGCATGGCTCAGAACCGACATCAAAAGCCAAATTGGTAAACATCAATCCAATGTCGGCTCTCTCTTCGATAATCAACGGATTGACCTCTGTCGTGGTACACGCAACCAGTTCGACTTCCGTCGCAGGGAATTGTTTACTGAACTGACTAAGGATCTTAGATAGGTTCGGGACCAATAGTGAATCATCTAATGCAATTTTGATGAGCCCCTCTTCACCGCTACCCATCGCACTAACCGTCACATTCAGATCTTCAACCTGCAGCACGATTGCTTTCACCTGTTTAAATAACTGCTCGCCCGCTTTGGTTAATGAAGGCTTTCGAGTCGAACGATCAAAAAGCTCAACATTAAAATCTATTTCAAGATTACTGATGCCTTGGCTCACCGCCGACTGCACCTTACCCAAATGACGAGCACTGGCAGAAAATGACCCTAATTCAACGGCATACACAAACATTTTCAGTTGTTCAATGTTGTACATTCGGTTTCTCCCAAAACTTACTATCACCATATGTGATACTAACTATCTTTATATTATCACTTAAGTAGATATTATCTAGCCAAGTCATTAGCCCATAGGCGGCTATTTAATCGTAAAGAGAGTTAGAAAAATGTCACATAAAGAACGCATGTTGCACATGGTGCTATTTGAATTGGTTGCTTTGGTTTTGATGGCAGGGCTTGCAACCTATATTACAGGAAACGGCGCAGGTGAAATGGCAGGCTTAGCGCTCGCAATATCATTGATAGCGATGGCATGGAACTACGTTTACAACTATGGCTACGACAAAATTTACGGAACAGACCGAAGCAAAAGAACCACGAAAACACGTATCCTGCACGGATTAGGTTTTGAGCTTGGCTTAATGACAGTGACTCTGCCTGTCTTAATGTGGGTTCTACAACTCGACTTCCTAACCGTACTGATCATGGACATCGGCCTAGTGATTTTCTTCGTACTTTACGCGATTGCGTTCAACTGGGCATACGACTCGGTTCGAGATCAATTGGTAGCGAAAGGAAAAGTGGCAGCTCTGGTTTAGAGCTGCACACATTGAAATAAAAAGGGGCTAACTGGTAATAGGTCATCATAAAAGGAGAATAAATACGATGACCACATAAACATAGACGGACGGGTCACATATCAGCTAGCCCATGAGTTTACTCTAACAATCTAAGCTGTCATGCGCCTGACATGACAGCAGTTAAGTTTCGAAGAATCAGTGAATGATGTAGGGAAACCAATCACTCACGATTTATTAGCTCACCATGAACAGAGGCACGTTGGTTTTGCTCAATAATCTTCTGGTAACGCCACCCAGCATCTGTTGATGCATCTTCTTATGAGCAAGCGCGCCAGCCACTATCAAGTCAGCATGAAACTGCTCTGCATGAGCCAGGATCGCTTGAGGCGTTTTTATTCTGCCCTCTTTAAACGAAATACACTCCACTTCGATGTTATGCAGCCCCAAATAACGCTTTAAATCTTGTTGGTTAGGCTTTTTGTTGAGTGAACGCTCACTGGTTACCACCACGATGTTCTTTGCTTTTCTAAGCAATGGCATAGCTGCTTTCACAGCCCTCGCACCCGGATCATCGCCATTCCAAGCAATCATAATGCATTCCGGATTAAAGCTTTTTTGCTCACGTGGCATCAGCAATATGGGGCGACTGCCATGTTCTATCGCCACGTCAAAACTCACGCTACTTTTGCCATTAAGCGGTTTAGGGATAATGATTAAGTCAGACACCTTGCCGCGCTCAGAGACTACATCCGCTCGATAACCCGTAAGATTATGCCATTGAGCACTCACGTGTTTATTGGCCTCATTCATCACTAGGTTATCACTATCACACAGCGGTACTTCGAGCTTGTCGCACAAGGTAGTGAACTCAAGTTCAGACTGGTTCATGTCTTCTGCAACGTAGTTATTCACTAACTGGTCGATGCGGCTTAACCACTTATTCGGTAACAGTTGACGCTCTTCTGGCATCAACTGCTGTGGGCTAATTTGAGCGTGTAATACATCCAAATGTGCACCAAAGTATTGTGCAATGCTCAGCGCACCTTCTAACCTTTCAGCGGAGTTTGCCGTAGAAGCGAAGGGCATAATAATCGTTCGAATCGTCATAATTACTTTCCTTCTATTATCCAATTGGCCAAGGCAGATTAACGGTTTCTTGTAGCAAGCCAATCGGCAAATCCAATACCATTAGGTGAGTCAAACCCAGTAAGAAACCGGTAGCTGCAACAGTAACCGATGCTGAACGCATCAAGCTCAGCCCTGCTTTACTCATCAGGAATAGACAGAAGAACGCACTGATAGAAATCACATAGCCGACAAAGTAGCAACCAAGGATCAACGCGCCTAGCCAGTACAGGTAGTGCATCATACTGATACTGTTGGTATCAAAGGCGTACCCTTGCTCATATTCGTTATCGAAGTAGACAGCATCGCCTTCTGGTTTGGTCAGCAGTTGGAATAGCACCACAGCGGATAGCACCCACATAATGCTAGCAATGATAATAGTGAACACACCACCTAAGAAGCTCTGTTGGTAGCCGTCATAAATGCCATACATAAACGCGATATTGACCAAAGCAGCGAAGATAACTTGAGGCTTGCGATTACTGATTCTTACTGAAGGTTGAACCGTTTCAGTCGAAGTGTCTTGTGCTTCACTTTGCTTGTTTTTCTTCACGCTTTGACGCCACATGAAGAACAAAGAGAAAATTGTCAGCGCACCAATGATCATCACGCCAGGGCGTAGTAAGAACGCAACACCATCAAACTGCACCGCTTGATACAGGTAAGTTTCCATACCATTAGCAAGTACAAAACCAATCAAGAATGCAGGGCGAGGCCAGTCGAAACGCTTCATCAGCACACCCAGTGTACCTATGCTTAATAGCGTGACTAAGTCGCCAAGGTCGCGTGTTGCTTGGAATGCCGCAAAGCAGATCACCATCACCATGAATGGAGCAAGCAAGGTGTAGCGAACCGTGGTCAGCCTAGCGACCCAAGGTGAAATCAGCATACAAGCGCCAGCACCGAACACGTTCGCTAATGCCAAAGACCACACGATAGTGTAAGTAATATCAAGGTCAGTACTCACCATCGCAGGGCCCGGTTCTAAGCCCACCAATACCATGCCACCGAGGAATACCGCCATGCTGCCAGAACCCGGAATACCAAATAACAGCGTAGGGACTAAACCACCGCCCTCTTTCGCATTATTCGACGATTCAGGGGCAATCACACCACGCACATCGCCTTTACCGAACTCAGGGTCTTTCTTAGTGGTTTGCACCGCATGACCATAAGCGATCCAATCCACGACGCTGCCACCAAGGCCGGGAAGTGCACCGACAATACAGCCGATCACGCTACAGCGCACTGCGAGCCATTTGTTTTCCAAGAAGTCACGAACGCCCGCAGACCAACCCTTGCCAAGTTTACTAGCATTGGCGATTGGCTTATTTTGACGAAGCAGATCAATAATCTCAGGAAGTGCAAAAATACCTAAGCCAACGACAACCAGAGGAATGCCATCCATTAGGTAGAAGTTGTCAAAGGTCATTCGATATTCGCCAGTGGCAGGAGCACTTCCGACACTGCCAAGCAATACGCCCATGCCACACGCCGACAAGCCTTTTACCAAGCTCTTACCTGCTAGCGCACCGACCATGCTCAAACCCAACAAGGTCAACATGAACAACTCACCGGAACCAAAAGCGAGGATCACCGGTCGAGCTATCAACACAAAACCGGTCAGTATTACCGCGCCAAACAGGCCACCGAATAGCGATGACGTAAAAGCAGCCGATAACGCACGCGCCGCCTCGCCTTTTTTCGCCATAGGGAAGCCATCAAGCACGGTTGCTTGCGAGCCACTTGAGCCCGGAATACCCATTAATACCGAGGTAAAAGTGTCAGACGTTGGGATAACCGCAACCAATCCGATAAGCATTGCCAAAGCTGAGATTGGGTCCATGCCATACAGGAATGGAAGCAGTAGTGATAAGCCGGCAATACCGCCAAGCCCCGGAAAGATACCAATCGCGAGACCCAGTAACACACCACCTAACATAAAGGTGATGTGCTGGACACTTAATATGGTTTCCAGTGCAGCAAAGAGTTCGTTAAACATCGTTGAATCCTTTCTATCATGAGACTCACTTTCGCTTCGTTTACCGCCGCTTACCTATCCATGGATGTCAAAAGCCCTACGGTTCAATCCGTATAAGCCACATGCTATTGGAGTTTGGCGCTTGCTTTTTTACGTAGCGATATAAAAATTACGTACGATATTGAAATTACGTAACAATATAAAAGTGAGATGAAAAGGCGTGAGCCACGATCTTGCGCCGCGGTCTCACTGCCAGTTAGTACTGAGCGTTGTTAAAACTCATGTTTTCTTGGGCTTCTGGATAGCCTGTTTAGAAACGGGTGTTGTAGTTTGTGGTCAGCCAGTTTCTGACCCATTCAAGGTTGCTTTCATCAAGCGACAAAGCGGCGTTTAACGCTAACTGTGCTTGTTCGCCAGTCAATTGCGGGTAATCACCCAAAACTTCGACTGCGCGTTTCTGAAAATCGGGTTGAGCGACCAACTCAGAAGCCGATGCGCGCCATGCTGCAACGGTCTCTTCTGGTGTCGACTTAGGCACAAAAATCATCTTTTGAGCAGCAAATCCAGCCATGAAGAATGAGCGCCACACTGCGTAGCCTTGAGTTTCAGCCTCTTCCGGGTGGAACATTTGGTAGACCTCAGCGAAGTGAGGAAGCTCTGGGAAGTTAGGATCACGTTTCAACTTACCGTCTTCACCCAATACGCCGAAGCTAAACAATGGAATCGCTTTACCTTCATTGACTAGCGGCGTCACTTTGTCGATGTAAGATGAGCTAGTTTGAGAATCGATATTCACTTCACCACGCTCAAACGCCAGTCGACCAGCGCCACGCCCTTGCATGCCGAAAATTGCTTGTACCTCCAACCCAAGTAGATCCATGGCTAGCAGTGGTACCAAGTCAATCGAGGTCGCACCTTGGCTCGCGTATTGAAACTTGATTTGGTCTTTCTTATCGAAAAGATCTTGTACGTTCTCGATGCCCGTTTTAGGCGAAACATACACAACACCGCCGGTTGGGGATGCGAGAATCACGCTCCAATCGTTGTAGTCGTAACGAACTCGGCGATCTTGAAGAAGATAGGGATATTGGGTTGATGCCGAGCTTGCAAAGATGTTGAGGCCGTTGTCTTTCGCACGGCGAGCAAATTGGTTAGCGCCTTTTGTTGAGCCGCCACCCGGAATATTTTTCACTACCACTACTGGATTGCCCGGTAATGATTGAGACAAATAAGGTGCATAGAAACGCCCCCATGTATCAGTACCGCCGCCCTCTTTGTAAGGCATCACAAACTCTACACGTTCACCTTTAAACGAAACCTCTTCGGCTTGTGCATGATGAGATAATGCCCCCACGCCAAGTAGCGTGACCAAGAGTGATTGGCAAACTTTTAACTTAGACAATTTTTGAGTCATAAGAAAAGAACCGTTCGAGAATAACGACCCCTTAGTAGATGGTTGTGTATTGCCGGGTAGTTGTACGTTCAGCATCGTGCCTCCTAATATCCATTTACTGCGTATTGCCTGCAGTTGGACTGTTTTTGTGGTTTCTGACAAATTAGTCGCCGAACCTGTCACCCAACTGACACGCTCCATTTTGATAACAAAAGTGTTACAAAGATCGCCCTTTAAGGCACAAAAACAGAGCAGAGTGCGCTGAATTGGTGCAGAAAATTTCTAGGTTTTACGTGGTTTGGGGGAAAGCGTTTAAAGCTAAAAAATATGAAGGTGAGAATAAAAAAATCGCCAGCCCAAAGGCTCGCGACATGAAATAGCTAATAAAGCAGATTAGATTAGAACGTCGGGTAAACCTGACCTTTGAACAGTGGGCGAGCTGTGCGCACCAAAGCCGCTTGGCGAACCGCGGGCTCAACTTCCCCCGGTTCTACTTTGATATTGACTTGAATTTGTCCACTAGGGTGCTCAATCACGACTGTTTCAGAGTTAATGCCTTGGCACACTTCATGGGCGACCGTGCCCGGAATCATGCAAGCCGCCGCCACACAAACCCCTCCGGTAACAGCATGACTTGCATGGCAGTTGTGTGGCACAAAGTATCGAGAGGTGATGTGTCCACCATACGTTGGTGGTGATAACAAGGAGACCTTAGGCACCACACTCCCCGTCACATCGCCCATACCCATTAATCGGCCTGCCGCCAATCGGATAGACTCTATACGTTCCAATAGGGGAGCATTGTCATCGAGCTGTTGCTTGGTTTCATTACCCGTTAAGCCAAGGTCTTGAGCATTAATGTGTACCATAGGCACCGCCGCGTCTAAACACGTCAACTCAACGCCTTCGACCTCATCACGCACCTTACCTGTAGGAAATAGCTTGCCTGTTTTGGAGCCTCCGACATCTAAGAAATTGAGCAAAACAGGAGAGCCAGTTCCAGGAACGCCGTCCACACGCACATCACCGTCATAACGTAAATGACCATTTGGGCTTTCGGCGGAAACTTCGATAATAGTATTGGTGTTGATGTTTCTGACACGCAACATGGTCGATGGACTGCTTAACTTAACCAAATTATTTTCACTGGCGAACGCCACGATTCCAGAGAGAATATTGCCGCATGAGGGGCGAGTATCGACTTCTTTTTCTTCAACGCCAACTTGAGCAAATAAGTACTCTAAGTCGGTACCTTCTTCTGAAGATTTAGAAACAATGGCGACCTTGCTAGTCAACGTTGTTCCGCCACCAATACCATTAATTTGCTGTCCCTCACCAGAGCCCATAATACGCACGAGCAGTTCATCTCTTTCTTGCTCACTTTCAGGCAAATCACTGGCTAGGAAGTATGCACCTTTCGATGTGCCGCCGCGGATCAACATGCAGGAAATATTCTCATTCATGACCGTTTTCAACCTCTTACTCTTGAAGTGAAAGAGCAAATCCATGCTCATTTGTGGACTTCAAGAGTAAAAAACGAAACTGTCATGCAGCTGACTCGGTGACATTTAGCTGGGGTGGACAAGCCAACATTTGGCTCATTCGCTTTAAAGGCAGAATAACAGAAGAGTTAATACCGAGGCTGAAACTGACCATAACTGAACAGACCTGACCTGACCTGACCTGACCTGAACAAAGAGTAAGCTAGTCGTAGCTTTTTAAGGCACTCTCCCATTCCGTTATTACCAACGATTTTTTGCTTTGATCTGAGAAGATCAACAAGCTGACATCTAATGGCAAAGGCTTAAGTTGATTCGCAAACTGTTCACGTAAGACAACCGCGGACTTTGCACTTTTAATATCAGTGCGCACTGGAGGCATGTTGGTGTCCTCTGCCATTAGCTTCTGTCCTGAATAGGAAAACAGATAATCGATAAAGGCTTGAGCTTGTGCTGGCCGTGGGGTGGTTTTGTTGATAAATGCAGTTCGAATAACCACAGGGGTGTAATCATTCGCAGCCACAATCACCACATCTTTGTGCTTTGATTCCCATGAGTTCGCATACGAGCCCATGATGTTGTAGGCAATCGAGATATCACCATTGGTCAGCGCCTTGAGCATCGAGGCAGAGCTATCAAAGGTGCGCGCGTGATGAAGATTAAACAGCTCTAAAAACTGCCCGTAGTTACTCGTTTGTGCCCGTTCAAAGGACCAAAGTAAATAACCGATACCCACATCACGAATATCAAACAGCCCTATCTTCCCCTTCAGCTCATCACTATGTTGACGAATAAAGCTCAGCAACTCGACACGACTTAGCGGGACTTCTTTGCCTTCAAGGAAAGCTTCATTAAACACAATCACAGCAGGTTCATAACTAAAACCAAACAGCTCATTTCGCCATTGGCTCCAGTGCGGAACAATACCCGATTGAGAGCCATAGCCCGGCACATTGATTTGGTAAGGCAGCGCGTAGCCATCATTAACAAGTCGCAATTGTAAATCCATCACCGAACTGATGGTGATGTCAGGTTGGTCCGGCTTTTGGTCTCGAATATGAGCATCTAATACATTGCTGCTCATCGCTTGATATCGCACCGTAATATCTGGATTTCGACGTTGGAAGTCATCGAGCAGTGGCTTCATTTCTGACAAGTAAGCCGCCCCATAGATCACCAGCGCATCTTCGTTTCCATCACCTTGGTGACTATTGTCTTGGTGGACAGAGTTTTGGCGACTAGCGCCTTGATTAGCTTGTGCGGTGGCATTCGTAACAAATAGAGCGCTTGCTAGCAGCACCGCCGAAGTTAGCCCTGTAATCCAAGCCCGTATTAGTTTGATCATTAAACCTCCCACCAATAGGTATGCGGGAACTGAACTTTCACCGTAAGACCGCGATTATCCGTTTCATTTGGGTTTGTATCTTCTAAGCTCAGAATTGCATTGGATTTTTGGGCAACATCTAACGCGATACTCATCCCTAGCCCTGTGCCTTGGCTAATCGCATTCGGGCTGCGATAAAACTTCTCGAACACATGAGGCTTATCTTGCTCATCAATGCCCGGCCCGAAATCGCGAATATACAGCACCGCTTTGCTGCCTTGCTGTACTAATTCTACCTCGATAGTGCTGCCTTTAGGGGAGTACTTGATGGCATTTTCAATGAGATTCGTCAGCATCTGAGTTAAGGCGAAACTGTCGCCTCGAATGTGAAATTTAAGTGATTCTATGTAGCTCAATTCGATGTCTTTATTGAGTGCATTCATCGCCAAGCCACGGCTGGTTTGTTTGACTAACTCATTAAAATCAATATCTGTAGGTTCGATACTTTGGTAACGATGGCGAATCGTCGCGTGGTTCAACAGCTGCTCCACCGTGCGCTCAAGCACTTCACATGCGCCAGTGACTTTATCTAAGTAATCGAGTGTGTGGCTGTCATTGGCTTTGCTTTTGGCCAGTTCGATTTGAGCTTTAATACCAGCGATTGGCGTCTTTAATTGATGCGCTGCTTCGCCGGTAAAATTCTTAAGGTTGGTTAAGTTCTTATCGAGTTGAGACATAAACACATTGATGGTATCGACCAAATGCTCGACCTCTTCCGGCGCATCGAGATTAATAGGGGTTAAGTCGAGATTCGATCGCCTCTCCATCTTATTGTTGATCTCATTGACCGGCTTGAGCACCTTTACAATCAACACAAAGATGACCAATAGTGCACTTAGCATCACCGCAAGCAGTAGCTTAACCGCGTGGTCCGAGAGCTGCTTCTCCCATACTTGCCTCGCTTGTGTGGTTTGCCCGACCAGCACGTAGATATTCTGAGGCCCTTCACGGGTATTCATGATGCGACTAACCAAAGACAAACGCACCCATTCATCTTTGAAGGTTAAGTAAAAATAAGCGGCCTCTGGTTCGAGTTTTATCTGGTATTGCTCAATTTGGTCACGCACCAGTTGGTCATCAAGCAATTCTTTATAACCCGTAATGTAACCAGACTCCGATGAACTCGGAGAACTAACAACCAGATAGAAAACCTTATCTCTTGGGGAATCTGCCAGTGATTTAAAGGCCGCAGTGGGAATGTCGACACTGAATGTTAAGCCATTAAAACGAACCTGCTCTATGATCTGCAGAGCCGCGTTATTCAACTGGCGATCATAAAACATCTGAGTGGTTTGATAGGCGTAGCGCTTTACCGCAACCAAAGTGAGCAAACTAATCAGGCACAACAGACAGGTCGCAGAGAACAATAATTGAAATCTCAGCGATTTTGTTCGAAAACGAAATCGGACAGGTTTGCTCAGTGCCGTCACCTAATACACCTCAGCTCAGTCTTCGACTTTATTGAGCACGTAACCAAGGCCACGCAGGGTTTTGATCTCAACATTGCTATTGGCTAGCGCCTTCCTCAAACGACCAACGTAGGTTTCAATCGCATTAGTGTTGGGTGGGTTATCAAAGTTATATAAGTGGTCGATGATCTCTTCTTTGCTCATCACACGGTTGAGGTGGTTCAGGAAGATTTCTAATAAGCGATATTCACGCTGTTTAAGCTCAATGACCTCGCCCTTCACTTTCACAATGCACCCTGCACTGTCGAACTCAATGTCACCAAACGTCACTGTGTTCTGATCGCTGCCTTGACGACGTCGAACGATCGCGCGACAGCGAGCCTCTAACTCACCAAAATCAAAAGGCTTAGTGAGATAATCATCAGCGCCTAGATCCAAAAGTTGAATTCGGTCAAACACTTCACTGCGCGCGGTAAGAATGAGAACAGGGGTATCAGACGATTGGCGAATACGTTTGATGATCTGCTCACCCGATTTATTGGGCAGGTTTAGATCGAGAATCACTAAATCAAAATCGGTGTGGCTGATCATGGCGAACGCGACTGCCCCATCGTAGGCACAATCAACACCATGACCTAGGTCGATAAAGCGCTGTTCTATTGCTTCACTGATCAAGCGATCATCTTCAACTACCAATATTCGCATCTTATCCCCCGCATAAAGAAGACGATTGTTCTCAAGTATGATGGCAATTTCAATAACAAAAGTAACAATAATAAAACAAAGTACAGTACCACATCACATTTAGAACATTCTGTTCAGTACACAAGGTAAAGTGTGTTAAATATCATCAAGCTACGTCTAATTATCCACCACTCACGAAGTAGCATCACAAATCCAAACATAAACTCCTCGTACCAGTTGTGCATCCGTTTACATACAGGTAGTTTTAGCGACCTCGAAACACATCCATTCGAACAATGACGTTCATGCGAGCGTCTTTTCCGAGCAAAAGTGTTCGGATTAACATTTCAAGTGACTTTAATTAACAATTTCATGCTCAAACGCTCACTTTTTATGTTCGTTTATTTTCGAGTTCGCAAATTTATGCACAATGCACGTGCTAGATAAGCAAAACTAAAAAGGACTCGAACATGACAACAAACAAACACCCTTCTTTATTTGGGCAATGCTTGGCTGAATTTATCGGTACAGGATTACTCATATTCTTCGGCGTTGGCTGTGTGGCTGCACTGGTACTAACCGGTGCAACATTCGGACAATGGGAAATCAGCATCATCTGGGGCTTCGGTGTTGCGATTGCAATTTACTGTACTGCCGGCGTGTCAGGCGCTCACATCAACCCAGCGGTGACGATTGCACTAGCCATGTTCCATGGCTTTGATAAAGCGAAAGTGCTGCCTTACATCATTTCGCAACTGCTTGGCGCATTCTGCTCTGCAGCACTGGTTTACAGCCTGTACAGCAACCTATTCACTGACTACGAAATCGCACACAACTTCGTTCGTAGCAGCCAAGACGCACTATTAACTGCTGGTATCTTCTCGACCTACCCACATGCTTCACTCTCTTTCTTCGGCGCTTTTGCTGTGGAATTCGTGATTACTGCAGTGTTGATGTTTGCAATTTTGGCGTTAGGTGATGAGAACAATGGCGCATCTCGCGGCGCAATGAACCCGCTACTAATCGGTATTCTTATCGCAGTTATCGGTGGTTCTTTAGGTCCACTGACTGGCTTTGCAATGAACCCTGCTCGTGACTTCGGACCAAAACTGTTCGCTTACTTTGCAGGTTGGGATTTCGCACTAACAGGTGCTCGTGATATTCCTTACTTCATCGTACCAATCCTTGCTCCAATTGCGGGTGCATGTTTTGGTGGCTGGTTGTACCCACGTGTTATCGGTGCTTACCTACCTATTGAAGGCCAAGGCTGCACAATTCCAAACCAATGTGAAACAGAACAAGAAGCTGAACAAGCTCAAGCTTAATCACTAAGCGCCCCTACATTTACTAAAATATAAATAACAAAAGAAAAAGGATTCTTACCATGACCGAGCAAAAATACATTGTTGCCCTAGACCAAGGCACCACAAGCTCTCGCGCTGTAATCCTCGACCACGATGCAAACATCGTAAGCTCTTCTCAACGCGAATTTACTCAGATTTATCCTAAAGCCGGTTGGGTTGAACATGATCCAATGGAAATCTGGGCGACTCAAAGCTCTACATTGGTTGAAGCGCTTGCTAAAGCAGGCATCCGCAGCGATGAGCTAGCGGGCATTGGTATCACTAACCAACGTGAAACCACCATTGTTTGGAACAAAGAGACAGGTAAGCCGGTTTATAACGCAATCGTATGGCAATGTCGCCGTACAGCAGACATCTGTGAAGACCTAAAAGCACGTGGCCTAGAAGACTACGTACGTGACAATACAGGCTTAGTCCTTGACCCGTATTTCTCAGGTACCAAAGTAAAATGGATTCTAGACAACGTTGAAGGCGCCCGCGAAGACGCTGAAGCTGGCAAACTACTGTTCGGTACGGTTGATACTTGGTTGGTTTGGAAGATGACTCAAGGACGTGTTCACGTTACGGATTACACTAACGCGTCACGTACTATGTTGTTCAACATCAACGACCTATGCTGGGATCAAAAGCTACTTGATGAAATGGGTATCCCATCATCAATGATGCCAGAAGTGAAGCGTTCTTCTGAGGTTTACGGTCAAACGAACCTTGGTGGTAAAGGCGGTACTCGTATTCCAATCGCAGGTATTGCGGGTGACCAACAAGCTGCACTTTACGGTCAAATGTGTGTAGAAGCAGGCCAAGCTAAGAACACTTACGGCACAGGTTGTTTCCTTCTAATGAACACGGGCCAAGAGAAAGTAACATCAAAGAACGGCCTACTAACAACACTGGCATGTGGTCCTAAAGGCGAACCTGCATACGCACTGGAAGGTGCAGTATTCATGGGCGGCGCATCAATCCAATGGCTACGTGATGAAATGAAACTACTGGCTGGCGCAGAAGACTCTGAGTACTTCGCAACCAAAGTAGATTCTTCAAACGGCGTATACGTGGTTCCTGCATTCACTGGCCTAGGCGCACCATACTGGGATGCTTACGCTCGGGGTACAATTGTTGGCCTGACTCGCGGTGTTAACTCTAACCACATCATCCGTGCAACCTTGGAAGGCATTGCTTACCAAACGCGCGACGTACTAGACGCAATGCAAGCGGACTCTGGCATCAAGCTAGCTAACCTACGTGTTGATGGCGGCGCAGTAGCGAACAACTTCCTAATGCAATTCCAATCAGACGTGCTGGATACTGAAGTTCACCGCCCTGAAGTAACAGAAGTAACGGCTCTTGGTGCCGCTTACCTTGCTGGCCTAGCGGTTGGTTTCTGGGACAGCATTGACGAGCTTCAAGACAAAGCCGTTCTTAACCGCACCTTCATGCCACACCACGACGAAGAGAAACGTAACCGCCGTTACAAAGGCTGGAAGCGTGCAATCAAGTGTGCACAGGTTTGGTCTGAGCTGCACGATGACGACGAAGAGTAATACTGAGTATTCAGCTCATCGTTAATCATTAATCGTTGACCTAGGAACTCGAGCAATCTCATCGATTAGATTGCTCGAACCTCAGCAAACGAAAGTAAAAAGAGCACTATTTTGTGCTCTTTTTTGCGTTTCAGGCTCAAATTCCACGTTTTGACCAGCGTTTTTGCGGTTTAGACATGATTCCTTACCATCATTACTTCTCTCTTTTCATCAATTCGAGCACAATAGCGTGAGTTTATATTTTCGATTTTGACGCGCTAGAGCCCTTTGCGCGCAGGGAGTGGTAAGTTAAGTGAAGCAGATACCAAGACACCAGCAGATTGTAGATCTGGTAAAAACACAAGGATATGTGAGCACCGAAGAGCTCGTTGAAAAGTTCGATGTCAGCCCACAAACCATCAGACGAGACCTCAATGAACTGGCCGATAGCAACAAGATTCGTCGCTATCATGGTGGTGCAACCATTCCTTTAAGCTCGGAAAACACCTCTTATAACACGCGCAAAGCGCTTAACTTCAACGAAAAAGACGTGATCGCCGACGAACTAGTTAAGCACATCCCAGATGGTGCAACCCTGTTCGTTGATATCGGCACCACGCCAGAATCGGTGGCACGTGCGCTCAATAAAAATCACAAACAATTACGAGTTGTCACCAACAACATTAACGTTGCCAGCATCCTTCTGCCGAACCCAGAGATCAAGGTTATCTTGGCCGGTGGCGAAGTACGCAACCGTGATGGCGGTATTGTTGGCGAAGCGACACTCGATTTCGTGAAGCAGTTCCGCCTTGATTTCGGCATCTTAGGTATCAGCGGCATCGACTTTGATGGCTCACTGCTCGATTTTGATTACCACGAAGTTCGTGTGAAACAAGCTATCATCGAAAACAGTCGCAGCATCTTCTTAGCCGTCGACCATACTAAGTTTGGCCGTAACGCGATGGTTAAGCTCGGCAATATCTCTCAAGCCCACATGGTGTTTACTAATAAGCAGCCACCGGAAGAGATTCTCAACATCCTTAAAGATTCGGCAATACCATTAGAAGTGATCGATACCGCTCGTCCTATGAGCGAATAACTAAACATAAGAGCTCAGTGACGCCACTTTCTTAAATGAATCACCATTCTTTATAGAAAAGTTAATAAAGTAAAACTTGCTCGCTGTCACTGTCGCTTCTATGCTCGAATTAGTCTTATTTGAACCTCTGCTTTCATAATCAGAGGTTTTTTTATGCCCAAATCACATAAAACGCGCATAAACGAAAATAATAAATGACCGCAAACGAAAGTTCATATAGGATTTAATTATGTTCTAAAATGCTCGTTCGCTCAGAAAGAGGTCAAAACCATGAGTGCTCAACAAAATAATTCAAACAACAGTACATCTTCCACTTTAGACTTGATCGTGATTGGCGGCGGCATCAACGGTGCAGGCATCGCGGCAGACGCATCAGGTCGTGGTCTAAACGTTGGCTTATACGAAGCAAATGATTTCGCATCTGCAACGTCTTCTGCCAGCTCAAAGCTTATCCACGGTGGCCTACGCTACCTTGAACATTACGAATTTCGTTTGGTTTCGGAAGCACTCGCTGAACGTGAAGTCTTGTTAAGAAAAGCGCCTCATGTTGCTCAACCAATGCGTTTCCGTTTGCCTCATCGACCATTTTTACGCCCAGCTTGGATGATTCGCTGTGGCCTATTCCTTTACGATAACTTGGGTAAGCGCACCACTCTTCCGGGAAGCAAGACAGTCAACCTAGCGAAATCGGGCCTACTGAAACCAGAAATGAAGACGGGCTTCGAATACTCAGATTGCTGGGTGGATGATGCGCGTATGGTGTTGCTCAACGTATTAGCAGCAAAAGAAAACAACGCAGAAGTACGTAACTACTGCCGTGTTGAAAAAGCGCACCGCGAAGGTGGTATTTGGCATGTGACGATCCTTGATGTGATGACAAACCAACGCTTTGAACGCAAAGCAAAAGCGCTTGTTAACGCGGCTGGTCCTTGGGTTAAACAGTTCTTTGATGATGGATTAGAGCAAGCTTCGCCTCGTAATATTCGTCTGATCAAAGGCTCACACATTGTTGTGCCACGCATTCATGACGAACCACAAGCGTACATTCTGCAAAACAAAGACAATCGTATTGTGTTCATGATCCCTTACCTAGATAAGTTCTCGATCATCGGCACGACTGACCTTGAATACAAAGGCGACCCACGTAACGTCGCAATTGATGATGTCGAAGTGGATTACTTGATTGATATTGTTAACCAGCACTTTGTTAAACAGCTTGGCCGTGAAGATGTAGTTTGGACATACAGTGGCGTAAGACCGCTTTGTGACGATGAATCTGATTCTCCACAAGCGATCACTCGTGACTACACGTTGGAATTGGACGCAGAACTGGATCAAGCGCCACTGCTTTCGATCTTCGGCGGCAAGCTAACCACTTACCGTAAGCTAGGCGAAGCAGCACTTAAGAAGTTAGAACCACACCTAACCAACATGGGTGCACCTTGGACAGCCAACAACACGCTTCCAGGCGGTAACTTTAGTTGCAGCAGAGAGCAACTTGCGAAGATGATCCACACTAAATACCCTTGGGCACCTGAAGCGCTATTGCTTCGCTACGTGACTCAATTTGGTACTTACACTTGGAAGCTACTGGAAGGCGCAAATAGCGAAGCAGACCTTGGCATCCAGTTCTCAAGCGAGGCGCATGGCGTTTATCAAGTTGAAATCGATTACTTGATCAATGAAGAGATGGCGATGACTGACGAAGACATCTTGTGGCGCAGAACCAAGCTTGGTCTGTACATGAGCGAATCCGAGCAGCAAGCGGTGACGGATTACCTGAAAGAGAAGCTACAAAGCAAGGTTGTAAGCTTTTCTCAAGTAGGCTAACCCCACCAGCTTAAACATGGTTCAAGAACATACTTAACAACGAAGCTTAGCGTCCCCCGCGCTAAGCTTTTTTATTGTCTGCTATTCCGCTCAGCCTGAGACTTTGTTCACACCTCTATTTTCAACAAAAACTAAATAGTGTTTTATTAATCCGGTTGATTATCAACTTCACAAAAGGTTGCTATTCTTTATCTCAACGAAACAACACATTTAAAAACGCTCACCATGTCAGCGCTTTAATAAGGAATCTATTCCATGCAAAAAGTTATTCTGATCACAGGCTCTACCGATGGTATCGGCTTCGAAACGGCAAAAGTACTTGTTCAACAAGGTCACCACGTTTTATTGCATGGACGTACCCCAAGCAAACTCAAAGACGTAGAGCAGCAACTTGTGGCTATCTCTGCGGAAGCGAAAATTCAAAGTTACGTAGCAGACTTGTCTGTTCTGGCTGATGTGGATGCGTTGGCGGACGAAATAATTGCTGAGCACGATAAGATTGATGTACTGATTAACAACGCAGGTGTGTTCAACACTCCGAACCCGATCACTAAAGACGGTTTAGATGTTCGTTTTGTTGTGAATACTATTTCACCATACCACCTGACTAAACGTCTGCTACCTGTACTCGGTGCATCTAGCCGAGTGGTGAACCTGTCTTCAGCAGCACAAGCAGCAGTGAACATCGAAGCGCTAGAAGGCAAGAAGCCAATGTCTGATGGTGACGCTTACGCACAAAGCAAGCTTGCGATCACTATGTGGACTCGTGAAATGGCAAAAGAGTTAGGCTCTACGGGGCCAATGGTGGTTGCAGTCAACCCAGCTTCGTTACTAGGTAGCAAGATGGTGAAATACGCTTACGGCATTGCAGGCGGCGACCTAAGCATCGGTTCTGATATTCTGGTTCGCGCATCATTGTCTGATGAGTTCGCACAAGCGGGCGGTCAATACTTTGATAACGACAACAACACATTTGCGAACCCGCACCCAGATGCGATATACGGTGATAAGTCGCAGCAAGTTGTCGCTAAAATTGAAGAAATCATCAAGGCGACGCTTTCTTAATCACGACGACTCATGCTGAGTTAATTTGCAAATCTCAATAAAAAAGCCCTGTGTTTCTAATGTATTAAGTTAGAAACACAGGGCTTTTTCGTACAACGTTTGTCTCTACGTTTGCTCCCAATACGGCGGATTACCATAATATTCAGAGAAGTAGTCAATGAAGGCTCTCACCTTTGGTGCCAGTAACCTTGTGCTTGGGTACACCGCCCAAATCGCAGGCTCTGAGGTTAATGGATAATCTTCTAATATCTGAATTAGTTGACCACTTTTCAGTTGCTCATAGGCACACCAATTCGACGTCACCGTGATACCCATACCGCCTGAGGCTGCGTCACGCAGTGCTTCTCCGTTATCTGCCCTGAACGAGCCCGATGCCTTAATCGTCTTAGGCCCGCTTTCAGTATTGAAGGTCCAGTTTTCTAAACCAATTAGGCTAATACACTGATGCTCGTTAAGATCTTGAGGTGTGGCTGGCTTACCGTATTTGATTAAGTAATCAGGCGATGCACACACAATACGCTTGTCTGTCGCAAGTTTTCGGGCAATCAGTGTCGAGTCTTTCAGCTCTGAGATGCGAATTGCGATATCAAAGCCACCTTCAACAACATCCACCATCGAATCTGATAATCTGAGATCGACTTTTAACCCAGGGTAGCGTTCTAAGAATCCAGGTAAAGCAGGCACAAGATGCAAACGCCCAAAAGACGCAGATGCGGTAACTCGCAGCGTTCCGGTTGGAGAGTCACAGCCCACACCAACCGCCGATTTGGCAGCATCGACGCTCGATAACACTTCTTCAGCATGAGGTAAGAATGCTTCCCCCTCTTCGGTTAGAGAGACCTTGCGAGTGGTTCTATGCACCAAGCGAACGCCTAAATTGTCTTCCAGTTTACTGATGTGCGAGCTTGCAACAGCAGGAGACAAACCAAGCTCTTGCCCAGCCATGCTGATGTTATGTGTGGAAGCTAAACGAACAAACAATTTGAGGTGTTCAATATTCATGAGATTACCAATAAAATCTTAAAAATCGTGTACCAGCAACCCTCATTATGCGTCATTCATATAACAATACAACGTATTAACTCAGTTGAATTTTGAAGATCTTATTGAGCCAAAACGAAAAAAACTCCCGAAGGAGTTTTTTGTCTAAGTCTGCAATTCGCCATTTAGCTAATCAGCAAAATTACCCGCTCACTAACCAGTTAAACGCGCATGCAGTACATCTTTCAGTACAGAACGATCATGTTTCAGTTGGTGCATCGAGCCATCATCAATGGGTGAATCTTTCAGCTCAAGCTTACGAATCTCTTTATCAAGGTTGTCGTACGTCTTCATGTCTGCTGCAAAGCCATCGTCAGTTTTAACAAGCTCAGCAATTTTATCTTTCATTTCAGGAAATTCGTGAACAAGAGAATGATTTTCACCTAGCATAGAAACCTCTTAAGTTGAGTAAAGTGATTGGTATTACGCATTCATTATTAACCTTAGCAAGGGAGTCAAATAACAAATGAGATCCAGTACACAGCATAGAATATAGACAATTCAGATTCACAAATTTACAACATCCACCAAGAAAATGGCTTTGCTGATTTTGAATTGTCTCAGTAACGGAAGTAGGTTTATGGCGATTATCCCGCCTCGAAAGCAATACTTCTTTCGATTTTTACTTAGCCTGCAAATATCATTTTTAAGTAAACGCTACCAAGCAAACGTCTGAATAACACTATCTTTAGCCATTGGGTTTGATGCTATCGCACGGTTCACCTTAGCCAAAAATTGCTCTCTTGAATCAAGCAGGAAACCTTTCTGAGTCACGATGTTATTGCCATGGTCGCCCCAATAGAAAGTGTCGATGTTTAGATTCTCAAGCAGATACTTTTCTTCTTCTAGGATCTGAAGCTGCGTCGGCATAACGAACTTGCCATCTTTTACTTCTTGTTCCATCACGGTTCCTGGCTGAATAGCTAACGCCATTGGTGCTATCTGCTCAGGCTTCATAATGTTCAGTAACCTTGTGGTCTCGACGATATGTTCACGTGATCGATCTCGACCACCAAGGCCGAAGATAAACGAAAGTAAGGTTTCAATGCCGGCTTCTTTGGCTAATGCCATGCCTTCGATCGCTTGTTCTGGTGTCATGCGCTTTTTGATGTTGTCGAGTACAACCGCATCCCCCGACTCCAACCCCGCATAAGCCATAGTGAGACCAGCACTTTTAAGCTCTTTAAGTTCGCTTAGGCTTTTGCGACGGAAATCGTTCAATCCACTGTAAAGTGAAACTTTTCTGCTTTCTGGAAAGGTATGACGAAGCTTATCCAAAATCTTAAGGAGATAATCCGTGCGGGCTGCCATCACGTTGCCATCGATAAGAAAAATCGATTCAACATAAGGATAAATCAGGCGAGCTTCTTCGATATCTTTAAACACATCCTCAATATCACGAACCTTGAATCGTTTATCGCTGAACATATTACAGAACGTGCACGTGTTGATGCTGCAACCTAAAGTGGTTTGAATCAGAATGCTCTTCGCCTCTGTCCATGGACGATATACTTTTCCCTCGTAATTCATATTGGTTTCTCCGGTCTGTAAGCACGAGAGCATGCTTGAATAAAACAGAGTTTATCAACACCAGTATTCATTGATAATTCGCAATATAGTCGAATCAGTTTTTAGATTTTAAATAAAATACCCTCACCAAACGGAGAGGGTATCTATGTACTGCTAATGAAGAAAAGCTACAACCTCAATCTAAGAGGATCGAGAAACTACTGTTTAGGTTCATATAAACTTGTAGGGACTTCCGTTTCACAACGCTCAAGATCATAATCTTGCGTCGTGCCACTATTACCTTGGAATCTCATTCTCACGATCATACCTCGATCTACAAACCAACGAAGGTCTTGGCAAGAGTAACGATAGCTCGACTCCAAAATATGCGCTGTTGCCCATCGAGAGTTACCCGGCAATGACGCAACATAATAAATCACACCATTTTCTGTAATCGTCATCCCTTCTATTTCGCTTAGATGCTCAATAGCGGTATCAATTGTTTCTTGATCTGCGGTTGGTTGTAACTCTTCAACCGGGACAGTCAAACAACCAGACAGGGTCATCGCAGACAGACAAGCCAAAAAAATAGATTTCAATTTCATTTTTATTCTCATTCAATTACATAGTCAAAATAACACTAAGCCGAGATTTTATTCATGAGATAAATAAATGTGCACCACCACATGTATTAATTTATAAAAAGCGTGATACAGAGTGCTTATTCACTTAATTTGGGGCTTTCTAAAAGAAGAAAATGACTCGTAACGCACTCTCGGAGAAAAGTCCGCAACCTTTTGAAAATAGGAGATTTTAATTGCGCATCAACCAACTGATGGTGTAACGCACCAGAAAAAAAAGCTTGATGCTAGTCACTCGTCGCCAAACGTACAGCCGCTTCTGCATGAATGGCTGTGGTATCAAACAGGGGAACATCAGTGTGTTGTTGCTGAATCAGCAGGGCGATTTCAGTACAGCCCAGAATAACGGCTTCCGCACCTTGTTGGCCTAGCTTCTCAATGATTTGACGATAGACAGCTCGAGAGGCTTCTTTTACTTCGCCTCGACACAATTCTTGATAGATGATGTTGTGGACTTTTTCTCGATCACTCTCATCAGGAATCACCACATCGATACCGAATTTGTTAGTCAGGCGGCCTTTATAGAAATCTTGTTCCATGGTGAAAGCCGTGCCGAGTAATCCAACTTTCTTTACGCCCTGTTCAAGCAACTTCTGCGCTGTGGTATCAGCGATATGTAAGATAGGAATCGTGATTTTCTCTTCGATCTCAGGAACGACCTTATGCATGGTATTGGTACAGATCAGAATGAAATCAGCCCCGCCCTTCTCTACCGATAAAGCCGCTTCCGATAAAATATCTGCCGTCTCAGCCCAACGACCTTGATGTTGTAGCTTTTCTATCTCATCGAAGTTCACGCTGTACATACAAACCTTTGCAGAATTGAGCCCACCAAGGGTCGCTTTAACACCTTCGTTAATAGATTTGTAATAGCTCACTGTCGACTCCCAACTCATACCACCAAGCAAACCGATCGTTTTCATTTTTCTATTCCTTTAATTTCTGACTATCCGATTAAACCGCCATGCATTGAAAATTTATAGTACGTTCTTGCTTAAAATGAGACAAAGCCTTCGCTATTTCGCAAAAAAGCTCGAATCAAAAATCCGAGCTTTTATGAATCAAAAATCAAGAATCAATTAGGCGTTAGTACACCTCACACCAATCGGATTTCATGTCGATCAGCGTCCAATCCTCTCTGGAATTCGCCTCATCTAGCGCTTTATCCAACTTACCAACATGAGACTTACGATCGTACTTCCACTCGCGCTCAGCATCAGTGTGATGAACAATCATCGCCATTGAGTTGGGTTGGCTCGTTGCCCACTGCATCATCGCTTGGTCACCATCTGAGTTGCCTACTGCTAAAATAGGCTTCTTACCGATAATATGCTGAATGTTAGTGACCTTTCCGGCTTTGTCATCAATGGTCAAAATGGACGAATCCTTAGTAACCGTCGGCTTACCATCGTTGTAGCTGTAATTGTATTTAAGTGCGCTGCCGATGATCTGTTCTGTAGGAATGTTGTAAGCTTGCGGAGCCCACGCTCGCATGAAATCAACACCACCTCCCGACACAATGTAAGTTTTAAAGTCATGCTCTTGTAGGTAAGTCAGCATCTCTTTCATTGGCTGATAAGTCAGGTCTGTGTAGGCTTTATTGAAACGTCCGTCTTTTGCTATCTCTAACCATTTCTCAACGTCTTGCTGGTATTGTTCTACTGTCATACCAGAATGTGTCGCCATGATGATTTTCAATAACCCTTCTTCACCGCTGCCAAGAACGCTCTCGATATCATCTTTAAGCACAAACTTAAAAGGTGCTTCGGTTTTCCATTCAGGGTGATCTGGTGCCATCTCTTTTACACGGTCTAACGCAAAAGCCAGTTGGAAGTAGTAAGGTTTTTCCGACCAAAGCGTACCGTCGTTATCGAACACGGCAATACGATCTTCAATCGCCACGAACGTATCAGACTCAGCTTTGGTGGTTTTCCCAACATAGTCGACGATAGCGGATTTGCTCTCGCTATCTTTCCAAGAAGGCAGCAAGTTAGGATCACAATCTTTAGCAAAAGATGAGAAAGAAAGGCTAGATAAAATCGCAACGGATAAAAGGGTTATTTTCTTCATAGCAACTACCATGTTGTTGAATTAATTGTAGGGTTTAATTCAATTCATCCTAGTTGGTCTACTCTGATTTTCCACTTATGAACACTATAACCGCTGTTTATGTTGCTATTGGTACAGACGTAAAACGAGGGCTGACCTCACGGCCAATCCTCGTTGTTTAAAAAGCTAAATAGGAAGCTTAAAGGCTAGGCGGAGTGCCTTCACAATTGGAAGCGATAGCATCAATTTGCACCAAAGCACCCATAGGAATATTAGACACACCGATAACCGTGCGCGCAGGCAATGGACCGTCAAAGTAGTGCGTGCAAACGTCATTAAGCACATCTAGATCTGCCATGTCTCTTAATTGGATATTCAACTTCACGATGTCATCCATGACATGACCAACGCTCTCAACTACTTCTTTAATGTTATTCAGGCACTGCATCGCCTGCTCTTTTGCGCCATTCGCAACAATCGCTCCAACTCTTGGATCCAACGGTAATTGAGCGGAGATATTGTTGTAGTGTGAAAAGGCCACAGTTTGCGTTGAAAGCGGGCTGATTGGCGCAGCTTTGGTATTGTTCGCATTAATTACAATCCCATGTCGATCTTCAACCGCTTGCGGCGGAGTCCCATCACCGTGTGACACGGTCGCATCCATCTGTACCAACGCTCCCATTGCTAAACCTTCAACCACCGTCACCGAGCGTGCTGGTATGTAGCCGACAGCCCTCGCAATCGCGGAGTCCGGGAAGAAGGTGGTATACACTTCATTGACTGCTGCAAGGTCATCAAGGCTTCTTACATGGATATTCACTTTCACGATGTCATCAAGCGGAACATCTACATTTCCCAGTATCGATTTGATGTTTTTGAGGCATTGAATCGCGTGCTCTTTTGCTCCACCAGCGACGATGCTACCCGATTTCGGATCAATCGGTAACTGGGCTGAAATGTGATTATAGTGAGAGAAAGCCACCGTCTGAGTCGATAAAGAACTGACTGGTGCGTGTTGGGTGTTTCTTGCGATTTTAACTAACTCACAAGCCGCTTGAGGATAAGTACCTTCACCATTCGAGATCACGGCATCCATTTGTAAGTGAGCGCCTTCGAGCGGTAAATCAGCGACAGCGAGTGTCGTGCACGTTGGTACGTAGTGTTGGAAAAAGGACGCATAGATTTCATTAACCGAGTCGATATCCGCAATGTTCTTCAGGTATATATTGACTCTCACAACGTCGTGCATACGGTGTCCAATGCTCTCCACAATCGCTTGAATATTTAACAAACACTGCTTGGTTTGATCTTCCAAAGAGCCTGAGATCAAGCCGCCCGTTTTTGGATCAATCGGTAATTGAGCAGAAAGGTTATTGTAGTGTGAGAATGCCACCGATTGTGTTGAGAAAGGGCTCAGCGGTGCATCTTCAGTGTTTCTTGAAACTTTAATAATATCGGCACTCATGTCGATATATCTCCTATTCGAGTATTGATGTCAGATAGAGCCAATTAGCTGCATGTTTACCGACATTTCAAAATAAAAGGCACAAAAATAGCCGAACCAATGAATCATGATAAATACTGGTTCAGCTTAATTCAGAGCGACACAGTGGAGGTTCTTACGCCCCCACAAATAAACCTCTACAGAGTGCTTAGGAAGCTACTGATTTTTTCTTCGTGATGCTTAACGGTTTCATGCGTTGGGATAACCGCATCTTTATGTGTGAAGTACACTAAAATCGCCATCTGAGCAGTGAGTCGGTTTTCAGCTTCATCGAACGCCACTGAGTATTCACTTTCTAATGCGCCACGAGTCACTTCTTCTTTGTCATTCGCAGGTAGGCAGTGCAGCAACATTGCACCTGGGCGTGCCTTAGCCATTAGCTCTTCGGTGATCACATAGTTAGGCATAAATGCCGCAAGGCGCTCTTCCTTTTCATCCATTTGCGTGACCCAGTAGAAGCTATCGCCGTACACCACATCACAGTCGCTGATGCGTTCTACATCATCAGTAATTTCAATCGTGCCACCAGACTCTTCACAAAAGTTCAGCGCCATATCGATCCACTCTTGCTCCATGTGGTACTTTTTAGGACCAATTTGCTTAAAGCCCATACCGTACTTAGCACAAGTCAGCATCAGCGAACGACACACATCCGTCGCGTCACCCATGAATGCCAAGGTGAGATCAGACAACTTACGTCCATCAGTGATGTGTTCTCTGATCGTGTAGAGATCAGCAAGCATTTGAGTTGGGTGGAAACGCGTATCAAGGCCGTTGATTACTGGCACTGTCGACATTTCAAGTAGGCCATCTAGTGTTTCAGGACTATTGGTACGAGCCATGATGATGTCGCACATACGTGATAACACTCGAGAAGTATCATCAATCGACTCTTTACCACCTAAGTGAATGTCTTTTGGTGATAGGAATAGCGCATGCCCCCCCAGTAATGTTGCTGCCACCTCAAAAGAAACACGTGTACGAGTCGAACCCGCTTCGAAGATCATCCCAACTGACTTGCCTTTGAACAGTGGTGGAATAGCGTTGTCTTTGCGCGCCTGCTTCAGGTGAGTCATCAGCTCCATCATGTTATCCATCTCTTCAACAGAGAAATCTTTCATGGAAACCATGTGCTCTAGGTTTGCTTTGTTTAGTTCAGTTGCGCTAGAAGAAGGTAATTTCATAATAAGTTCCTATTTTTCATAATTTTGTGCGCGGCTCTTTCAAGTTCACTTTCATGGCAATTTGATTTTGAATACCTGCCATCACTTTCAAGAACCGCTACGTTTGGGATTAAATTTTGGTATTAACGACTGTTCTCAGTCTTTAGTTGTTATTAGGTTTTATCGTTGTAACTAAACTCTTGGCACTTGTTGGGTGATGCAGTGGATATTGCCGCCACCTAACAAAATTTCTCGAGCCGGAACGCCGTTCACTTCGTAGCCTGGATAAATGCCTTCCAAGATCCCGATAACATCGTTGTCGTAGCGCTTGTCCAAAAGCGGCAACACAATTTGGTTATTGGTAATCAGATAATTGGCATACGATGCCGCTAAACGCTCGCCCGCTTCTCGCTCCATTCCGTCTGCGATATCGATACCTGCCGCTTCTTCCTCGGTCATGAATAGAGGGCCTGGCATTGGCAGCTTATGTACTTTTATCTGACGGCCTTTGGCATCGGTCTGGCTGGTGATGTAGTCATAGGCTTCTTTGCTGATCTCATATTGAGGGTCATTCTTGTCATCGCACCACGTTAAAACGACTTCACCCGGCTTCACGACGTGAAGGATGTTATCGACGTGACCATTAGTTTCATCGTTGTATAAACCACGAGGTAGCCAAATTACCTTCTCAACGCTGAGGTGTTCGCAAAGTACTTCCGTCAGCTCTTCTTTGCTCATATCTGGGTTTCGGCTTTCGTGTAACAAGCATTCTTCTGTTGTGTAGAGCGTGCCTTCGCCATCAACGTGAATTGAGCCGCCTTCTAGTACGATTGGAGCGCGGTATCGAGAGTCACGAATGGTTTCACACATCTTTTGAGCGACTTGGTTGTCGCGGTTCCACGGTGAATACAATCCATCCACAAACCCGCCCCATGCATTGAATTCCCAATCCACTCCTCGGCGTTCACCGCTGTCATCAACAACATAAGTCGCACCGATGTCGCGCATCCAAGAGTCATCAGTCGAGATTTCCAATACTCGAATATCCTCTGGTAAACGAGATACTGCGTTATCGTATTGGTCTGAACTCGCGAGCATGGTGACTGGTGTCGTATGGCTGATCTTGGTAGCAACGTCTGCAAACACCGCTTGTGCTGGTTTTGCACCATTGCGCCAGTTGTCAGTACGCTCTGGCCAAGCCATCCAAATTTCGCTGTGTGGCTCGTGTTCTCCTGGCATTCTGAAGCCATCATGTTTTGGAGTAGTCTCAATCAGTTTTTTCATCGTTATGTCCCCTAAATTATGCTTGAGCTTCTTTTTTATCTTGCGTGTCGGCTGTGTCGTTATCGTCCGAGCCTTGCTGCTTCTTACGCTTTAGAGCGCCTAGTAGAATCCACTCACCAGCGAGGATGGTGGCAATCACGCCAATCAAAACAGGTCCTGTGTATCCCCAATCAGCAACGGTGAGATCAAGAGCCTCGGGGAAGATAAATAAAATCACGGCTTGAAGGATGACGAAGAAACAAACAATGGACATCACCCACTGAGCCGCCATGCCACCAGGTACTTTGAATGGGCGTTCACGTTTACCATCAACCACTCGAAGCTTTAGGTATGCAGGGAACATGAACAGATAAGGCAGTAAGAAAATGCAGCTAGAGAAGGCAAATATCGACCAGAACAGATCATCATTACCTTGGGCAAACAGCGCGTAAGACAGGATGACGACCGTTGATACAGTACCTGTGATGTTGTTTGCACCAACTGGAGAACCTTTCTCTGATACTTTCGCGACAGGCGCTGGAAGTTCACCTTCTTGAGCGGCTTCAGCTGCTGCTCGGCTCGCACCCATTGTCCAGCTCACCATGTTGCCGATAAGCGTTAGCAGAGCGAAAGTACCGAAGATGTACACCATGGCTGTACCAAACACGCCAGCACCGAAGAGTGTTTTGAATGTATCGATAAGACCAGACACTAAGCCAATGCTTTCAACAGGAAGCGCCATCAAGATGCCTACCGTACCGAAGATGTATAAGAAAGCGGTGATACCGATAGAAAGGAAGACGGCCTTAGGCATGTCGCGAACATCTTTCATTTCTTTAGTCATGGTCGCAACCAGTTCAAAACCCATTAGGTTGAACACAATCGCTGGCAAGAAAGAGACCGCTGAATCCAATGAAGGCATCATAGCTGGCAACGTAAATTCGTTGGCAACGCCGTTTTTCATTGCATAGATAAAGCCGCCCACACCCAATGTGCTGATCACGACAATTTTCAATATTGCACCAATATTAGTGACCCAAACACCGATGTCGGCAGACACATTACAGATCCAAACCGTTAACCACGTCAGTAATATACAGATGGCGATTTGTCCCCATAAAGACAGACCTGGCATAAAGAGTTCGGCAAACATCCCTGCAAACATGATGTATACCGCAGGCATCCACAAACCAACGTTAATCCAGTAAAACCACGTTGTTCTCACTGCCCATTTAAAATTGAAAGCTTGTTTTACCCAATCGTATATCCCACCTTCACCAGGGTAGGTGGTACTCAATTCCGAAGTAATTAAGCCATATGGAATGACAAAGAAGACCAGCATTAACACCCACCAACCAATGGCACTGACACCAATACTGGCTGACGCGGTTAATGTGTCGACCACCAAAACTGCACATAGTGTAAAGAGTGCAATTCCCGTAACCCCCATTTTTCCTTGCGTTTCGTTACTCATCTCTTAGCTCCTTAATCTCTAATTCGGGATTAATTAAACGGCAAAGCGATGAAGTGAACTGGGATGAAAATTGAATATCGGTTTTACACAAACGAGTTCGGAGCAAAAACAAAATAAACCCAACAAATATTAGATTTATAATGCTAAAAGTCGGAATATTTGATTTTGGTCAATAACCATTCGATTAATAAATACATTTTCTATTTCAAAACCAAGATCACATATCTAGTTAATCTAGAGATAATTAAGGCTTTCTGTGACATATAGGCGACTAAAAACATCAAATATTAAGCACAAATCGAATTGTGATTTTTATCCCCACGACTCCGATAATATTTAAATACAATTCAAACCAACTTATTTGCCAAGAGCAAAATATTATTTGGAGAATTAAACATGTCGAAGCCTATTATTGTTGTTGCTGTCGGTGGGAACGCTTTACTACAACGTGGTGAAGTGATGAGTTGTGAAAACCAAAAAAAGAGCATCGCGCAAACCGCCAGCTCTTTGGCTGAACTCAGTAAAGACTACCGTTTAGTGGTTGTGCACGGAAATGGCCCTCAAGTAGGGCTACTGTCATTACAGAACAATGCTTACAAAGATTGTCCTCCTTACCCATTTGATGTCCTTGGAGCTGAGACTCAGGGAATGATTGGATACCTTATTCAACAAGGGTTGAACGCTGCGATTCAAGACCGCTTTACTACGACAATTCTGACTCGCATTGTGATTGACGAGAACGACCCTGCGATCGCCGACCCAACCAAGTTTATTGGCCCTGTCTATACAGAAAAACAAGCTAAACAACTCGCAGAAGCCAACCAATGGATTGTGAAACCTGACGGCGCACACTGGCGTCGTGTGGTTCCATCTCCTTCGCCAAAAGAAGTGCTAGAGATAAAAGCCATCAAAGACTTGTTAGAGAAAGAGCACCTAATTATTTGTGGCGGTGGTGGCGGTGCTCCAGTCGTCGAAAAAGATGGCGCTTATGTGGGTTTCGAAGCAGTAATCGACAAAGACATGACTGCTGCTCTTATCGCAGAAGAAATCGGCGCAGAACATTTACTGATCCTCACTGACGGCTCTCATGTTTGTTTAGATTGGGGAACTCCAAAGGAAGAGAAGCTTGAAAACGTATCTGTCGCACAAATGAAGAAATACACTTTCCCAGCCGGTTCTATGGGGCCGAAGGTAGACGCATGCTGTCTTTTTGTTGAAAAAACAAAACAACACGGACACATTGGTGATCTATCTAGCGCACTAGAGATCATAGAAGGTAAAACGGGGACACATATTAACGCCTAACATTGGGTTATAATTTTTTATATAAATAAAGGGTAATAAAGTCTAAGTTTTGATATTTCAATTGGAACTTTTCTTGAAAACCCTTTATGTTTTTTGTGTTCCAAATAACAGTGAGGATCATTAGATGCGCAAAGTAACCACCGAAGAAAAGTTAATTCGAATTCATGATGCTGTTGTGCAACTAATGGAACGCCGCGAAGCTACTGATATTTCAATGTATGATGTTGCTAAAGAGTGTGGAATGGCAACATCCACGGTTTATCATCACTACCCAAATATAGAGAACTTATTCCATAATCTATTAGATGACGTTTTTATTGATTTCGACTCTCTGTTAGGTAAATGTATAGATGCCGAGCATGTTAATCATTGGACTGACATCAACCGCATGATTGAAACAGCGTATGTTAATTATTACAACGATCACCCTATTGCCAAAAAGCTTATATTAGGTCGTCATACGTTCACGGAGTTAGGTCATGCAGACACCGAGAATGACTTAATCCTTGGTAAAGAAGTAGAAACGATTTATCGACAGTTTTTTGATGTTCCTCAGTTACCACAATCCATCAATGTCTTCGCTATCTCACTGCAAGTCGCAGATAAAATATACTCGTTATCTTATCGCCAACATGGTTGCATCACACCAGAACTTGCCAATGAAGCTATCCGACTGACTGAGTCTTACCTTCAGCTGTATATTCCTCATATCTGTCAAAGAACAGAACCCAACATGCTGCATACGCATTAAGTGAAGCTGTAATCCCGATAACGTCTTGCCTTTCTATTTTCGCTTGATGACCTGACTAAACTCGCTGACCAAACAAAAAAGCAGAACTTCAATTTCTCAAAGTTCTGCTTCAACAATCCATTACTTCTTACGCTCTGCGCTTCTTGAAAGCGTGCCAGCCAGCGCTGAGAATTGTTTTTACCACCACACTTAATGCGCTTAGTTTAGGGTCGGCGTTCTTGCCAGAGGCAATGCGCCACATCTGATGTTCATACCAAACCAGCCCGACCATCGCCATCTTGTCTAAAGCGGGTTTTCCTGTGGTTGGCACCGTTAGTGGCATGCCGTGGCTAGGGTCTTCAATTAACTTGTTAGGGAAATCAGGATCAACCGCCATTGTGCGCGCAATACCAATAAAATCGGTCGCCGAGGTGTTTAATGCTTCATTCATTGCTTGCGCGGTTCGGAAACCACCCGTGACCACCAGCGGTGTGCTGACGAGTTTTCTCGCCTTCACCATGTAATCCATAAAATACGCTTCACGCTTTACCGTGCTGGCCTTGATTGGTTCAGTTTTGCTTTTCGACCCCATCATTGATGGGCTTTCATAGGTGCCGCCGGAGATCTCAATCAAGTCGATACCGTTATCACTCAATGTTTGTACAACCTGCATCGACTCTTCTTCAGTGAAGCCACCTTTCATGAAGTCGGCGCTGTTGAGCTTAATCCCGACAGGGAAATCGTCACCGACCTCTTTTCGAATCGCGCGATAAACCTCAAGTACAAAACGAAGTCTGTTTTCGAGAGAGCCACCCCATTTGTCTTGGCGTTGATTATGTCTCGAAGACAAAAACTGACTGACAAGGTAACCATGAGCACCGTGAATCTGCACACCGGTAAAACCCGCTTGTTTTGATAGCTTTGCACTCAGCGCAAATTTATCAATGATTGCGATGATTTCCGTCTCGGTCAGAGCTCGTGGCGTATTGAAGCCTTTCTCTAATCCGCGCTCTAAAGAGATAGCTGAAGGGGCAACCGGGCTATCGCATAAGAACTTAGGAATTTGCTTACCAGGGTGATTCAGTTGCATCCATATCTGCGAACCATTCTGTGTTCCTGCACTCGCCCACTCACGAAATACGGTTAAGTCACTGTGCTCATCCAACACAACGTTTTTAGGTTCACCAAGCGAGCCTCTATCGACCATCACGTTACCCGTTATGGATAGACCAATTCCTCCTTGAGCCCAACGCTGATAGAGCGTGACTAAACCTTGCTTAGGGTTATGGTGTTTATCACCTAGCTGTTCACTCATTGCCGATTTGAACAGGCGATTTTTGATCACTTGGCCATTAGGAAGAGAAAAAGGGTCGTTGAGGCAGATTGGATTCATGCGCGTGGTTACTTTCTTGGGTTTATATATTGAGTCCAGTATGCCCTATTTTATCCGACAGTTCTGAGCATTTAACGCCTATTTCGAAGCAAATTTTGTTCAATAAAAAATGCCAGCGGCATGGCAACTGGCATTAATCGATAATAAACAAAATCTTAATCAGGCAATCTAAGTCATCACTTTATCGTGGATTTTTTGACCTTAGTAAATGGTGTCGATTTCCATTTATCTGTTCTTACCTCTTCACCGGGCGTGTACATACGTAACACTGAATACCATTGATGATCGGGGATAGGTAAGAAGTTAGGATCATCTTCATGCCCTTTTACATCGCTACTCATGTAAATGGTGTAGCTACCATCAGCATTAGGCGTTAGCGTTCTGTCTCCACGGGAATGACGGTTTAAGTCATTTTTCTCCATCAATCGGGTTTCACCACTGTAGGCCGTGTATGACCAAAAACCACCTTCTTCTAGCGGTGGCGCATCGAAGGTCACGGTGTAATCGTATTTTCCGCCATCGAGCGCTGCACCTTCACTATCAAAGAAGTCACCGCTATACATAGTGTGCTTTGCAGGCAACCCCCATTGGCCCATTAAGGTGCCGTAGGCGTGTTGAAAGCTTGGAACCTTGGTCATTTCATCGCGAGTGCCTAACACGTCACGTGAATCATCAAAGCCCGCATTAATGATTCGTTCCAGTCCGTCTTTTTGACCGGACTCGATCATACTAAGCTGCTCTGCCGTAAATGGATGATTGGCTTTGCCTAATTCAACATCTCCTAAGCCAATGTACTCAAACAGTTCAAGCAGCTTTTGGTCATGTGCCTTCATCGTTCCTTCAGACAGAATGAAATTGGTTCGCTCGACCCAATTAGAGTCTTCAGGATCTGGATACTCGCGCTCAATAGGAACTGGCCCTTTCTGACCTAAGTATTCCGACAACGTCCTAACATTCCATTGATCCATTAACTTTTGAGCAGTTGCAGAATCGTCACCGCCAAGGTCCATGATTCGACCCATCATTTTGACCAGCGGGTGCTCGACATAGATGACTTGATCGACACTCGCAGGCACTTCACCTTTCCACCCTTCAACTGCATACATGAAACTGCCGCCTTTTGTGCCTCGTTGTGGAGAGCCAAAAGCCGAGTCAGTAAAGTGCTGCATATTCATGGTATGGAACAGCCAGTATCGATTGTCATCATGGTCTGGAATCGTAACGATGACAGGCTCTGCTGCTAGGTCCATCCAACCCATCAAATGTAACGTGTCATTGTTAATCGTCGGGTGCGCAGTGTAAGTGTCGTCAGCAAGTATTCGAATATTTTGGAATCGATTCAAAGGGTAGTCTTGCTCAACGACGGTTTTGTAAAAGTATTTGTAGGCTTCATCTATCGAGTACGCGTACTCATAGGCAAGTTGTGCCAATAGCTGATTATCCTTTTTGAGCGACGCTAAACTCGCCATCTCAATGGGTAGAGTTTCCGTCTTGATCCCCATTACTGTTTTTGTGGCCACAGATGCGCTCGTCGCGTCCACGGATTGGCTCGCGAGTACCGGAGACGGAAGTGCAACCATGAAAGCACAAGTCAGTGCTGCCGCAAGTATGTTTTTTTTCATCATTTAATGTCCTAACTAAAAACGAGTACGGAAGGTGATCCAAGTGTTGTTGTCAGTATCACCACTAAAAATGATGATGTTGTCACTATCGACCTTGTAGCCCAGCTGCATTTCAGCAGAGAAATCTCGAGTGTTCTCACCATCCAATCCGTAGGTGTATTGGGGGGCGAGTAGAAGATAAAATTGGTCAGCAAAATCGTACTTTAGATAGTTGATACTGCTGATGATTTGCGTGTCCTCAAACTTATTATTCTCCTCCCACATTTGTCCGTACGTTATGGCGCTATAGAGTTTAAATTTGTCGCTTAACTTGAATGCTTGCATCACACCAATAGAGGCGTAGTTCGATGTTAGATCGTCGTTGGAGAAGTCGTGTCCAGCATCAACAAATAAGCCGGTGCCCGTTTTCTTATTGGGTGTGAAGAATCGTGCTCGATAGTTTTCAAAGTTGTTTTTGCCTTCCAACTTACCCAACACACCCCAATCGCCACGATTCACGCCAAACTGGAAGGTAGCGCCAAGCCCTTTATTGCCCGCAATAATTTCACCTCCCGTATAAACAGCCATTGGATCAGCCATGTCACTGGCAGGTTCTTCTTGAGCGGAAACACAAAATGCAAAGGGGATAAGCGCAAAGATAGAGAGTGTAAAAGTGGACAAGGTGCCCGTGAGCAGACGTAACGGTTTCTTCATATTATTGTCCGATAGTAAGGTGCGCTTGTTACAGCACACCTTGTATTAGTCGTATTTGGCGTTAGTCAGCAACCACTGATTTGTCTGCCATACCAATACCACCGGCTTTCTGTCTTGGTGGAAACGCTTTGAGTGACTTCTGATATTCCGCCGCTGATTTTTGCAGCTTTGGTAATACCCAAGACTTCTCTTTCATCCATAAGAACCAACCACGAGTATCAGGGCTACGCTCGTAAGGATCAGCCTTGATGTTGATGAGCATTCCTAGTGGCCACTCTTCAGGAGGCGCAATCCACTCCGTTTTGGTTTTTAGATGCACTTTCCAATCATCCACTCGGAATGCATTCAAATCTTGCTCGTTGTAGAAGAAGAACTCATGACGTTGACTCGGTTCGCCTTTGGTCAACATATCCAACTGGTTATAACCATCCAAGTGAACTTGGTAACGCTCGCCATTTAACTCTTTTCCATCTAGCAGCTCTTGCTTAATGTCGCCTTCACCCACTGCAGCCATAATGGTTGGCACCCAGTCTTCAGAAGTCATGAAGCCATCGGTGTATTCACCTTGAGGGATTTTATCTGGCCAGCTGACCAGCATTGGCACACGGAAACCGCCATCCCATGTCGTGCCTTTTTGCCCTCTGAATGAGGCAGAGCCGGAATCAGGCCAGTGATCTAGGTTTACGCCATTGTCAGATGTGAAGAGAATGATGGTGTTGTCGATTTCGCCCAAATCTTCAAGCTTATCGAGCAGCACACCGATCTGGTCATCCAGTTCGATCAAGCCATCGTAGTAAGTGTTGATTTGACTCGCGCCTTGGTACTCCGGACGCACATGTGTTTTTTGGTGCATACGAGTCGGGTTGTACCACATGAAGTAAGGCTGTTCGTCTTTCTCTGCTTCATGTCTATCAAGCCAATTCGTAGCAAACTCCAAAAATTCGCCATCAACGGTTTGCATGCGTTTAGCGCCTAAAGGACCTTTATCTTCAATCGTTTGCTTTCCAACCACACCAAATCTTGGGTCTTCTTGCATGTCCACACTCTCGGTAGCAACAGTGTGAAGAACATTGCGAGGGCGACCTCTGAAGTTAGGGTCTGTTGGGAATTCAGGCTGTTCAGGCATCTCCATAACATTAAGGTGGTAAAGGAAACCGAAGAATTCATCAAAGCCGTGCACCGTTGGCAGGTGACTATTGTTATCGCCTAGGTGACTTTTACCGACATGCACGGTCGCATAGCCTTTGTCTTTCAACATTTCGGCTAGGGTTGGATCTTCTTTTTGAAGGCCAAGTGAAGAACCCGGCTGACCGACAGACGTTAAGCCTGTTCGGAATGGATATTGACCCGTGATAAAGGCAGATCGCCCCGCAGTAGAGCTGCCTTGTGCGTAGTAGTCGCTGACCATCATGCCGCGTTCGGCAATTCGATCAATGTTCGGCGTATCCACCGCGCCTAAACCGCGGTGGTAGGCAGACAGATCCGTAGGGCTCACATCATCGAGCATGATGGCAACCACATTGGGTTGGCTCGCTGCATGTACGTTGACACTCGCCAATACCGAAAGCGCCAGAGCGGATTTAACAAAAGACTTATACATTTATAACCCTCATTCACTATGAGTAAATCGCTGAAGTCACAACGAAAATTGTGCATGTCTCAGCGAACCGTTGTTGAGGTAAATGCTATAAGAAAGACGCCAAAAATGGCTTGATAGCCACTATTACGATTATTAATAGTGGCCGTTAGAAAGGGGAGTTATTTAAAAGGAATAGTAGCGTGACACTAGGATTGAATAATCGACGTAATTTCATTTTGAAGCCAATCCGTGAACGGGTTATTGCGGTTTGCTTGATGGGTAAACAGTGCCAATTCTCGACGATAGGTGTCTTTCAACAGTTCCGGCGGTAAGTCGATACAACGATAACAGTGATCAAGCAAATAGCGGCATTTCGACGATGTTATATAGATGAAGTCGCTGTCCTTAACGACTTCTAGCATCAAATTCATATTGTTACTTCTGAGCCCGATGTGTTTATCTAAGTCATATTTTTTGATCAACATTTCCGTCTTGGACGGCTGAATGTAACCAGGGATCATATTGATACAGAGTGGGTATTTCAGAATGTCCTCAAGGGAATTGCCTTTAATTGGGTGGTCAGCTCTTAGCACCAACATGAACTTATCAAAACCAACTGGGCGTTCAGTCAGGGTTTTATTGACGTCCATAGGAAGATAGCTCACTCCCCAACACATTCGGTTGGTCTCTAGAGACTGCACACCATTATCTAACCAAGGCGAGCATTGGAACGTCACTTGCGGCGCTTCTTTGGTCAGCTTTTTGATTAGTGGCACACCCACTGGGATCAACAGCGGGGAAGGCAGCATGATTTGAATCTCCCCTCTTAAATCTTCCAAGCCCCACTCATCATTGGGTATGTAAAGGTTATCTAGTTGCTCTAATAGCAGAGGCAAGGTTTCGATAAGCTTCAAGCATTTTGGAGTGGGTTCAAGCCTTGCTTTATCTCGAACAAACAACTCATCATCAAATTGTTCTCTGAGCTTACGAAGCATGACACTGATCGTCGGCTGACTTACGTTCAAGGCTTTGGCTGCACTCACCGTTTGACGAGTTTCATTAAGCACCAAAATGAGCCGCAGTAAGTTTAGGTCTTTGGTCATGCCCTACTCCAAATGATTTAAAAAAGTGGAAAGTACGCTGGCGAATACCCTTTTTTCATCGCTTCTACCATAGGCAATAATTTGGGTAATGCGTGACGAAAAAACATCTCATACCCTTGGCATAAATGATTCATCGGACTGCCATCTTCGGTTGTTGCTATTCTGTTTTTAGGACAACCACCTTGGCAGAGTTCAACAAAATCGCAACGTCGGCAAGTGCTGTTTAGCTCTTCATATTTGTTGGTGCCAAACGCGATTTGTTCTGGTGAGCTCGCCATGGTTGCAAGCTTATCACTGTTCATGGTGCCCAATTGATGATCTTGATACCCATAATGGTCACAACTGTAAACATTGCCGTCATGCTCAACCATTAATTGCTGTCCACAAGTCGCGCTGTGATGACACATTTGGCTTTGGTAACCCATCAACACCATTAAACAGTTTTCAAAAAACTGGATATACACTTTACCGACATCATTGGCGCTCCATGCATCAAACAAGTCGCAAAGAAATTGCCCCCATTGCTCGCCCGTTAACGACCAATCATGCCCTGTTCGCCTGTCCAACTCATGATCGATACAAGGCTGAAACTGCATGTAACCACTGCCATTTTCAACCAAAAACTGATAGATCGTTTTACCGTGTTTGTAGGTTTTATTGTTCACGACCGTTAACGTATTAAAATCAACATTGTGCTTCTTTAGATAAGACATCCCACGCATTGTGCGTTCAAAAGACGACTCGCCATTTTTGTCGATCCGAGCGATGTCATTCAAGATATTGGGCCCGTCGATACTGATGCCCATCATGAAATTGTGTTTAGCAAAGAAACTCGCCCAACGATCGTTAATCATGGTTCCATTGGTCTGCATCGTATTCACGACGAGCTTGGTAGTCGCTTTGCTTGCCTGCGTTTTCATCGCAGCTTCATAGAAATCGAGCCCTCTTAACATAGGCTCGCCACCATGCCAGATAAAGTCCACTTGCTGATCTTTCATTGGCTGCGCGTCGATATGAGCACCGACAATTTGCTCCATCATGTCCAAAGACATTGAAGACCTCTTATCAACATCTTGTCTATTGAGATAATAGCAGTAGCTACAATCCAGATTACATTGAGCCCCTTCTGCTTTAATGAATAAGCTAAAAGGATAAGTAGATGTATTCATATCGATTCCCGTACTTTTTTGCCAACATATCAACCGAAAATCAATCAAACAATAGCGCCTCAAGCACACTACCTGCACACGTCGTAGAGTCGCATCACCACCCTAAATCAATGTTAATTAAAACAAGTACTTGAAGGGTAAAAAGATACTATTAACATCCTTAATATCGGCTATTACACTCCTTAATCTCACTTGCTCATATGATAAATGCCGAATTCTGTTCCTACGATCTAAGGTGTTCCATGAGAAAGCTCCTCTATAAGAAAAGTGTACTGACCAGTTTAGTGTGTTCTTTGTCCAGTATTATCGCGATGCCATCCCTTGCCCAACAATCTATTAATCCTGAAGAAGAGCTCGCTTACAATCTCGGTGTTCAAGCATTTATCTATGGTACAGGCCCATTAACCGTGGCAGCGGTTAGGCAAACGACCACATCTGTTGATGCGCCGATGGACAACGCCATGGCACCATTGAATGAGATGGGTAAAACACGCGTTCTATCCGGTCCTCAGGATAGAATTGTACCGACCGTCAACAACGATACGCTCTACTCACAAGCTCACTACGATCTGGATTTATCGGGTCCAATGGTGATTGATATTCCTCGCACCGATAACCGTTATTACATTGTTCAGCTATTGGATGCTTACTCAGATTCGATTGAAGATCTGCACGTGAAGAATGTTGGCGACCAAGGTTCAAAAGTGCTTTTGGTCAACAAAGGATGGGCTGGCGAAGTGCCAGAGGGGATTGATCGTGTCGTAGAGTCTCGCACTCCTATGGTTTGGTTAATTCAACGAACGGGCGTATTTGGCGAGCAAGATCTCAATGACGCATTGGTTACTCACGATAAATTCCTCAGCTACCCACTTGATCAGCTTGGCGCAGAGCATGACATCGTAGAACTTAAAGCTTCGACAGGTCGCATCCCACCCATGGCGAGGCCTGAAGGGTTAGAGTGGTATTCGCTAATTGACCGTGAACTACGTAAAAACCCGATTCCAGAAGATGCTGCCATTGTTGATCAATTCCAACAAATTGGTATTGGAGGATCGACCCCCTTTAACCCGGAAGCGCTAACCTCAGCACAGAAAAAAGGGCTAATGCGCGCGATTGAGTCTTCACAACAGATCATTCAATACGCAGGTCGAAGCATCGGTGATGTCAATAATGGCTGGTCGATGATGTACGAGGGTGGCCGCTACGGAAATGATTACCTGAGCCGAGCGAGCATCAATATGCGTGCGGCTGGTTTGAATGTGCCAGAGCGAGCACTCTACCCAAATCGATACACAGACTCGAATGGTGAGCAGCTGTCGGGAGACAATCAATATCGAATGACCATGCCTGCCGATGCACCCGCTGACGCCTTTTGGTCTTTGACCATGTACGACGCTAAAAACCTGTTCATGGTTGAGAACTTCATTCAACGTTACTCCATCTCAACCAATCGTAAAGATGAGCTGAAATACGCAGAAGACGGCACCTTGCCAATATGCATTCAATACGTAAAACCGTCCGACCCGACGTGTAACTGGCTACCCGCACCTCAAGATGACTTCTATCTTCACATGCGCCTGTATGAGCCAACTCAAGCCGTTCTCGACAATGAATACCCACTGCCACAAGTTGAAAAGCTCTAGCCTCAATTAAGTTAATTACTTCGATTAATCCAACTAAGGCAATTAAGTCGATCAAGTCAATTGCCACGGCGTTCTTAATGTTCGCTCGTGGCAATTCGTTTTATCCCTAAATACATGACTCAAACTGCTAGCAACATAACTCATACACTGAAAATAAGGTTCTATTCTTGAAAACACCTTTCATCACACTGTCTCTGTTAGTAACAGGGATAGTCAGCTCTCTTGCTCACGCGGGAGGGTTAAATCTATCTCAAATTGCGACCACTAAAAGCGTCAGCACGGCAGGCACAGGGAACGTAACCGCGAACGATGCATCCGCCGTGATCACCAATGCTGCGGGGTTATCAGCCATTGAAGAAAGCGCTTGGATTCTCGGCGTTCAATACCTTGATGTTGAAACCACTTTTGTTCGTGACGATAACTCGGCTTCGACCACAGGAAACAGCACCGATATTCTCCCTCACCTGTCTTACGCATCAAGGTTAAATGACCAATGGGTCGTCGGCGCAGCATTGCACGCAGCAGGCGGTACTGGCGTCGAATACTCACACGGCGTTGGCGCACACCCCGCTTTATTGATCAAAGAAAACAGCATTTCGGCACTCAACTTAACGTCCTCATTGTCATATCAGGTCAATGAACAACTGTCTATTGGTGGTTCTTTAATATTGCAGCACGCAGCGCTTGAGACTCAAGCTTTGAACGGTCGCGAACTTCAAGGAGATAGCCTTGATCTAGGGTTCGGCCTGAGTCTCAATCACCACATCAGTGACAACACACAATTGGGTGTCAGTTATCAGGGCCAATTTGATCACGACCTTTCCCTAGATAACGCCAACGTTTTTGGAATTAGCTCTGAACTGACGTGGGTTCGAAGCTTAAACTTAGGGTTGAAACATTCATTAAATGAAGACTTAAACCTTCTACTCAGCTCCAACATGGAGACATGGCAAGATTATGATGACAAATACTCAACCACCTACTCTCTTGGGATTGGTGTGGAATATGCATATGAGGATTGGTTGCTGTACAGCGGGCTGAGCGGTGACACGAGCCCTGTAAGTAGTCAAAACAGAGATGTGTTACTCCCGCTCGATAAACAGTGGCGTATCGGATTCGGTGCTGAGAAGAAGATATCCAATGACTTACATCTTGGGTTGAGCTACCAATACCAAGATTTAGGCCATGGTGAAATTAATGCTGACTCAGGACTATTTCAGCCTTCTGGCAGCTATTCGACCAACAGAGTTCACTTCATCACTTTGTCTCTTCGCCATTAAAGCGAACTCTTAAGCGTTCCATTCTAGCTTCTAGCTTCTAGCTTCTAGCTTCTAGCTTCTAGCTTCTAGCTTCTAG